>JAJFJC010000124.1 GCA_021774385.1 Alphaproteobacteria bacterium
GGTGTTGGTGCGGTGTGCACCCAGCATCGCACCGACCCGAGACTGGGTCCCCGTGGGCTCGATCTGCTGGAAGCAGGAAGTTCGGCGTCTGACGTTATTGCAACGCTTACGGCGGACGATCCGACGATCGGATGGCGGCAGTTGGCGGTCGTGGACCGGAATGGCCAAACAGCCTGGTTTCATGGCGATCAGATCAAGTCGATTCATGCCGCTGCCGAGGGGGAAGGGTGTTGCGCCATTGGCAATATTATTCGTAACGAACAGGTGCCTGCCGCGATGATAGAGGCGTTCGAGTCGAGCGAGTCGGACCCCCTGGCGGAGCGTTTGATACTCGCCTTGGAGGCCGGTGATGCGGCTGGCGGGGAATTTCGGTTGCTGAAATCGGCGGCGGTAATCGTTGCCCACGAACATTCGTTTCCGCTCGTCGACCTTCGGGTCGAATTCGACCGCGCTCCGCTTACGGAGCTCCGGTTCCTGTGGGAGATATACCGCCCGCAAGTGAATGATTATGTTCGGCGGACGATGGACCCCGACAGCATTCCCTATCCTGAATATGAATAAGGAAGTACAGCCATGAAGCTGGTCTTTTTTGATGAATTTAAACTGGGTGTCCTGAACAACGAGTCGGTCTTTGACGTGACGGATATCGTTAAGGACATACCGCACATTGGACCGCACGACCTGATAAACGGCCTTATCGAGCGTTTCGACGATTACCGGGCCGCGCTGGATTCTGCGGCCGGCGGCAATGGCATCCCCGTCACGGAGGTGAGAATTCGTCCCCCATTGCTACGGCCCGCCACGATCGATTGCATGGCGGTCAACTATATGGAGGACGGCACGCGCAGCGAACCGGCGCCGATCAATGCCTTTCACAAATCGCCGAGCGCGATTATTGGGCCGGGCGATACGATGGTACTGCCCGACGTGCCGGCCGAAATTTTCGAGGGCGAGGCGGAATTGGCGATCGTGATCGGCAAGCAGGCAAGCAATGTTAGCGCAGCCGATGCGATGGAATATATCTTCGGCTATATGAATTTCATCGATGGCTCCGCGCGCGGCCTGCCGCCCTCGGGGAACACATTTTTTCAAATGAAGTCGCGCGATACCTTTGCGCCGATTGGGCCTTATATCGTGACCGCGGACGAGATAGACGACCCGCAGAATTTGGACGTCAAACTGTGGGTCAATGGCGATTTGAAACAGGACTTCAACACCAATGACATGGCCCATAAAATTCCACGCTGCATCGAATGGGCCTCTTCCATTCATACGCTGATGCCAGGGGATATTCTGGCGACGGGGACCAACCATCGCGGTCTTAGCGCTTTTCAAGATGGCGATATTGTCGAGTTGGAGACCGAAGGCATGGGCCGGCTGCGCTTCAATGTCCGCGACGCTTTGAAGCGTACATGGTCCCGTGATACGAGGCTGGAACATGCCGAAAAAGGGGCCGAAGGCCGGGCCACGCCGCAGCTGACGGGGAAGTACGCGAATTGATATTCAAGGTTAAACGTGACGCGTGAAACAAATCCTCACACGACGTCGAGCGGCGTTGAAAGCCGCGTGTCCGGGCAAAGAATGCCGCCTCGCACCGCGCCTTGCTCAACGGTTCCATACCGTTCCGCGAAATAGGGCGGTAGGGGACGTCCGTTTGGGGCGGAGAGCCACAGCCGCAGCATGTGCCGACGATGACCCGTGTCTTCGAAATCTTCATATCCCGAGCGGCTGTGATAAATCGTGTGGTTATGGAGAAACTGCATGTCGCCCGGCTCGATTTCCATCTTCAGGCTGAGGGTCTCCGCTAGCTGGTCGACAAGTGCCAAGGCTTCCTGTTGGGGTGCGGTCAAGAGCGGGACATCGGGCAGGTTTTGCGCCATGCGTAGGTCGCGCGCGGGATACATGCTGGTCATATGGCCGCCGAAGAGATTGAAGACCGGCATCAAATACCAAGGCTGCTTCCCCAGAGGAATTTCTCCGATCCGGGATATGTAGAACGGTTGGTAAAGGACCTTGAGAAGATCGGGCCGGGTCTCCCCTATCGCATTATGAATGGCACCCGCGCTGACGATACCGCTTAGTCCGCCGGACTTGGCATGGCGAAGACACATGAGCCCGACAATGTCACAGCCGTCGGTGTGGTAGCGTAAGGCTTCCCGTGTTTGATAGCCGCGCCGCCTGGAATCATCCGCCGCGTATCCCAAATCGGTTACATGGCCCAATAGGTGGCCATTCGCATTTTGCGAAACAGGCGTTCCGAAATACTGTCCGATACCCCAATAGAGGACTGCCGCTTCGAAGTGATTATAGCGTTCGATGGGCAAACCCTTGATAAAGGCAAAGCCACGGCCTTCGACGATTTCGTGCTGCAGGGCGCGGAGTTGTTTTGACAAGCGAGGCAGCGGAAACTCGGATAGCCCTATGGTTTGGAGATCCATGGCGGACGTGGGCAATCCCTTCACCGCGGCTTCAATTTCAGCGTTGTCGCTATCCGTTAAACGGTAGGTCCAGCTGGTATCGTCCGCCATCTCCGGTCCGTGCCACACAGAAGGGTCGGCGACGGGCTCAGGATTAATTCCTTCTAGGTATCCGTCGAAAAGGGCTTCGTAGCCTGCCGTCATAGCTTCCGTTTACCTCACCTAGCCATCGTTCGCCTTGCGCAAACTATCACAGTAACGTTGCGTGCCTGTTTCAAGGAAAGATTCGATTTTACGTCTTTAGGCCAATGAAAGCGCGCCATTCCCGCTCCAGGCTCTTACCGGTCTGTTTGAGTGCGCTTTCATAATCACCTGATCTGTAAAGCTGGCTCATGAAACGAGTGACGTCGCCATTGAGTTTCACATCGAGAATCCACATGACCCACGATCCGGCAAAACTATAGGCGGCGAGCTTTCGCGCGGTTTCACCTGGTTGAGCATTACGCAATGCGGTTTCGGCATCTCCGAGCGTGCGGATCGCGACGGGATTGTCCGACATCCACCGCCGCGCCGCCGCATGAACGGTATGGCGGTAGTTCGGCCAGCCTTGCTGCTCGCCGAAACGTTGCTGTGCGTAAACGGCAAGACCCTCCTTCAGGACCCGCGACGCCCATCCCTGGGTAAGTAGATGGGTAATCTCATGCGCCGTTATGGCATGGGATTTTCTAATCAGCCGCGATGGAATGTGAATCGTCGATGGCGGTTTGTGGAATGCGTTGCCTTTGTCGCGTACGCTGACCGTGACCGGACCAATATCATTCCCAAAAAAATGAACTAAAGCCGTGCGTTCGCGGGCGGCTTGATCGGCGAGGCTCTCAATTTGCCGTAGCGAGATGTCCGGATCGTGGTTTACCGCACAAATCATTCGATCCGTACTTTGAACGCCGGGGCAACCCTGTTGCGTAACGCAGCCCGTGGCAAGCGCCGCGATCGTCGCGAGGAGTGAAAATTTGACGAGATACACTATTCCATCGCTGCGGCCCGAATGGCGTCGGGTGTAAAGGGTAGCCGCCTGAGGCGAAGCCCGGTTGCGTTATGAAGGGCGCTGGCAATGGCCGCGCCAGCGGGACCCGCAATCGCTTCGCCGGCCCCGAGGAACGGGTTGCCTGGGCGATCCATCAGGATGGTCTCGATCTCGGGAATATTGCCGAACCGCAAGATCGGATAGCTGTCCCAATCGCGGCTCGTGACACCGTCCCGGTCGAAGGTAACCGCTTCGTGCAGCGTCCAACTGGCTGCCTGTATGAAACCGCCTTCGCATTGCATGGCGAGGCCGTCCGGGTCGACGACTTGACCCGCGTCAACGGCGACGACGGCGCGATGCAGCTTGATGTTTGCATCGTCGCCGACTTCGAGTTCGACTCCCACCGCCGCATAGGCCTTGGAATTGGTGTATTGCGAGAGGGCGATACCTCGGCCACGATTTGGTGGCGTGTCACCGGCATATAGAGCCTCCGCGGCAGCCTTTACGACATCGCGCGCGCGTTCGTCGTCAAGGTGACGAATCCTGAATTCCACGGAATCAATTCCGGCCGCCTCGGCCAGTTCCTCCAGGAAACACTCGATGGCGAAGACATTCGCAAAACCGCCGAGAGTCCGCAGCGCAGAGGTCCGAAGCGGCAGACCGCGGACCAAATTTTTGACCAATCTCGGTTCCGGAAAAATATAAAGCGGATCGAGATTGCGGTGAATGCCGACATGGTAGCGCATGGCCGGCTGCGGCACTGGGTCGTCAACGCCCTCCGCGCGATATCGCAAAGGCAACAATCGCCTCGGCCCATCACCGTCGGGGCTTGAGCGCGGCCGCATCATATAGGTGTCGCCGAAGCTCTCTTGCGACCAGGCGATAACCGATCCGTCCGCGTCGAGGCTGGCGCGCAGTTCCATCGCCATGCAGGTGCCGTAGGGCTCCCAGGCATGCTCGTCTTCCCGCGACCATTTCAGCAAAACCGGCGTGCCGGGAATTGCTTTCGCCACCAGCGCGGCATCGACCGCGACATCGTCGGCACCGTTATGGCCATAACAGCCGGCACCCGGCGCGTGAATGATGTGTAAATCCTCCTCATCCATGCCGAGTCCATCCGCGAGACTTTCCCGCAATACGTAGACACCCTGGCTATGCGTCCAGATGTGGAGCTTCTCGCCCTCTGACTTCGCCATCGCCGCTGAGGGGCCGAGCGATCCATGCATATGGTAGGGTTTTTCGTATCGCGCGCTGAGGGTCAGGGCGGCATCGGTCGGAGGATCGCCGAGCGGCGGAACCGGTTCCTTGCGGGGTATGCCGTCGGCAACGGGTAGGCTGACCCGTTCATTCGCCGTCAGGCTTTCGTAAATATCCCGGGTCGGCAGCCCCTTGCCCATATTCCAATTCGCGGCGGCGGCCAGCCGTTCCGCGGCCTTGATGACCGCATACTCATCCGCGCCCGCAACGGCGAGAAAGCTGCCATCGCGGACGACCCGGAACCCGGATTGTTCGAGCCGTTGGGCGACGCTTTCATCAAGTTCCTTCAAACGCGCATGGTAGTGCGGCGGACGCACGACCCGGGCATGCAGCATGCCCGGCACCGTCATGTCATGGACGAATTCCGTCTTGCCGGTGGCAAGTTCGGTCATGCCGCGCGCCGTCGTTTGGCCACCGACCAGTTGATAGGTTTCGGGCGCCTTCACGCTTACCTCCGGGTCGATGGCAATATCGAAGGGTTGATCGCCCTGCAGATCCCAATAGGTGACCGAACGGTTGGTGTCGCGGGACCGGATCAACCCGTCGGCCAGCTCTAGCGTCGATGGATCGACTTCTAACGCCGCGGCCGCTTTCTCGACCAAATGCCGCCGCGCTGTCGCTGTAGCAAGGCGAACGGCCTGCCCTGAATCCTGCATTGAGTTGCTACCCGACGTGACGCCTTCGTCGGGTGAAACGCCGGTTTCGACGGGTGCGAAATCAATGCGGTCGAGCGCGACATCCAGCTCTTCCGCCGCGATGACGGCCATCGCGGTGGAGATGCGCTGGCCGATATCGACCTTGCCGCTGCGAATGGTGACGCGGCCATCGGCGCCGATCGACAGCCATTGGTCGACATTGGGTTGTTTCGTGAGGCTAGCGGTCACCGGATGCTCCTTCCACGGTTAGCGATTTGATCGCCTTAAGCACACGGGTGTGAGAGCCGCACCGGCAAAGGTGATCGGACAGCGCTGAATCGTTTGCCGTGCTGTCCGGGTTCGGGTCCTGGCTAAGCAAGGCGGTCGTGGCGACGACGAGGCCCGCCGTGCAATACCCACATTGCGCCGCGCCTTCATCGATGAAGGCCTTTTGGACAGCGCTCGGCTGGCCGTTCTCCATCAGCCCCTCGACCGTGCGGATATCGTTGTCTTCGAATTCCGACACGGCGCGAACGCAACTCAATACGGAAACGCCATCGACGAGAACAGCACAGGCGCCGCATTGCTCCAGCCCGCACCCCAGCTTTGCGCCAGTCAGGCCAAGCTGGTTGCGTAGGACGAATAGAAGCGGTGTCGATGGATCGGTATCGATCTCATGCGGCTCGCCGTTAACGCGCAACGTTATTTTGGCCATCGGGCGGGTACCTTTTGCGTTTCCAAATGAGATATCATTGTCGAGCCAAGCACCCTGCGTTTCAAGATGCTGTGGCAAGTTTGATCGTCAGAGAATTAATTCCCAATAGGCGACATCGATCCAACGGTCGAATTTTCGGCCCACTTCCCTAAAATTAGCGACTTTCGTGAAACCAATTTTTTCGTGCAGCGCGACACTGGCGTCGTTGGGTAAGGCGATTCCAGCAATCAGGCAATGCACGGAACGGTCCTTGAGGTCGGCGATCAAGCGCTCATACAAAGTGGTCCCAATACCTTTTCCCTGATGGCCCGGCGTTAAGTACACGGTGGACTCCGCCGCATAACGATAGGCGCGCCGTGCTTTCCACGCACTTGCGTAAACATAACCCGCGATGTCGCCGTCGGCCTCATAGACGAGCCAAGGATATGACGTGGTAATGCTTTCGATCCGCTCTCGGAAAGCCTCAACGGAAACCGGTTCCTCTTCGAAAGTTACGATCGAACTTTCGATGTAGTGATTGTAGAGCGTGCAAAGGGCCGCTGCGTCCTCCGGTCTGACGGTCCGTATCATCTTTGAAATTTCTCCAGACCTATCCAAATGCGAACATTATCCATAGGGTTTGTCGATCATTCAAATACATACTGTTGGGAGAGCCGGCCATGAAGATCGAACGGTTTCGCAAATACAGCACGCGCGGTATCTATGCCAACCAGACGTTGGATAACGATTTGTGCCAGGTTGTGAAGGCGGGAAATCGGATCTTCATGCGGGGCCAAACCGGCCTCGACCTAAGTCAGAAGATGATGGGCGCGGGAGACGCCGCGGTCCAGGCGGATCAGGCAATGCGAAATGTGAAGGTCTTGCTTGAGGAAGCGGGATCGAGTTTGGAGCATATCTGCAAGGTTACGACCTACATCACCGACCGCGCCTATCGCGTGCCGGTGTACAGTACCGTGGCGAAATATTTGAAAGATATTGCGACTGTCGGGACCGGGTTGGTCGTGAAGGGATTGGCGACTCCGGATATGAAAGTTGAGCTGGATATCGAGGCCGTGATCCCCGGCGAAAGCGAGCACCGGAAATTTCGTCTGTTCGACACTGAGAATTGGTTCAATCAAACCGGCGTCACGCGCAATTCCTGCATGGTGATTCGCACCGATGATGAAATTTATCTGCGCGGCCAAACCGGTGCGGATTTGGACGGCACCAAGAATGCCGGCATCGGGCACCGGCCGGAAGATGCCGCGGCGCAGGCTGATCTGGCGATGCGGAATGCGCGAACACTTCTGGCGGAAGCCGGGGCGAGTTTTGAAGATATTGGCAAGTTGCGCGTCTATATCGGTGACCGCGCCTATCGCGAACCGGTCTATAAAGTCTTGGGAGAACATTTGGGAGAGACTTATCCGTGTTCGACGGGATTGATCATGGGTGGGTTCGCGCGGCCGGAAATCCTGTTCGAAATCGACATGGCGATTACCTTGGCCAAGGGGACGCCGCATGAGCGGTTCCGTAAATTCCATACCGACGCGGAATACAAAGATGGTCAAAAACTTGGCTCGAAGTTCTGCAAGGCGGTGCGTGCCGGAGACCGCATCTATCTACGCGGCCAGACGGGTACGCCGCTTGATGGCGAATTTACAGCGCATGGCGACGCCGGCGCACAGGCCGATCAGGCGATGCGAAATATCAAGACGCTACTGGAAGAAGCCGGGTCAGGATTCGAGGACGTCTGCAAGATTTCGACCTACATCGCCGACCGCGCCTATCGGGATCCAGTCTATCAGGCGACGGGGAAGCACCTGAAGGGGGTTTTCCCTTGTGGCACCGGCCTAATCGTGGACGGGTTTGCAAACCCGAACATTCTGGTCGAGATCGACGTCGACGCGGTTATCCAGGACTAGCCGGATGGCCGCGACGCGTCATTTTCGTTTAGTCCGCGGCATCTGAACCGCGGATCGTGTCGGCCTGCACCGAGTTTTTGCTGAAGCGGCTCTCATAGGGTGCGGTATCGAGTTCGTCGAGTTCGATCTCGCCGGCTAAAACCTTCTGTTTCCACTCCAAATGCTCCGGCTCCATCGCCTGGAATTCGGGCATGACTTCCTTGGCGAAGAGTTCCAGGCTTTCGCAAATATGTTCGTTCGTATTCTTACCCGCCTGGTTTAGCAGGATGATTTGGTCGACATGTGAGGTCGAATATTTGCGCAGCCGGTTGCGGATCGTTTCCGGCGATCCGATTAGGCCGCCGGATATGGCGCGGGCATGGGCTTCAGGGTTTTCCGATTTCCAGCGCTCGTATTCCGCCCAAAGGTCGACTGTGCCGGGCGGTGGCCGGTCGCGCTGTTCGCCAATGCGGCTGGCACTGTAGAATTGCAGCGCGAACTGGAAGAACGGGATGCCGTCCGCGCGGCGCCGCGCTTCCTCGTCGGTTTCCGCGCACATGAAATAGCTGACCAGTGCCATATTCGGATTGGTCTGGTAATCGGCCAGCTTTTCCTGCCGTTTGGTGAATGAGTTGTAATAGGCGTGTACCCAGGCATTGGCGGCATCGCCACTGACGAATTGGAAGCCCAATGCGCCCATGCCCTTGCGGCCGGCATATTCGATGGTTTTCAGTTGCGAACACGCGACCCATAGCGGCGGATGCGGTTTCTGCACCGGTTTTGGCAGCACATTGCGCAGCGGAAAATCGAAATACTCGCCGTGATATTCGCAGCCGCCATCCTTGAACATCGGCATGACGGCGCGTACCGCGTCTTCCCAAACCTCACGCTTGGTTTCCAACGGACGGTCGAACGGGCCAAGTTCGGTCACGCTGCCGCCTTCGCCCATACCAAAATCGACGCGACCGTTACTCAGCAGGTCGAGCGAGGAGACCCGCTCGGCGACGCGGGCAGGATGGTTGGTCGTCAACTGAATGATGCCGTGGCCGAGGCGGATATTCTTGGTCCGCTGACTGGCCGCGCCCAGAAACACCTCCGGCGACGGGCAGTGCGAATATTCCTCAAGGAAATGATGTTCGACTTCCCAGGCATAGTCGAAGCCTAAATTGTCGGCCAATTCCATTTGGTCCAGCGCGTTATTGAACAGTTTCTGTTCGCTACCGGGTTCCCAGGGGCGGGGCAGCTGCAATTCATAAAATATTCCGAACTTCATTCCCTATAACTCCATCAAGCCTGCGGAAGGTTGCCAAAGCCTAGCGCGCGCAAGCCAATGTCACAACGGCTCGCAACTTCTCGAAACGGTGTTAAGCTAACGAAATGGTTAGGCATCGTGGCGGGGGTGGCAAATGAAACGAATGTTTGCATCAGTCCTAATCCTGTCGATTTGGATTGGGCTGGGTTCGGCCTCGGCGACTTGTTTTCCTATTGCGTCAGAACCGTTTCCCGTGATCCGGGCAAGCTTTGGACAAACATCCGCCGTTCCTGCTGAACACCTCAAGATTACGTTTGTCGGGCATGCTAGTTTTATGATCGAGTCGGCGGCGGGTACTAAGGTTCTAACCGACTACAACGGCTATCTGCCACTACCGGCGACGCCGGATATCGTGACGATGAACAACTCGCACGATTCGCACTATACCGATCTCATCGCGGATGGGATCAAGCATGTTTTGCGCGGCTGGGACCCGGCGGGTGGTGTGGCCCGGCACAATATTTTTCTCGAGGATTTGCGGGTCCGCAACGTGCCGACAAACCTGACCGATATCAGCGGCCGGATGGCGAATGGAAATTCGATGTTCGTCTTCGAGTCAGCCGACCTTTGTGTTGTGCATATCAGCCATCTCCATCATGTTCTGTCCAAACAACAGGTCGGCCAGCTGGGCCGTATCGATATCGCCTTCGCGCCGATTGATGGCTGGATGACAATGACCCATAGCGAACTATTCCGTGTCCTGGCGCAAATCAATCCGAAGTTGATTATCCCGATGCATTACGGTTTCGATGGCGCCGTGGAAGCGTTTATCGAAAAGGCGAAGGCGCTGTACCCCATTCGCACTCACGATAGTGACACAATCGAGATCAACCTTGCGAAAGTGCCGCGCCGGACGGAAGTACTATTCCTGAAAGGCCAATGGTGAAAATGGAGCTTGCATAGAAATGTCCGGACTTTGATGATGAAGGCGAGCTTTCTTTTGCCCTCATGCGGATCACGAATTTAATTTATGAAACCAGCGCCATTTTCCTATCATCGCCCAGCATCCATCGCCGAAGCCGTCGCAATGTTGTCGGGTTTGGAGGACACGAAAATTCTTGCTGGCGGGCAGTCGCTGATGGCGATGATGAATTTTCGCTACCTCGCACCCGATCATATTGTCGATATCAATCGCATTTCCGATCTCGCGGAAGTTCGGGAAGTCGAGGGGGGCATCAGGTTTGGCGCCATGGTGCGCCAGCGCGATGTTGCGGACTCCCCGGTTGTCCAGGCACGCTGCCCTCTACTGATTGAGGCCTTATCGCTTGTCGGTCATATCCAAACACGCAATCGCGGTACGGTCGGCGGCAGTCTTTCCCATCTTGATCCTTCCGCCGAAATGCCCGCGGTGTTCAGCGCACTGGACGCCGTTTTGCATGTCACAAGCGTGCGCGGCGACCGGGATGTGCCAATCGGCGATTGGACGCTCGGCTATATGATGCCAAATCTGGAGCCCGATGAATTGCTGGTCGGCATTACGGTACCCTGCTGGCCAACCGGTCATGGCTACGCGTTTTTGGAAATGGCCCGCCGGCATGGCGATTTCGCGCTTGCGGGCGCGGCGGCGCTGATGGTGCTTGATGGTGCCGGTGCAATTGAACGCGTTGCGATTGCCTTGACGGGTGTCGATGTCGGTCCGGTCCGGCTGGCGGCGGCGGAGGCGAAATTGATTGGGCGCAAGCCCGATGAAGGACTTTTTGCCGAAGCTGCGAGTATCGCGGAATTGGTTGCCGGGATCGAGGACGTTCATGCCTCGCGGGAGTATCGCCGAAGATTGGCTGTCGTTTATACGCGAAGGGCTTTGGCCGCGGCCTATGACCGCGCGCTGCAAGGGAGGGCGTAGCCATGGGAGAACGACGCACGGTTACGCTGTCCGTGAACGGTCAAA
>JAJFJC010000125.1 GCA_021774385.1 Alphaproteobacteria bacterium
CATTGCGGAAATTCACCTGACGCATAAGGCCGGTGGCAAGTCCGGCACCTATGAAGGTGCGTAATGCTTTCGGTTGAAGACGCCCGCACACGGATCCTCGCGGCCTGCTCGCCCCTGCAACCGGAACAGGTTTCGCTCCCACAAAGCCTTGGCCGCGTGCTGGCAACCGATGTGCGTTCACGGCGCACGCAACCCCCGGTCGCCGTATCGGCCATGGATGGATACGCGGTACGTGCCGCCGATGTTTCAAACCCACCCGTCACGCTTGAAATTGTCGGGCATGCGCCTGCCGGAGGCGAACATGAAGGCGCTCTTGGTCCTGGCCAGTGTGTGCGAATTTTTACCGGTGGCCCCGTCCCCGCGGGCGCCGATGCGATCGTCATACAAGAAGATACCGAGGCCGACGGCAACCGCGTTACGGTCAAGGTCTCCGTTCCGGAAGGTCACTATATAAGGCCCGCCGGACTCGACTTCCGAGAAGATGAAATAGGACTCCAGGCCGGACGGATCATGACCGCCCGCGACGTCGGTTTCGCCGCGGCGATGAACATCCCTTGGCTCATGGTCCGCCGAAAACCTCGGGTGGCGATCCTCGCTACGGGCGATGAAATCGTCATGCCCGGCGATCCGCTTGGACCAAACCAAATCGTCAGTTCGAACAGCCTCACCTTGGCTTCCTTCGTCTCGGCGCGCGGCGGCGAACCGGTATTGCTCGGCATTGCGCCGGACGACCGCGACGCCTTGGCCGCGATGGCGGAAGGTGCGCGTGGCGCGGATATGCTGGTGACGACAGGCGGCGCCTCGGTCGGCGATCACGATCTAGTGCAAAGCGTGCTCGGCGATATGGGCATGGAACTCGACTTCTGGCGCATCGCAATGCGTCCGGGCAAACCGCTTATTTTTGGGCAAATTGGCGAAACACCGGTGCTCGGCCTCCCCGGCAACCCGGTCTCAACCGTAGTCTGCGCGATCATCTACATGCTGCCGGCGATTGAAAAGATGCTCGGTGTGATCACAACCGAACAGCCCCGCCTGACGGCACGCCTAAAGACGGCGTTGGGTGAGAACGATCAACGCGAGGACTATCTTCGCGCAACCCTCGAACATGATGCCCATGGACGCCTGATCACCGCCCCCTTCGCGAAGCAAGACAGTTCCATGCTTTCGCGTATGGCGAGAGCGGACTGTCTTATAGTTCGGCCACCTTTTGCTCCCGCGGCGGAAGCAGGCGCCTTGGTGGAATATATTCCCATCCCCAATGGTATGGCGCGCGTCTAGAAATTCGCCCTAAATACGCCTTGACCGAAAAAGCGAACTAAACTAGAACATGTGTTGTGTTTTTGTTTTGTTCCATATCTTGTGTCTGTAAATACAAGTTTATCGACCCTTTCCAGCTGTAGCTGGACAAGATACGGGATACGGACGATTTGGGGAGAATCATTATGTTGACCCGCAAACAGTACGAGTTGTTGATGTACATTCAAGAACGCCTCGCGGCATCAGGCGTGTCTCCCTCTTTCGAGGAAATGAAGGAAGCCCTTAATCTAAAGTCGAAATCCGGCATACACCGCCTCATCACGGGTCTGGAAGAGCGCGGCTTTATCCGCCGCTTGCCGCATCGGGCCCGCGCGCTGGAAATCGTCCGGCTCCCCGAGAACGCGGAATCCGCCGGCCTTGGTTCCAAATCAGGTTTCTCGCCGAAAGTCATCAGCAACGAAGAATATGCGCCGCCATTGCCGCCGGAATACACCGATAGCATGGAGTCGGTTCCGCTTCCTCTTTACGGAAAGATTGCCGCGGGTACACCAATTGAAGCGCTAAGAGACCAGACCAACGCGGTCGATATTCCGGCCAGCATGCTGGGCGGCGGCGACCATTATGCGCTTGAGGTTGAGGGTGACTCCATGGTCGATGCCGGCATTATCGAAGGTGATACCGTGGTCATTCAACGCTGCGACACGGCGGAAACAGGTGCGATAATCGTCGCCCTAGTCGACGAAAACGAAGTAACGCTCAAACGGTTGCGGCGTAAAGGCGACTCAATCGCGCTGGAGCCGGCGAACACTTCGTATGAAACACGAATTTTCGGACCGGACAGGGTCAAGGTACAAGGAAGGCTGATTGGGCTTTTGCGCCGTTATTGATCGGCTTGCGACTAGGCCTACGTTTTGTCGACCAAGGCCTATCGCCCTGAATATCAGCCACGGTGGTGACCTCAGGCCTTCCCTCTTCCAGCCAAATGGCATGGCTACCCCAACGCCACAGATCAAAACGATCGACAACAAGCCGTGCGGCAGGACAACGCCCGCGCACGGGCACTGAACTGACAACTACATCCGCGCGTAGACAATCCTCCGCCAAAGCGCGGGGATCATTGACCAGCGCAACGACGTTGTTTTCCGGACGATAGATACAAGCGACGCTGTCGCAACGTAGTGTCGTGACCTCCGCAAGCCAGTTTCCCGCTTCTCCCTGTCCAGCGCGGCTTAGCCACGTCCGGGCGGTTCTTTTTTCGCGACGCGTCGTAGACATGGAAAGACGACCGTCGCCAGTCCGAACGGCCATAAGGTGTCCGTCGGCGGACACAAGTATATCGGGTCCCGAATTCACAAAGACGGTCGCGATGGCAAATGCGACGCCCATAATACCAAGATAACGCCATCGCCGCCGCCAGAGGCAAAGCCACAGACCGCCGATTGCGGCCGCACCCAAGCCAAACATGGGCATTGCCGGGACCAAGCTTATCGCGTTAGGCAATTCCGCAACGTACCGTGCAATGCCGACTACGGCATCGATTCCCCAGCCCATCGGGGCAAGTGCGAAGCCTTCCAAACCCAACGGCATCAGAACCATGGCCAAGACTGCAGCCGGCATGATCCAGAACGCGGTAATTGGTACCGCGAATAAATTGGCCGCCAGCCCGAAATGAGCAACACGGCCGAAATGATACATGGCGAAAATCCCCGTCGCCAAGCCCGCTACAATGGTCGTTATCGCGACACCCGTGACATAGAGGGCAATTCGTTTCCGCGTTTTATCGGCACCGATACCCGAAAAGGGTCGCCCACTCTCATAGACGGCGACGAGCGAAACGACGGCAGCGAATGACATCTGAAAACTGGCGCTAAGCAGGCTTTCCGGCGCGATCATCAATATCACCGTGGCCGCCAACGCAACCAGACGAAGCGATATCGCCGTACGGTCAAGAATAACGGCAAGCAAAACCAGCCCCGTCATTAGAAAGGCTCGTTGCGTGGGAATCGTGGCGCCGGTCAATATCAAATACGCCAAGCCGCCGGTCAGCGCCGCCAAAGCGGCAAACTTCTTTATCGGATAGCGCAGCGCCAGCGTCTCGTTGCTGGCGAGTAGTAGCCGTAACCCAAAAAAGAGGATCGCCGCGACCAACCCCATATGCAGACCCGAAATTGCAAGAAGATGTGCCAATCCGGAATCGCGCATCGCGCTCATAACGTCGCGTGGGATAGCACTCCGGTCTCCCGTCACCAATGCAGCTGCCACGGCGCCGGTATTACCTGGCAGCGCCACGCGAATTCGCGTCGCAATCCTTTGCCTCAACTTCGCAATCCAAAGACCGGCCCTGTCGCTTTCGGTTAAATTGCCGTTTTCAGTTCGCTCCGCGCCACCAAAAGCAAAGCCAACCGCCCCAAGTTTCAAATACCAAGCATGCCGTTGAAAGTCGAAGGCGCCCGGCGCCGCTGGCCGGCTTGGCGGCAACAACTTCCCATACACCTTGATATACGACCCAATTCGGGGCCGGTCGGTGGCCCGCAAACGAATTCTTATACGGTGTGGTGTATCCTCCGGCGTGATCCCGACGAGCGAAACTTGATCGAGAGTGACCCTTGTAGCGTTCGAAAATGCCTCAACTTTAAGGACACGCCCGCTAATCGTCTTCGGGCCGTAGGACCGTTCGAGAACTGGCGCGGCGGTCTGTAGAGTCCGTATCTGGGCGGCCGAAAAGCCCAACGCCAACAGCGCACCGGCGGCGGCGAAAAGGACAAGGAATTGGCGATACCGTCCCCAAATCAAGACAACACAAGCGATGCCAAGGAGCATCGGTCCAAGCCAAATCACCGGCTCCCGATCAAGTGAAAAGTAGGTCGCGATGCCAATGCCGATGAACACGGGAGACCAGAGAGTCCAGCGTTCTCGTTCGCGCGCGAAACTCCGCGCAACCGCCGAGAGCCCCAAACCTGCTGTTCTGACTGAATCGCCCGACCACATAATACGGTCCACCTTCTTCTCGTTTATGCCAAATTGCGGGACCGGTACGCCAGTCTATTTGTACAACCGAGAAACATCGTGTTCGTTCTACTCGCTTCGTGTAAAACGCCATCGCCCGGAACCAGTTGATCACGCCACTTGAAAGGAAAGGTCGAAAAATGTCCGTCGTAACGCGCTTTGCCCCCTCACCAACCGGGTTTCTACATATCGGCGGTGCGCGAACCGCGCTTTTCAATTGGCTGTTCGCGAAACATCACGGCGGGGAATTTCTCTTGCGTATCGAGGACACCGATCGCAAGCGTTCGACGACGGATGCAATCGACGCGATTTTGGACGGCCTCCGCTGGCTTGAACTGGAATGGGATCGAGAGACATTCTTTCAGTCCAAGCACGCCGACCGACATGCGGCGGCGGCGCGGGAACTCCTGGACAAAGGCGCGGCCTATCTTTGCTATTGCACTCCGGAAGAACTGGCGGAGATGCGCGAAACCGCGAAACGCGAAGGGCGCTCCATTCGCTATGACGGGCGCTGGCGTGACCGAGATCCCGCCGAAGCACCCGAAGGGGTTAATCCGGTCATACGGCTCAAGGCGCCGCAATCCGGAGAGACCGTCATTGACGATCAAGTGCAAGGACCGGTGCGTGTCGCCAACGAGCAACTCGACGATATGATTTTATTGCGCGGTGACGGGTCGCCGACCTACATGCTATCGGTCGTCGTCGACGATCATGACATGGGGGTAACTCACGTCATTCGGGGGGACGACCACCTCACGAATGCAGCACGGCAAACCTTGCTTTTTCAAGCGTTCGATTGGCCGATACCAACCTTTGGGCATATCCCGCTAATCCACGGCGCCGATGGACAAAAGCTGTCGAAACGGCATGGCGCTCTCGGCGTCGATGCCTATGAGAAAATGGGTTACCTTCCCGCCGCGTTGCGGAACTATCTGTTACGGCTTGGATGGGGTCATGGCGATGATGAAATCATTTTAACGGAGCAAGCTATCGAATGGTTCGACTTGGACGGCGTTGGCAAGTCCGCATCCCGAATTGATTTCCCGAAACTCGAACATGTGAATAGCCAGTATCTTCGTGAGACACCCGCGTCCGCACTGATCGATCAAATCCTTCCGCGTATGACAAGCGAGGCGCTCTCAGCGAAAATCCGTCAACGCCTCGAAGCTGGAATTGGCAGCCTGACGGAACGCGCAAAGAACTTGAACGAACTTGCCGAAATGGCTCGTTTCTATGCCTTTGCGCCAGAATATCCCCTGGAGAACGCCAAGGCGGCTAAGTTACTTGGCGGAGATGCCCGGGACCTTCTTGTCGCTTTTTCAAACCAACTGCGTTCAGTTGAGAACTGGTCGGAGGAAACGCTGGAGAAAATCGCCCGTGATTTCGCGGAGAACCGTAGCCTCGGTCTGGGCAAGGTCGCGCAGCCTTTACGGGCCGCATTGACCGGTTCGAATGCGTCACCCGGGATCTTCGAAATCCTCCATTTGCTCGGCAAGGACGAAGCGCTCTCGCGCCTGGCCGCGGTCCCCAACGCCGGCTAATTGACCGAGCCAAATTTGCCCGAAGGCGAATTGATCTCTATACTAGTAGCAGACGCGGAAGACGGTCGGCGCTGGTTTTCAGAGGCGCGGCGTGTTTTAAGGTACCGCACTGCGAACACTTTGCAAGTTATTGATAATAAAAGAAAGGGCTGCAATGAGTCAGGAAGCGAAAGGCGCGGGAAACGAGTATGTAACGCTGCAAGATCACAGCACGGGCAAGGATTACGACCTGCCATTGATCCCGGGCACCGTAGGCCCGAAAGTTATCGATGTTCGTCCGCTTTACGCGCAGACCGGCCACTTCACCTATGACCCTGGTTATACATCAACGGGGTCCTGTGAATCCAAAATCACCTATATTGACGGTGAAGAAGGCATCTTATTACATCGCGGTTATCCGATTGAGGAATTAGCCGAAAGCAGCAGTTTTCTGGAGCTCTGTTACCTTCTCTTAAACGGCGAACTGCCGTCCAAGGCCGAGCGGGAAGAGTTTGAGACGACGATCACGAACCACACCATGGTTCATGAGCAGCTTCTTAATTTATATCGTGGTTTCCGGCGCGACGCCCATCCGATGGCAATTATGTGCGGCGTTGTTGGCGCGCTTTCCGCCTTTTATCACGATTCGACCGACATTAACGATCCGCATCAACGGATGATCGCCTCACACCGGCTGATCGCAAAAATTCCGACGATCGCGACGATGGCCTACAAATATTCGGTTGGGCAGCCCTTTGTCTATCCGCGCAACGATCTGACCTATGCGGAGAATTTCCTGCATATGATGTTTTCGGTGCCATCCGAAGATTACAAAATCAGTCCGGTTGTCTCCCGTGCGATGGATCGGATCTTCATTTTGCACGCCGATCATGAACAGAATGCATCGACGTCCACCGTCCGTATGGCCGGCTCATCAGGCGCCAATCCTTTCGCTTGTATCGCGGCAGGTATCGCCTCGCTGTGGGGTCCGGCGCATGGCGGGGCCAACGAGGCCGTGCTCGACATGCTGAACGAAATCGGTTCCAAGGACCGTATCGGCGAAATGATTGAACGGGCCAAGGACAAGAACGATCCGTTCCGGCTGATGGGTTTCGGGCACAGAGTCTACAAAAACCACGACCCGCGGGCGCGTGTCTTGATGACGAGTGCGCACGAAGTTTTGGGTGAACTCGGGATTGAAAACGAGCCGTTACTCGAAATCGCCATGGCGTTGGAGAAGATTGCGCTCGAGGACGATTACTTCGTCGAGCGTAAGCTGTTCCCGAATGTGGATTTCTACTCCGGCATTATCTTGAAGGCGCTTGGCTTCCCAACATCGATGTTCACCGTTCTTTTCGCCGTCGCACGGACGGTTGGCTGGATCGCGCAGTGGAAAGAGATGATCGAGGACCCGTCACAAAAAATTGGCCGACCTCGTCAACTCTATACGGGGCACACCACACGGCCCTACGTACCGGTCGACAAACGCTGATAAGTTTATAGGGCGGCGCATAAATTGCGTCGTCCTAATTATCCTGCAAATTTCCGTTCATCGGCTGAAGCGGCTTGAGCAATTTCCAAGACGGCACGCGCCGCCCGTTGACTTGGCGGTGGCCCTCCCAAGCCCATCTCCCTTAGCGCGGGACGCGTTTCCGCCACCTGCACGGCGCCATCACCCTCAATTAGTTTGCTCACGCCATCGCAAAGTTCAACCGCGCAGCATTTTGACTGCAGGAATTCCGGCACAATCTCCCGCCCGGCGGTCAAATTTATTAAATTGGCATAGGGTATGCGGAACAGCGGTTTGGCCAAATACCACGTAATTGGTGAAAGTCTATACCCAACGACATAAGGAACACCCGCCAAGGACAATTCGAGGGTAACCGTTCCCGAGGCCGCCAGGCCGACATTGCACGCAGCCATGGCTGAAAATTTTTCACCCGGCTTGTCTGTAATGATTGCCGGTAGCGGCAAATCATTGGCAAAGCTCCTTACCAGATCAGATACATTTGGTATGGTCGGAATAACCGCGATCAGGTCCGGATAGCGCTCTCGAAGCCGCGCCAATGTCTCGCGAAAGGGCTGCGACAATCGCGAAACTTCCCCTTTGCGGCTACCCGGCAGGACACAGATAGCCATCGCATCGGGATCAATCCCGTGGCGCGCTCGAAATGCGGCACCGTCGGCATCGGCAATTTCACTTTCGACAACCGGATGCCCAACAAAGCGGCAATCGACGCCATGGCGCGCGAACCAGGCCGGCTCAAACGGCAGCAGTGCTAGCAGATGATGAAAGTGTCGTTTGAATTTGTGGACGCGCCAAGGACGCCATGCCCAGAGTTGAGGTGCTACATAGTGAATGCGCGGCAAATTGGCATTTCGGATTCGCTTTACAACACCGTGCGCGAACGCCGGCGCATCAATCGTGACCACGGCATCGGGCGATGCCTGATCGATCGCCGCCGCCGTCTCCCGCATCCGCCGAAACAGCAAACGCGCATGTGGTAATATTTCGACGATTCCCATTACCGAAAGCTCTGCCATTGGGAACAAGCTTTTCAAGCCTTGCGCTTGCATCGCGGGGCCACCGACACCCATGAACTGTACATTCCCATCCATCGCGTTCTTCAGTGCTATCATCAGCCGCCCGCCCAACACATCACCAGATGGTTCACCGGCTACAAGAAAAATTCGCAGTGGCTCGTCTGTCACGATGAAGGTAGGCCAATTAGGAATAGTTCAGAGGTGTCCGCCGCCTTAATCACCTGCTCACGCGCCATGATTAGCGTTACGCCGGCTTCGACAGCAATGCCGCGTAGACCGGCTTTATGGGCGCCGGAAACCGTATTGGGGCCAATCGTTGGCAAATCCGCCCGTTTCTCTTGTCCCGGTTTGCAAAGCTTTACAAGAACGCCACCCGGCCCTTCGCGTCTCAACGCTGCACAGCGATTGAGAAGGGCATCGGTACCTTCAACCGCCTCCACACCCAATACAATACCATCTTGCACGACTACTGCCTGCCCCACATCGGCAGCGCCAAGCGCCTTTAGTACGGCAACGCCACGCTCAATATCACGGCGCGCGCTTGCATCGGGCTCATGCGTCCCAAGGCGCCCGGGATTGGCGGTAAGTCCGGAAATAACATCATCAACGCCGACGACACGAAAACCCTCTTCTTCCTCAAGCGCCAAAATAGCGCTGCGAAGAAGCCCATCATCCCCCATCATCTTTGTACCGGCACGCGCATAAAACTTAAGCGCTCGAGCATCAGGCCGCAGGTCGGCGAGAGACGGTCGCCTGATTGGCCCTGCTAGGACTAGTTCCTTTACCCCCGCCACGCGCAGTTTTTTCAAGGCTGCCCCCACAGCCCCCAATCGCACCCATTCATGCTCGACGTTCCGTGTTGTTTCGACCTCTGTAAAACCCTCAAAGGCGAGTACAAACACGGCGCGATCTTGTTCACGGCATGCTTCGACCAGAAGTTGCGGTAAAATCCCGCCTCCCGCTAATATTCCAAGTTTTGGTGTCACTAGATCAGCGCGGTTGCGTTAGCCCACGCGACGAGTCAACGCGCATGAATTCCACGATCTCAAGAATATCGGGATTATCATTGAACATTTCCGCAACGTCCTCGACACGCTCGTGCAAGGTTCCTTCCTCGGCAAATAGCATTCTATATGCCGTTCGGAGATTGTGGATTTCATTTTTCGCGAAATTCCGTCGCTTTAAGCCAATGACATTCAGGCCACTCAGTCGCGCCCTGTCTCCCATGACCGAGCCATACGGAATAACATCGTTTTCAACGCCAGACATGCCACCGACGATCGCGTGCCGTCCGATGCGTACGAATTGATGCACCGCCGACAAACCGCCCAGTATTGCGTAATCGCCAACGGTCACATGACCACCCAGGGTCGCGTTGTTCGCCATGATAACATTGTTTCCCACATGGCAGTCGTGCGCGACATGAGCATTCACCATCAACAGGCAATCATCCCCGACCCGCGTGATCATGCCGCCTTCAGCCGTACCGGGGTTCATCGTAACGTGCTCGCGAATTTTGTTGCGCTGTCCAATGATCAACTCGGAGGATTCGCCGGCATACTTTAAATCCTGCGGCGGCAGTCCAATGGAAGCAAACGGATAGATATGGGTATCGGCACCGACATGCGTCAATCCACCGACGACGACATGGGAATGCAGGACGACATTATCATCTAGCGTCACATTTCCTTCGACGACGCAATAAGGTCCGATAACAACGCCTTGTCCGATTTTCGCATTCGGATCAACGACCGCATTGGGATGAATATCTGTCATCTAATCATCCATAATCATGGCCGCGAAGGTCGCCTCAGCGCACAGGGTTCCATCTACTTTGGCTTCGCCCACAAAACGCCAAACATTGCCGCGCATACGGTCCTTCGAGACATGGACATGCAATACATCGCCAGGAACAACCGGTTTTCGGAACCGCGCTTTATCCACGGACATGAAGTAGACCAGTTTTCCTTCCGCTTCCACACCCAACGTTTTAACGACAAGAACCGCCGCCGTTTGCGCCATTGCTTCAATAATCAACACACCCGGCATAACCGGCCGCGAGGGGAAATGACCTTGAAAATGCGGTTCCGCGATTGAGACATTTTTAATGCCAACCGCACTTTCATTGACGACGATATCCGCGACTTTATCGATCATGAGGAATGGATACCGGTGCGGTATCATTCGCATTATCGCATTAATATCGACGTCCCCTGCCCTTTCCGCGTGGTCATCCATTCCTACGCGCCCTTCTTGTTTGCCAATTTTTCTATCCCGGCAACTTGCCGAAAAAACTGTCGCGCCGGTACCGCCGGCGATCCCAACATTCTAGCGCCCGGGTCCACATCTCTCATGACCCCCGCCTGTGCGCCAATTTGAGCGCCGGTCCCAACGCGCAAATGGCCCGCTATACCAACTTGTGCGGCAATGACGGAAAAGTCCTCCAGAACCGTACTACCCGCGACACCTGCTTGCGCAATAACGATACATCCCCTGCCAATTTGCACGTTGTGCCCGATCTGCACGAGATTATCAATCATCGTACCGTCGCCAATTACGGTATCGGGTCCGGCACCGCGGTCAATCGTCGAATTCGCACCGATCTCCACATCGTTACCGACGATCACGCGGCCAAGTTGCGGCACCATAACGTGGCCTTTCGGATCGATCGCAAAACCAAATCCACGCTGTCCAATCCGCACGCCGGGATGAATCAACCCACGTTCGCCAATTTCACAATGACTGAGCGATGCATTCGCGCCGATGTTCGTATCCGCACCAATTTGGACCGCATCACCGACAACCGCGTTTGCGCCTATATGACAGCGCGCACCCAATCGGCAATCATCTCCAATCACTGCCCCGGGATCAATACGGCATCCGTCAGATATATGCGCTGATTCGCCGACCACGGCCGAAGGTGCGATCCCGGGGTCTGGAAATGGTGTCGGATAAAACAGCGCGGCGGCCCGCGCATATGCCTTATAGGGCTCGTTCGAAATTAATAGTGCCATATTCGCCGGCGCCCGATCGGCAAATTTCGGCGCCACGATGCAGGCAGCGGCATCGCTCGCTTGAAAGACGTCAACATATTTTTGATTGTCCAGGAAACTCAGTGTTCCCGACGACGCGACGTCCAATGGGCCGACGTCGAATAGTTCGATACTGGAATCATCTCCCGCCGCCACTTCCGCTTCGATCCGCGCGGCTAGATCTCCTAAGAGAAACGGGCCGGATCTATTAAAAAACCGGGGATCAGCCATCGCGCTACTGTACTTTCGGCACCTGCAAGCGAGGTTTCTGTGGCTCGGTTTGGGTGTTGGCGACAGGTTCCTGCACGATGACGTCTGGTAATACTTGGTTAAGGCGTTCCGTCGCCTCCTTCGTAATAACCAGCCGTGCGTCGGAGAAAAGGACGCTTCCTCTTCCGGGACCCGCATCAATGACAATATTCGCACCTAGGTCATTCGCGAGTTCGCGCAAGATCTCCACCAACTTCGCTTCTACCTTCAAAATTCCCTGAGCCAGCATCGCATCCAATCGGCGTTGCTCACCTTGAATAGATTTACGGTATTGCTGCACCTTAACTTGAAAATCACGCCACTTAGATTTGTACACATCAGGTGCCAATATGGCGCGCTGCCGTTCGAGTTCCTGCTTGGAATTCTCCAGCGCCGCCGTATCCTTGGCTATCTCCTTTTGAGTTCTAGCGTGCCGTTGGTTTATCTGCTGAATAATACTTCGCCCTGCGGCCGAATTTTCTACGACGCGCTTGAAATCAATCATTGCGACGATCGGCGGTGGTAATACGCGTTTGCCACTCGTTTTCTGTGCTTGCGCCTCAATAGACGGCGCCAATAGCGTCAATGCCAAGGCAACCGTCGCAAAAATCCGCGTAACTTGAATATCAAACATGAATATTGTCCCAAAGTGCAAATTTGCCCCCGATTGCGGCGCAATGCGAATAGGAAAATTCTTTAGAATCTTGTGCCAAAATTGAACCGAATATTCTCTGTTTCGTCGAAATCTTCTTTTATAAGCGGCACCGCAAAGTCAAGTCGCACCGGGCCGAACGGCGACCGCCATGCAACGCCGAAGCCTGCCGACCACCTCAGACTCGCGGTGTCCACGATAACGGGATCGTCAAAGTCCAAATCCGTGAGGCTACCCGCATCGGTAAAAATTGCGCCACTGACACCAAACTGTTTGGGAAGTCCAAGCGGGAATACTAATTCCACCGTGCCTGAATAAACAACCTTGCCGCCGAGCGCATCGTCGGTACTCGTATCGCGCGGGCCAACGCCACCATTATCGAAACCCCGTAATTTATCTCCCCCCAGAAAGAAACGATCACTGATCCGAACACCGTCGTCATTAAAGCCTTCAATATGCCCAATTTCGGCACGAGTGCTAACGACCCAACTCTGCGCGATACTATAAAAATATTTTCCGCTCAGGACCGACTTCAAATAGCTAATATCGCCACCGAGGCCAGCAACATCGTTGGAAAGCTTAACAAAGTAGCCATCAGTCGGTTCAATTCTTGAGTTCCGCCGGTCATAGGAGAGATCGTGACCGACAACCGACACAAAATCCGTGCCTTCCTCGGCCCTGATGAATTTCGAAGCATCGCTTTCGACATTCGTGATCTCATCACGTCGCAGCGTGTAGCGAACACGATGGCTCCAATTGTCGGTCAACCGGTATCCAAGCCGAATACCGGCACCGGTCGATATCGCTTCAAATTCACTTACATTACTCGACGCGGTGTGGAAACCATCAAGGCCGAAAGACAGTTCCTTATCCAAGAAATACGGCTCCGTGAAACCGAGATCGAAATTCTGCCGTTCAGCGGCAATGGTAATGGACGCCCTGAGGTCCTGTCCCTTTCCAAGCAAATTTCGCTCCCGGACACGCAGGTCTACAAGCGGTCCGCTCTGTGATGAAAAGCCAGCGCCGACACTCAATTCGCCGGTCGATTGTTCGGCGACATCGACTTTGATCACTGTCTTATCGGCTTCGCTTCCGGGTACATTGTTAACGTCAACACGGGAAAAATAGCCAAGGTTCTGAATTCTGGTACGCGAACGCCGCAACTTGGTCGAACTAAACGCATCACCTTCGACGACCTGGAATTCACGACGTATGACCTTATCCAGGGTTCGAATATTGCCGCCAATATCAATCCGCTCAATAAAGACCCGCGGCCCTTCTTGAACCACGAACTTTATATCGATCGTCCGTTTGGTTCGATTTCGTTTCACATTCGGCAAAACCGACACGAAGGCGAAGCCAAGGTCGCCAACGGCATTGGAAAGCTTCAAGACAGTATTGTCGACGGCCTCCGAATCATACCAATCTTCGGCTTCGATCTCGATAACCGGTTGGATCGCCTCTGGCTTTACATCCTTGATCTTCGATTGAATCGTGAGCGCATTGAACTTATAGCGCTTGCCCTCCTCGATCGTGAACGTAATGAAAAAATCTTTCCGATCCGGCGTCAATTCCGCCACCGCGGATACTACTCGGAAGTCCGCATAGCCATTACGCAAATAGTGACGGCGTAAAAGTTCGCGATCGAAGGTCAACCTGTCAGGATCATAGGTATCGTCGGACGACAAAAAACGGTACCAGCGAGTCTCCGCGGTTTGAATGGCTTCACGCAAGGAACGGTCGGAAAACTCACGATTGCCGATAAAGCTAATTCTGCGAATACCGGTCAGCGGCCCTTCCTCGATTTCGAATATCAGGTCGACCCGGTTTTGCGGTAATTGAACGACTTTAGGTTCCACCGAGGCGGCAAACCGTCCCGTACGGCGATAGAGATCTAGTATTCGCTTCACATCATTCTGCACACGGGTTCGCGTATACACGATCCGAGGGCGCAGTTGTACCTCGTTGCGAAGTGTATCCTCTTCCAGCTCTTTATCGCCTTCGAAGGCTATTCGATTGATGATCGGATTTTCCACGACCCGAACGAATAGAACGTCTCTCTCGAGCCGAAAAGTCACGTCCGAGAACAACCCCGTCGAAAACAGGCCCTTTAACGACTCGTTGACACGGTCCGGGTCAATCGGATCGCCTTCCTTGATGAGCATGTATGACCGAACCGTCTCGGGCTCAATACGTTGCGTTCCCTCGACAACAATTTCCGCAACGGTCGGCAACCCGGGACGAACCGGTGTCGATCGTCTAACCGAAGGCGCCGGCGAGCCCGCGCGCGGTGAAGGAGGAACGATGGTCGGCCCCGTTTGGGCATAAACGGAACTCCAGAAAACAACAGTTCCTAACGCCAGCGCCGCGCAAGCAAGTATTCGCGCAATAAAACTCAATGAAGACTCCTGAAGGGCGCCGAAAACAAGACGTACCAAATTCTATGTATTCCAGATAGGTATACTCACAAGATCATTAATAATAACAAATAGCATGAGACTGAATACCAGCACCACCCCAATTCTAAATCCGTATTCCTGAACTCTTTCACCTAACGGACGCCCTCGAACAGCTTCGAAGGCAAAGAACAACAAATGACCGCCATCGAGCATTGGTATTGGGAACAAATTGATTAACCCAAGATTGATTGAAAGCAACGCCATGAAGGAAATCAAGGAAACCGCACCCAGTTTCCAGACTTCACCGGACATTTGAGCAATTTTAATGGGGCCGCCTAATTCGTCGGAAGACCTGGTACCGACGATAATTTGACCGACAGCCTGCAATGTACTCTTAGAAAGACCCCATGTTTCCTTAAGCGCATGCCAAAGCGCCTTCATGGGGCCATGCTTACGGAACGCAACACCTTCCCGCGTTACGCCAAGCAAGCCAATACGGACCGTATTCCCGACACGATCCTTCATCTCGCGCAAGGTCGGCGTGACCTCGTAGGTAAACTCCGTACCATTCCGTAAAACAACGATTTCTACGGTCGTTTCCGGGTTCAAACGAATGATTTGCTGAACTTCCTCAAAGCGCTCGATTTCATCGCCATCAATCCGAACGATCAAATCACCGGGCTCCAGGCCCGCTTTATCCGCGGCACTATCTTCCAACACCGTACCAATTTCAGCCGGCGTAAAAGGTTGCCCCAAGAAAATAAACAGGCATGAAAGTATCAGGATGGCAAAAATAAAGTTTGCCGCGGGGCCCGCGAACACGATGGCCGCGCGCTGCCCAAGCGACTTATGGCGAAACGAAACTTGTCTTTCCGCCGCGGTCAACGGCTGCGGAAGCCCACCATCGCTGCTCTGCTCACCCTCGCCAAACATTTTCACGTAACCACCGAGCGGTATCGCGCTTATTTTCCACCTTGTATCGGCTTTATCGGTCCATCCGACAATTTCCGGGCCGAAACCAACGGAAAACACTTCCACGCGGACACCGCAGCGCCGCGCGACCCAGTAATGGCCCAATTCGTGAACAAAGACCAATACCGTCAAAACGACAAGGAACGGCAGCACGTAGTCCCAGAGTACGGCTAAAATTTCCACAATAATCCTCGTAGGTTAGGAGACGGCTCGGGCATCAAGTTTTTGCTTGGCAACTTGCCGCGCCTCTTCATCGCACGATCGCACATCGTCAAGTGTATTCATTAGACAATGGGAGAAATCCGTTAACGTATCCTCAACTATCGCTGCGATTTCAAGAAACCCAATTCGTTCGGCCAAGAAGGCCTCAACGGCGATTTCGTTCGCCGCGTTCAATACAGTTGGGGCGCTGCCTCCGTTCTTCAAGGATTCCCGCGCCAAACGAAGGGCCGGGAACCGATCGTGATCGGGCGCTTCAAAAGTTAGCTGTGATAAATCGGCCAAATTCAGGCGTTTTTGCGGTGCCTCCATTCTTGCCGGCCATGCAAGCGCATAGGCTATCGGCGTCCGCATATCCGGTGTCCCGAGCTGTGCCAGTACCGACCCGTCAACATATTCAACCATACTGTGAATGACCGATTGAGGGTGTACCAAGACATCTATTCGGTTCTCCGGAATATCGAAAAGATGGTGGGCTTCAATAATCTCAAGTCCCTTATTCATCATCGTTGCCGAATCGACGGAAATCTTAGCGCCCATATCCCAGTTGGGATGCGCAACGGCCTGCGCCGGTGTGACCGAACGCATGTCTTCGCGTTCGAATTGCCGGAAAGGTCCTCCCGACGCGGTCAACACCAACTTATCGACCGCTTCACGCCGTTCGAAATCAAAAACCTGAAATATGGCATTATGTTCCGAATCAACGGGCAGCAATACGGCGCCATGACGTTGAATTTCGGCAACCATTAATGCCCCGGCACAGACGAGGCATTCCTTGTTGGCGAGACCGACCATCGCACCGCGCTTTACCGCCGCCAAAGTCGGCGCAAGCCCCGCCGCACCGACGATCGCCGCCATGACAAAGTCCGCGGGGCGCGCGGCGGCGGCGGTTACCGCTTCCTGTCCCGCCGCGACTTCGATTCCACTACCCGAAAGACCCGCCTTAAGCGCGTGGTAATGCTCGTCCTGGCTAATGGCAACGAACCGCGGACGGAGTTCCTTGGCCTGCGCGACCAGACGGTCGACATTGCGATGCGCGGTCAACGCTTCAACGGTAAATCCGTCCGGATTCCGCTCAATAAGATCAATCGTGCTACAACCAATCGATCCCGTGGAACCCAAGATCGTGACCGACCGAGGCGCCAAAGCGGCGTCTTGAACTACAATTGCCATTCGAGAGGACTCCCACCTGAGATCCACATCATAAGAGCCGTCACCGGCGCTACCGTCAAGAAACCATCAAACCTATCAAGTGCGCCGCCATGGCCGGGAATCAAATTACCGGCATCTTTAACGCCAAAGTGACGTTTTACCGCCGACTCGATTAAATCACCGCCTTGCGCGACCACGGCCATTCCGCCGCTTAATACCCCGACAAGAATATAATTTTGCGTATCCAATAAATGAACCGTGAGCACTCCGGACAACGCCGCACACACAACCCCACCCGCCAATCCCGACCATGTTTTCCCGGGACTAATCCTCGGCGCCATCTTAGGCCCGCCAATAGCGCGGCCCATGAAGTAGGCGCCGATGTCCGTCGCGATGACGATCGCGATCATCCAGTTGAAAACGGCCAATCCCGCCGGATCAGAAGCACGGAGCCAAACAATCGAGATCACGCCGAATGAAAGATAGGCTGTTCCCGCCGGTAGCAGGATCGGCGATTTTTCTCCGCCGATACGGGAAACTAACGCGAGGCTCAAGGCCCCCAAAACCATGCAAAGCAAGGCTTCCCAAAGAAAACCAACGAATGTCAATCCCGCCGCCCAAAGAACCGTCGCAAAGACCACGGCCATCGGTCCCGCCTTGGTCCGACAAAGCGAAGACCACTCCCAACTCATCGCACCGGCTAAAACAAGAACCAACGCGGCAAAATACCAGCCGCCCCCCCATATCGCGAATAACGACAAAGGCAATAGTACCGCCGCGGACACAACTCTGAGGGTCAGATCAGATAAATCAGTTCGGGGCAACAACTGCGCCATAGCGTCGATCACGATCGTTAAATTCGGAGATCGCGCGACGAAAATCATTTGCCGAAAAATCCGGCCAAAGCGTATCCAAAAAGACGAACTCGGTATAGGCGAGCTGCCATAACAAAAAATTACTAATGCGCTGCTCACCACTGGTACGAATGAGTAAATCCGGATCCGGAATTCCCGCCGTGTGCAGATAACCGTGCACACACTCGACATCAATTTCTTCCGGGAGCAATTTACTGTTGCCAACGTCTTGGACGATCGACCGAATAGCGGCAACGATCTCCTGACGTCCGCCATAGCTGAGCGCCAGAACAAGCGTTAGCCCGCTATTTTCAGCGGTCATGCGCTCGGCTTCCTCGATCAACGCAATGATGTCCCTCTCGAAGCGGCTACGATCACCTATCATGCGAAGCCGAACATTCTTGCGGTGTAGTTCGGCGATTTCCGACCGGAGATAAAGGCGCAGCAACCCCATCAGATCGCCAATTTCCTGTTTTGGCCGGCTCCAGTTCTCGGATGAAAAGCCAAAGAGCGTCAGGTATGAAATGCCGATCTCTCCCGCGGCCTCGACCGTCCTTCGTACAGCCTCCGCACCGCGTTTGTGCCCCATGGCACGCGGCATACCGCGCGATTTCGCCCATCGCCCGTTCCCATTCATGATTATCGCGACATGAACGGGCGTACCCTCGCCGCCGGATGGTTTCATTGCCGACTGCATGCCCTCATACCTGCATAATTTCCTGTTCCTTGGAACCAAGCGTCGAATCGATTTCCTTGATATGGGCATCCGTCATCGACTGGATTTCATCGGCATAAAGATGTTGATCGTCTTGAGACATCTCGCCCGCCTTCTCCATCTTCTTAAGACGGTCCATCCCATCACGGCGAACATTTCGCACCGCGATACGCGCCTGCTCGGCGTATTGGCCGGCGACCTTGCCCAATTCAACGCGCCGTTCTTCACTTAGGTCGGGTATCGGGATGCGGATCAGGTTCCCCTCGGTTTGTGGATTCAAGCCCAGGCTGGACTCCATTATCGCTTTTTCCACGGCCTTAACGAGGCTTTGATCCCAAACCTGTACCGTCAATAGCCGCGGTTCTGGAACACTGATTGTACCAACTTGGTTCATGGGCATTTGCGAATCGTATGCATCAACATTTATAGGCTCTAGCAACGCGGTCGAAGCCCGTCCCGTCCGGAGCCCGGCGAATTCTCGCCCTAAAGCTTCCAATGCACCATCCATCCGGCGTTCAATATCCGTTAAGTCAGCATCCGCCATGATTTTAGCCCCTCGCCAATTTTGACAGCCCGCTACGAGATTATCGTATATTTGCCTCCACCTTTCACAACTTCGATGAAGGCGCCTGCATTGTGTATCGAAAACACGAGAATCGGAATATTGTTTTCGCGAGCAAGGGAGACGGCCGCCGCATCCATCACTTTAAGGTCCTGCGAAAGCACATCCATATATTTTAAGCTGTCGAAGCGCGTCGCGCTGGGATCAAGTACGGGATCCGCGCTATAGACGCCGTCGACCTTGGTCGCCTTCAAAAGCGCATCACATCCCATTTCCGAGGCCCGCAACGCCGCCGCGGTATCCGTGGTGAAAAAGGGGTTCCCTGTCCCCGCGGCAAAAATAACAATTCTGCCTTTCTCCATGTGCCGAACAGCCCTGCGCCGGATATAAGGTTCCGATACCGATTGCATTGGAATCGCGGAAAGGACACGTGTCTGCGCCCCGATACCTTCCAGAGCGCTCTGCATCGCCAAGGCGTTCATCACAGTCGCGAGCATCCCCATATAGTCGGCACTCGCGCGATCCATGCCAGCGGCGGCGCCCGAAACCCCTCGAAAAATATTGCCGCCGCCCACGACAATACAGACTTCGATACCAAGCTCGGTAACCGCCTTAATCTCAGCAGCAATTCTGTCCACTGTGCCGGAATCGAGACCAAAATCCTGATCACCCATCAACGCTTCGCCAGACAGCTTTAGGAGTACCCGGCGGTAATTCGGCGTGGCGTTTTCGGTCATCGTGACCTTTCCGAGGTTCCCCCTCTTAGTCCGCGAAACTAGCCCGCAAGCGTCGCGGCCACTTCATCGGCAAGGTTTTCCTCCGCTTTTTCGATTCCCTCTCCCAAGGCAAAACGAACGAATCCCGTTAGCGCAACCGACGCCCCCAAGTCTTTTGAAGCGTTTTCGAGAACTTTTGAAACCTTCGATTCGTTGTCTATCACGAAGACTTGCTCCAATAGAGCGACTTCTTCGTAATATTTCCGCAAACGTCCTTCGACCATCTTCTCAATAATCTCTTCGGGACGGCCACTCGCACGCGCTTGCTCCGTCAAGATATCACGTTCACGTGCCAAGCTACCCTCATCAATATCCGCAACAGCGACGAATTCAGGCCGTGCCGCCGCGATATGCATGGCAAGCTGTTTGCCCAATGTCTCCAGTTGCGCGGCGTCCCCTTCCGATTCTAGGGCGACAATCACACCGATCTTGCCAATCCCATCACCGAGCGCACCGTGAACATAAGGGACCACGACTCCATTTTGGACTGATAGGGTCGCACACCGCCGTAAGGCCATGTTTTCCCCAATCGTCGCGATAAGATGCGTCAATTCCTCGGCAACCGATCGGTCCGTTGTTGGGTAAGCCACCGCCGAAAGCGTGTCGATTGCCCCCTCACTGGTCAGCGCAAGTGAAGAGACATTCTTGACGAACCCTTGGAAATCGTCGTTCCGTGCGACGAAATCCGTTTCGGCATTGACTTCAACGACAGCCCCGGAAGTACCCTCGACAACAACACCGACCAGGCCCTCCGCAGCCACCCGTCCGGCCTTTTTCGCGGCCATCGACAAGCCCTTTTTACGTAGCCAGTCGACCGCTTCCTCTACATCACCGTCGGTTTCCGTAAGCGCCTTTTTGCAATCCATCATTCCGGCGCCGGTTTTGTCGCGCAACGTCTTCACGAGCGCCGCCGTAATACTAGCCATTCCTTAAACCTCTATCTTTGATTTACGCGCTAAATCATTAAAAAAGCGCCTAATTATCTTTTGCCCCGCTTAATCGGCCTGCCCGGCTTCCTCTACCGCCGCTTCACCTTCCGATGCCACAGCCGCTTCTTCGGCTGGCTTAGCTTCCTCGGCTGGCTTGGCGTCTTCGGCTGGCTTAGCTGCCTCGGCTGGCTTGGCGTCTTCGGCTGGCTTAGCGTCTTCGGTTGCCACCGCGGCGGGTTCCGGCAGGACTTCCGCCGGCGCTTCCTCGCCTTCACCAATATCGACACCCGACGACAGTAGTTCCGCCTGCAATCCATCGAGAACCGAGTCGGCAACCAGATCGCAATACAGTGCAATCGCCCGCATCGCATCGTCATTACCCGGAACGGGATAGGTGATACCGCGCGGATCGGAATTACTATCCAGAATACCGACAACCGGGACGCCGAGCTTACGCGCTTCGGCAACGGCGATTGATTCCTTATTGGTATCCACCACGAACAGAATATCCGGAAGGCTTCCCATTTCCTTAATGCCGCCAAGCGAGCGCTCTAGCTTGTCCCGCTCCGACGTCAGGCGCAGGAGTTCCTTTTTGGTCAACCCAATATCTTCAACCGCGAGCTGCTCTTCAATATCGCGCAACCGCTTGATGGAATTCGAAATTGTGCGCCAGTTCGTCAGCATGCCGCCAAGCCAGCGATGGTTGACATAATACTGACCGCAACGGGCCGCGGCACCGGCAACAATTTCCGTTGCTTGACGCTTCGTTCCCACGAACAAGACGCGCCCACCGCCCGCCGCGACTTCGCGAATGGCTTCCAGCGCGCGATGAAGCATCGGAACGGTTTGTTCCAAGTCGATGATGTGAATACCGTTCCGCTCGCCAAAAATATAGGGCCGCATAAGCGGATTCCAGCGGCGGGTGGTGTGACCAAAGTGAATGCCAGCTTCCAAGAGCTGACGCATAGAATAGGTAGGCATCGCCATGACGCAATTTTCCTTTACCGGTTACTCCGCCGTGGGTGAAAGCCAGAAATCCGGCACCGGAGCGGCCGCCGTCATGATCAACGACATCCGCGAACCCACGTGTGAATTTGCCTGCGGTATAAAGCCAATTTCGCGGCGGTGCAAGGCTTTAGAACTGATTGATGGTAACGCGAGTTAGACGGCGCATGACCATGTCTCAGCAACCATGGTCATGCGGTCTCAGTTTTCGGATCCCAATCAAAGATCCTGGACGTCTATGATTCCCGGTATTGCCTTTACAGCGGAACGTACCGCAACCGAGATCGCGTATCCTTGAGGCAAATCCATTTCAATTTCGCGATTATCGGCCTCGAGCATGAGGCGCACACGGCCCGGACCGCGCTCTCCATGTTCGGTAAACACCCGAGCCAAACTGTTGAGGGGTTCTCCGTCCCGCATGAAAACGAGTAGTCCCGCCGCTGCTTTGACCGCGGCTTCGTCGAGGGGTTGAATATCCTGCGCGGTCAAACGGAAGCCTTCATTCCAGCGCTGGACATCGACCGTCGCAATCAATGGTGCACCGGATTCCAGAAGTTCCCGGCTCACCGCGAGCACTTCGGAAAACACCGTCACCTCGAAGGTGCCGCTGGCATCCGACATTTGCACGAACGCCATTTTTGCGCCACGGGACGAGGTTGTGAAACGCCGCGACGCCACGATGCCCGCCAGCTTAATCCGCCCTTCCGTCATACGTCCCGACGTAACGGCGGCCCATTCGGCGACGCCCAGTTTTTCGCAAGTCTTGCGATACGACGCGAGAGGGTGTGATGACAGATAAAACCCAACCGCCTCGAACTCTTGCTGCAACCGCTCCTGCGTCGGCCATTCATCGACTTCCGCGAGTGGTGGGATTATGGCGGCGGTATCCTCGACGCCAAAAAGGTTGACCTGATTACTCTCACGGTCGTTCTGCGACGCATTGGCGTGGCGAACGAGGAGTTCGACGGAATCATACACCTGCCGGCGATTGGGAACGATGCTATCAAACGCACCGGCGCGTGTAAGGTTTTCCACCTGACGTTTGTTCAGAACGCTGGTGTCGAGACGACCGGCAAAATCGAACACCGACTCATACAGCCCATTCGCTTTACGTTCCGCGACAACGGTTCCCATCGCCGCCGCACCGACATTCTTAAGCGCCGCGAGTGCATATCGGACGGCACTCTCATCCTCACTAACCGCCTCCACGGTAAAATCAACGCCCGATTTGTTGATATCCGGCGGAAGCAATTTAATGTTCATGCGATCCAGCTCGGCACGGAAGAGACCCAACTTGTCCGTATTGCCCATATCTTCGCTCATCGAGGCGGCCAGGAACTCAACCGGATAGTTCGCTTTCAAATAAGCCGTTTGATAGGCAACAAGCGCGTAGGCGGCGGCGTGGGATTTATTGAAACCGTAGCCCGCAAACTTGGCAACCTGATCGAAAATTCGTCCCGCGAGCCCCTCGTCCACGTTACGATCCACCGCGCCTTTGACAAAATCATGGCGCTGCGCGTCCATTTCCGACTGAATCTTCTTACCCATCGCACGGCGCAGCAAATCCGCGCCGCCGAGACTGAAACCCGACAAGGTTTGCGCTATCTGCATGACCTGTTCCTGGTAGATCATGATGCCGTAGGTTTCTTTGAGAATGCCTTCGAGAGAAGGATGCAGATAGTCCGGAGTCTCTTCTCCATGCTTGCGCTTAATGAAACTTGGAATGTTGTCCATCGGTCCGGGGCGATACAACGCCACGACCGCGATAATGTCCTCGAAACGATCCGGCCTCAGCTTCTTGAGCACATCGCGCAGTCCAGAACTTTCAAGTTGGAACACACCGGTCGACTCGGCATTGCACAACATTTCAAAGGTCTTCGCGTCGTCCAACGGCAGTTGATCCAACGCGATATCGACACCTTTGTCGTGCAGGCGCCTGACGGTTCCGGACAGAACGGTAAGAGTCTTAAGGCCAAGAAAATCGAACTTCACCAGCCCCGCTTGCTCAACGTACTTCATGTTGAATTGCGTCACGGGCATAGTCGAGCGCGAATCCCGATAAAGCGGCACGAGCTCATGCAAAGGCCGGTCGCCAATTACGACCCCGGCGGCATGCGTCGAGGCATGCCGGTAAAGTCCTTCAAGCTTCAGTGAAATATCAACAAGACGGCTAACCGAGGGATCCTCATCCCGCATTTCCTGCAATAACGGTTCGTCTTTGAGCGCCTTTTTCAAACTCACGGGATTAGCCGGATTATAGGGCACAAGTTTACTGATACGGTCGACTTGCCCGTATGGCATTTCGAGCACACGCCCAACATCGCGGAGTACCGCGCGCGCTTCGAGTTTCCCAAATGTAATGATCTGCGCGACCCGGTCGGTGCCGTACTCATTCTGGACATACCGAATGACATCGTCCCGCCGGTCCTTGCAAAAGTCGATGTCAAAGTCCGGCATCGACACGCGTTCCGGATTCAAAAATCGCTCAAAAAGCAGATCGAAACGTAGCGGGTCGAGATCGGTAATCGTCAAGGCCCATGCAACGACGGAACCGGCGCCGGAACCCCGGCCAGGACCGACCGGTATGTCTTGGTTTTTTGCCCACTGAATAAAATCCGCCACAATCAGGAAGTAACCGGGGAACCCCATCTGTGCGATGACGCCCAATTCATAGACCAAACGTTCGCGATAGGGCTTCGCGACCGCCTCTCGCTCCTCGGCGCTTTGCTCGGTTTGAAATATCTGACGCGTCAAACGTTGCTCCAGCCCCGCCGCGGCCATTTCCCGCAGGACTTCCTCTTCACCACGCCCTTCAAGCTTCGGGTAGGGTGGCAATATGGGCTCGTGGGTATCGGGCATATACGCGCAGCGTCGCGCCACGACGAGTGTATTTTCAATCGCTTCGGGTAAGTCGGCAAACAATTCCCGCATCTCCGCGGGCGTTTTGAAATAGTGCTCCTCGGTGACCCGCCGGCGGTCCGCACGAGAGACGGTGGTGCCCTCGGCGATGCACATCAACGCGTCATGCGCTTCATGCATATGTTTTTCGGCGAAGAAAACTTCATTGGTCGCAACCAGGGGAATGTCGTGCGCATAGGCAAGTTCGATGAACGCGGGTTCGACTTTTTCTTGATCCGGCAAACCGTGGCGCATCAACTCGATATACAATCGATTTTCGAAGAGCGCCGCCAACCGCTGTAACATCGTTTCCGCCGCCGGGCGTTGGCCTTCGAGGAGCAATCGGCCGACGCTACCCGCGACACCGCCCGTAAGCGCAATCAAGCCGGCGTTGCGCGTCTCCAAATCCGCCATGGTGATTTGCGACGCATCTTCCGCGGGCGACGCCAAAAATGACCGGCTCACCAAGTCGAGAAGGTTTCCATACCCTTCCGCCGATTGGGCCAACAATATCAGGCAGTCGCTCGTATGCGCCGCGCCACCATGCGCGCCCTCGTCTTCACGCCTAACCGCGAGCTGACACCCGATGATGGGCTGAATTCCAGATTTACGGGCCGACAATGAAAATTCTAGCGCACCGAAAAGATTGCCCGTATCGGCAACACCAACCGCGGGCATATCAAACTTTGCGCAGAGCGCCGCCAGATCTGGTATTTTAATAGCGCCCTCGGAAAGCGAGAACGCATCATGGACTCTTAAATGAACAAATTCTGAATGTGGCATACAGCCAAATTACACGCTGTCATCTGGATTGTCAGCCAGAACAGCCCGCGAACATATTGTATAGGTAAATTAATTTTCCCCAAGATGTGGACAAAAACGGGTCTAAGCAGCGACGAGTTCACCATCTTCTAAACGAACGATCCGGTCCATTTTCGCCGCGAGATCAAGGTTATGCGTCGCGATCAGTGCCGCTAATCCTCGCCCCCTGACAGCGTCCAGCAAAAGCTCGAACACTTCTTCCGCCGTTTGTGCATCAAGGTTGCCCGTCGGCTCATCGGCGAGCAACAATCGCGGTTCGTTCGCCAGTGCGCGGGCAATCGCGACACGTTGCTGTTCACCACCTGAAAGCCTGGCAGGCCGATGCCCGGCGCGCTCGGCCAACCCGACCGACGCGACGAGTTCCTCCGCCCGGTTTCGGGCCGTACGACGCGATGTCGCCGTAATCATTTGCGGTAACATCACGTTTTCCAACGCCGAGAATTCTGGTAGCAGATGATGGAATTGATACACAAATCCAATTTCATTGCGGCGTATTTCGGTGCGCTCACCATCGGACATCGCACCACACGCGCGGCCGGCGATACTGACATCGCCGCCATCAGGCATTTCAAGAAGGCCTGCGACGTGCAGGAGTGTCGATTTTCCAGCCCCCGATGGCCCAACCAAACCAACCAATTCGCCCGCCGCGACCGTCAACGACGCATTACGGATGACTTCCAGTTTGGAATCCGCCTGCTTGTAGGTTCGAACGACTCGGTCGAGTTGCAGTATCACCGACTCATTCATATCGAAGAACTTCAACCGGATCGAGCCGCGCCGCGCGGCGTGCCGGCACTATCGAAGCAAGAAAGGAAAGTGTCAGCGCAATCGCGATAACCGTTACGACCTCCATCGGGTCGATCTCTGCTGGCAAACGCGAAAGGAAATAAATTTCCGCATTAAAAACGTCGACACCAATTAAGGATTGGATACCCTGACGGATGGTTTCGATATTCGCGGCAAAGGCAATACCGAGCGCGCTACCGACTATTGTGCCAATAAGCCCTACGCTCGCCCCCGTCATAAAGAAAATTCGCAAAATCATGCCCTGAGTCGCACCCATGGTACGGAGAATGGCAATCCCCTTGCTCTTGTCATTCACCAACATGATCTGGCTGGAAATGACATTGAAGGCGGCGACGACAATTATCAAGGTTAGGATCAAGAACATCACATTGCGTTCCACTTGAACGGCTGTAAAAAACGCGCCGTTTACACGTTGCCAGTCGAGTACACGAAATTCATTTCCTATTTCCTGGCGCAGACGGCCGCTGATCTCGGCAACGTGATCGGGATGCGTCGTCATGACCTCTATCGCCGATACAGCTTCTTTCTTGCGGAAGAATATCTGTGCCTGCTTCAAGGGCATATAGATGAAACTGCTGTCATACTCCGACATGCCAATCTCGAATATGGCGGAAACAGTATAGCTCTTCGTCCGCGGCATCGTCCCAAACGCGCTCGGATTGCCCTGCGGCGAAATCAGCGTAATCCGGTCTCCTGGTCGCAAGCGCATATTCTGTGACATTCGGCTACCGATTAGGACCCCCTTACCCGCATCGAAATCTGCCAAGTCACCGGAAAAAATATTATCGACCAAAAGCGGTCTCTGGCGAAAATCGGCGCCCCGAAGACCACGAACAAGTGCCCCCGACGCAACACCATGTGCCGTCGCCATAACCTGCCCCTCGACGATCGGCGTTGCCAGGGTCACACCGGAAACGTCCCTTACCGTCGCGGCCAGGGAGTCGAAATCCTTGATGGCGCGGGTGTTCGAGGAAATCGTGATATGCCCATTCACACCCAGGATACTGGACAGAAGTTCCTGCCGGAATCCATTCATCACCGACATCACGATAATCAGCGTCGCGACACCAAGCATGATACCGGCAAAGGAAAAGCCGGCGATGACCGATATAAACCCTTCCTGACGCCGCGCGCGCAGATAACGCAAGGCGACAAGGCGCTCAAACGCACCAAACACGCTAGCCAGCCAGGCGGGTTAATGCGGAATCAATCGATAGTTCCTCGGTTTCGCCACTTCGACGGTTCTTCAGTTCGACCTTGCCGTCCTTGAGACCACGGGGCCCCGCGATAAGCTGCCACGGCAAGCCGATCAAATCCATGTCGGCGAATTTCGCGCCGGCGCGCTCGGAGCGGTCGTCATAAAGGACCTCTACTCCCGCGGTACGGAGCTTGGCGTACATTTCGTCACAAGCCGAATCGCAAGCATCGTCACCGGCTCGCAGATTTATCAGGCCGACCTTGAACGGGGCGACCGATTCCGGCCAGATAATCCCTTTCTCATCATGGCTCGCCTCAATAATTGCGGCGACAAGACGCGAGACGCCGATACCATAGGACCCCATCTGCACGGGAACGTCATCGCCGTCCGGCGTGCTGACATAGGCGCCAAGCGGTTTCGAGTATTTGTCGCCGAAGAAAAATATATGTCCGACCTCGATTCCGCGCGCCGATACACGGCGGTCATCGGGGACCTCGCTTTCGAACTTCTCCGCATCGTGCATTTCATCGGTTGCCGCATACAGGCTAGTCCATTCATCCACGATCGGCTGCAGATCGGATTCGTAGTCGATCTCGCGCTGCAGAACATCGCGCTCCAGAAAATCGCGGTGACAAAACACTTCGCTTTCGCCCGTATCGGCGAGAATGATGAACTCATGACTCAAATCGCCGCCGATAGGTCCGGTATCGGCCTGCATCGGAATCGCTTGCAGCTCCATACGCGCGTAGGTCCGCAAATAGGCAACGAACATTTTATTGTAGGCGGCACGACCCGCTTCCGCATCAAGGTCGAAGGAATAGGCATCCTTCATGAGGAATTCCCGCCCGCGCATAACGCCAAAGCGCGGCCGTACCTCGTCCCTGAATTTCCATTGAATATGGTACAAATTCTTCGGCAAATGCCGATAGCTCTTCACATGGGCACTGAAGATTTCTGTGATCAATTCCTCGTTCGTCGGGCCGTACATCATTTCCCGGTCATGGCGGTCGGTAATCCGCAACATTTCCAATCCGTAGTCTTCATACCGTCCACTCTGCCGCCACAAATCTGCAGACTGAATGGTCGGCATGAGCATTTCCTGGGCACCGGAAGCGTCCTGCTCCTCTCTGACGATCTGCTCGATCTTCCTCATCACCCGATAGCCCATCGGCAACCAAGAATATATTCCGGCACTCGCCTGCCGGATCATGCCCGCGCGCAGCATGTACCGGTGAGAAACGATCTGCGCTTCGCTTGGCGTTTCCTTAAGCGTGGGAAGAAAATATTGGGATAGACGCATCGGGGATGCTCCAGAAATTGGTCTTTGAAAGCTTCGGGAATTTAGGGAATGCCCGTGATGATGTCCATCCGCGCAACCTATTTGGATTGTCGCAAGACATCCTTGCATTTCCGCGATAGGTGGCGCGTGTCCTTGCGGGAGAGCCGTTCTCCATTGAGTGTCGCGCGTTTTGCATTCATGTCGAACGATATATTCCCAACATTCAAGGACGTTTCACCGAATCGCGCCGCACCACCTTTAAGCGGATTAAGGGCGATTGAAAATTCCAGAACTTCCGGTACGAGGTTTTTCAGTGCGGGGGAGGCTTCGACATCCGCGGGCGCAACCTTGCGACCTCGCACATCGACACCGGGCTGGTAGGCGACGTCAGCGGAGGGATGATGCTCCACGAGACGAATACAATCTGATTTCGTTATTCGAATCGCGGAATCCTCGGCGAAACCCACGCCGGGAAAGATGAAAACCGCAAGCAAAGGGATCAAGGACCGCATCATGACTTCCTTTATGTTGTGGCAAGCGCGCCAAACGCAAAGAACATAATTCGGGCGATTCAAGAATTACGCCAAGTACAGAAACGGCAGCTAATAATAAGGGTAAAATTCGAGTTTTTTGGCGCCGATCAGTCCCAAAACGCGGGTTCGACAGTCATCCAGGGCGGTGATATCGCTTTAAGCTGTTTATGCACAGGGCATGTCGAGACATGCGCGCCTGGCAGATACCCCGTGCTCATCAGAAACTCACCGGTTATCTCACCCCCCGTAAATAGAAATGTTTGTTTGAAAAGCTTTACCCAGTCGGCTTTTTGCATCGGGTGATAGGCATCGAGCCAGGCCTTGAACCCACCATCGCTATCCCGCATCGCGCGAATTCGCCTGGCATTTTCGATTGCGGCATTCACCTTCAGCCGATTTCGAATAATGCTCGCGTCCGCCAACAAGCGCGCTCGGTCGCTTTCTCCAAATTCAGCCACCTTGTCGACATCGAAACCCTTGAACGCCGCGAAAAATGCCTCCCGTTTCTTAAGGATTGTCAGCCAAGAGAGGCCTGCCTGGTTAATTTCCAGAACCAATCGCTCCAGCAGCGCCGCTTCTTCCACGGTCGGAAATCCATACTCATGATCATGGTACGGCCCATGGAAGGGATGCCCTGGGGCGGAATCACAATAAGTGGTCATGGTCTCTCTTCAAGCGGTAAGCAGGCTCTATGAAACGACTTCACGAAAACTGATCAAGCCTGAATCATGCACGACCCAAGCAATCGCAAAAAGTATCGCGGCGACACCTGTCGTGACGGCCATTTTCGTGAGAATTCTAGGTTTGGCCGGCGCGCCCACTTCATGACCGACTTCATGGTGATCCGGCCGCTGTGCACCCCATGGCAACACCATGAAAAAGACGATCCACCAAATTACGAGAAACGTTACAATGCTGCTGACCCAGCCCATATCGCCAACCCTAAACTTGTTCCAGTTCGACCAGGGTTCCCGCGAAGTCTTTAGGATGCAGGAATAGTACCGGCTTGTTATGCGCACCGGTTTTTGGCTCTCCGTCGCCTAGAACCCGCGCACCTTGCGCGACAAGCCTATCGCGGGCAGCAAAAATATCCAAAACCTCGTAGCAGACATGATGCATGCCACCCGCCGGATTACGGTCCAGAAATGTTTGGATCGGTGAATTGGCCCCGAAGGGATACAGCAACTCGATCTTGCTGTTATCGAGTTCCACGAAAACAACGGTGACGCCATGATCAGGAAGGTCCTCGGGATCCGTTACGCTCGCGCCAAGCCCGTCGCGATACATCTTGCTGGCCGCATCCAAATCCGGAACGGCAATGGCGACATGGTTTAATCGACCGATCATGACGCAGGCTCCAAAAACAACTTAACAGTTCAACCGATATACGCCGCGATTTTACAGGCGCACAAGGTGTATCTCGACTTTAGGACGCTTCCCGCAAAGCGCTCGAAAGCGTCGCCTCACCGCGACCCTGACGGCCTCTCGGATCGCGTCATCATTTCGCCGCGACGGACGCGGCAAGTCTTCTACGATTTCCGCGGCAACATCGATAATCGAGTCGGCAATTTCATGATCTTCTTCCAAATCGAAAATGCCATGTGTCGAAATTTGGGGGTCCGCTTGTAATTCACCCGCCCCATCGATTACCAGCGAAACGACGGCCGCGCCGCTGTGGAGCATTTTCCGACGTTCACGAAACGCGCCACTGCCCATGGAAATGAGTCGATTGCCATCCAACGCCAACCTGCCGCTGAACACTTCGTCCACGACGGCAGCCGGGCCTGGCGCCAGCTTCAAGACCGTGCCGTTTGGTGCCAAATGGGCTTCCGGCACTTGGCATTCCAGCGCAAGTTTCGCGTGCGCGCGCATATGCCTTTCTTCACCATGAACTGGAACCGCGATTTTCGGCCGCACCCATTGATACATCTGCGCCAATTCATCGCGCGCCGGATGGCCCGAAACGTGGATGTGTTTTTCATCATGCGTCGTCAGCAAGTCAACACCTAGGGAGGTCAACCGGTTTTGCAATCGTCCAATTGATTTTTCGTTTCCGGGAATGACACGGCTCGAAAAAATCACGACGTCACCAGGATCCAGCGCTGTGTCGGGATGATCGTTCCGTGCTATTCGCGCGAGCGCCGCACGAGGCTCGCCCTGGCTGCCGGTACAGAGTAGCAATACCTTGTCACGCGGTAGCACGCTCGCTTCCTTCGGCGAAAGGAAACGAGGAATATCGGTTAGGTATCCATTCTCCCGCGCCGCGTCATAAAAACGCCAAAGAGACCGCCCAACGAGCGCCGCGCTACGGTCGTGCGCCGCGGCGGCATGCGCGATGGATTCCAGCCGCGCCACATTGGACGCGAAACAGGCGACAACCACACGATTGTCATAGCGCCCAACCATTTCCGTCAGTTTTTTCCGAACATCCCCTTCCGATCCGGAATTGCCTTCGACGAGAACATTCGTCGAATCGCACACCATCGCCAGCATGCCTTCCTCACCCGCGCGAATAAGCGCGGCCTCATCCGTGTTTGCCCCTACCAGCGGGTCGGGATCAAGCTTCCAATCGCCCGTATGCATGACCGAACCGGCGGATGTCCGAATGACACAAGCGTTTGGTTCCGGAATTGAATGCGTCAGGGTTATCAACTCGATGCCGAAGGGTCCCACCTCGAATTGTCCGGACAGGGGAACTTCAGTGATTTTTGCCTCGTCCTTCAGGCCTGCTTCCGAAAGCTTGTGGCGCAGAATGCTCGCCGTAAACGGCGTCGCATAAATCGGGCAGCGCAAGCGGCGCCAAAGATGTGGCACCGCGCCAATATGGTCTTCATGGGCATGGGTCAAGATAAGGCCGGACAACATCTCGGCGCGTTGTTCGATGAAGGTTGGATCCGGCATGATAACGTCGATACCGGGCGTTTCGTCATCGCCAAAAGTAATGCCAAGATCAACCATCAACCAACGGCCGGCGTGACCGTAGAGGTTGAGGTTCATACCAATCTCCCCTGCCCCGCCAAGGGACAGGAATAGCAACTCATCTTCACCCGGTTCACCCGTCTGCGCGTAACTAGTCATGCGCGCTTGTTCCGACGGTAGACCTCTAGAAGGCCGCGGATAGTCAGCTCTCTGTCGGTATGATCAATGACATCGGTTGATTCCGCGAACAATGCCGCCAGGCCACCCGTCGCAATAACTTGCATATCATCGACACCGAACTCCTTGCGGACGCGCGTGACCAACCCCTCGATCATGCCGATATATCCCCAAAATATGCCGGACTTCATGGCGGGAACAGTTGCATCGCCAATAACCTTTTCCGTCGGTTCTATACGAACCCGCGGCAATTGCGCGGAAGCCATGTGCAAAGCCTCCGCTGACAAATTAATCCCAGGCGCGATGATGCCACCCCTATAATTTCCATCGCCATCGATGACCTCGAACGTCGTCGCGGTACCAAAGTCGATCAAGATGGACGGGCCGCCATAGCGGCTATATGCCGATACGGCGGTTACTAAACGATCCGCCCCGACATGTTCGGGCCGGTCGATCAGGACCTTGAGCCCTAAATCGACACCGTCCTCCCCAATAACCATCGGATGTCCGCCGAAATACCGCTCACAGAGGGACACGAGATTGAACAGGCCCTGCGGCACCACCGATGCGATGATGCAGCCTGTGATCGCGCTCATCGGGATATCCTTCAAGTTCATGAGCTGTGTCAGCCAGACAGCATATTCATCGGCTGTCCGGCTCGTATCATTTCCGCATCGCCACAAACCCTGAAGCGCGTCGCCGTCGTAAACGGCGAAAACAACATTTGTGTTTCCGGAATCGATCGCGAGCAACATGTTGTTTACCCCGCTTTCTGGAGAAAGACGTCTCCAGCGGTTATGCGACGGCACTCACCATTGGGCAACTCCAGAACCAATGCACCATCAACGTCCATATCCTTAAAACATCCCGATATCTCTTGATTTGGCAGACGAACCACTATCGGCCCCCCAAGTCCCGCCGCCCGTTCAATCCAGGCACATCGCACCGGTGCTATGCCTTCGGCGAACCATCGATTTCGCCACATGAATAGCTTTTCCAGGAATAGTTCAAGTACGCTCTCTAACGCAATTGGAGACTTGCTAAGTGCGTTCAAATCCGTGGCCGCATAGTTCGTATCGCTGGGATGGGAGCCAACATTGACGCCACATCCGACAATAACCCAAGACACCATCTCACCGTCACCAGACGATTCCAACAATATGCCCGCCGTTTTGGCACCATTCACAAGGATGTCGTTCGGCCATTTGCAGCTTATTTCCGTCGATTTCGGCAGAAGTTCTGCGAGAGCCTCGGCAAGCGCGACCGCAGCGACAAGCGATAATTGGGATGCCTCCGCCGCCGGTCGGCCGGGCCGCATTACAGTGGAGGTATAAAGGTTACCAACCGGCGAAGACCAAGCCCTTCCGCGCCTTCCGCGTCCCGCTGTCTGCTCCCGAGCCCATATGACGGTACCATCAACCGCACCCGACAGTGCACGCGTTCGCGCTTCGTCATTCGTCGAACCGACCGAGCCAAGCTCGACTAACGTACAACCATCAGGCAAGGAAACCATGGGTCCGGTGCCGGTCAGCCCGGAAATAGCGCGGCGGCGGCAATCGATGCGCTGTCCAAAATCGGCGCGGGGTAAAGAAAGAACAAGATCGTTACAACGCCACTCAACGTCATGATCGTGCCCAAGGAGCGTCCAATCGGTTTATCGAAGGGTTCCAGCAGATCGTCAAAATATACGATCTTCACAATGCGCAGGTAATAAAACGCACCTACCACGCTGGAAACGACCCCGATAATCGCAAGCGTATAAAGCTCCGCCTCGATCGCGGCCGTGAAGATGAAAAACTTGCCGAAGAAACCGGCCATCGGCGGAATTCCCGCCAGCGAGAACATGAAAACGAGAATACCAAGGGCCATCATCGGGTGGCTTTTCGCCGACCCGGCAAGGTCGTCGATTTGCTCGACCATCCGGCCATTGATCTGCATGCACAGAATGCAGGCAAACGCTCCCACATTCATGACCAGATAAATCGCCATATAGATCAGCACGCCCCGCAGCCCGGCCTCCGAACCCGATGCCAGCCCAACAAGCGCATAACCTACATGGCCGATCGAACTATAAGCCATAAGCCGTTTGATATTCCGCTGCGCGACCGCCGCGAACGCACCAAGTACCATAGAGGCAACGGAGATCAGCACGATGATCTGCCGCCATTCGTCGATCAGTCCACCAAAGGGTTCCAGCATGACACGCAGGAATAACGCAATCGCGGCGATCTTGGGTGCGACCGCGAAAAACGCCGTGACGGGCGTCGGCGCGCCTTCGTAAACGTCGGGTGTCCACATGTGGAAAGGTACGGCGGAAACTTTAAACGCCAACCCGGCCGACAAAAATACGATACCAACCACTAGACCGGGCGAGGCAGCGGATTCCTTCCCGGTAAATAGCACTGCCAATGCTTCGAACTGAGTTGTTCCCGTGAAACCGTAGATTAGCGAGCAACCGTATAGCAACAAACAAGAGGACAGCGCGCCAAGCACGAAATATTTCAGTCCCGCCTCGGAAGACCGTCCGCGATCCCGCTGGAATGCCGCGAGGACATAAAGAGAAAGGCTCTGCAATTCCAAGCCGATGTAGAGCGAAATCAAATCATTCGCCGAAATCATCATCATCATGCCAACGGTGGCATAAATAACCAGGACCGGGAATTCGAAGCGGGCCATACCTTCGCGTTGAATATAATTCTCGCTCATGATGAGGACCAAAACAGCACCGAGCAAGACTAGGGTTTTCATGAATACGGCGAAGGAATCGGTTAGGAAAAGTCCCGAAAACGCGACGATCCTACCGTCCGCCATCCAAACGACGCTCGCCAAGGTCACGACGAGCGACGCAACCGCGAGCCCGCTAACAATTCCGAGCGCGCGCTTTTCCGATGAAAATACGCCAACCATCATGAGAACCATTCCCATGACCGCGAGAAATATCTCCGGACCAGCGGCAAGCATATCAGGCAATTCAGTCATCTATGCGCCTCCCTACCGGCTTGCCGCGAGAATTTTGCCACCATCGACCGCGGCAAGGGCACCGTGATAATTGTCGACCAAATTGGTAACCGACATCGATATAATGTCTAGAAATGGTGCGGGATAAATACCCATCCACAACACAAGAAACACAAGCGGCGCGAAGATCAACATCTCCCTCGCGTCAAGATCGAGGATGGATTTAAGGTCATCCTTGGTCAATCTGCCAAAAATCACCCGGCGATACAGATAGAGCATGTAGGCCGCGCCAAGCACCATGCCGCTCGCGATCAGTAAGGCGGCCCATGTGCTAACTTCGAAAACGCCGAGCATGATCAGAAACTCGCCGACAAACCCACTGGTTCCCGGCAAGCCGACAGAAGCCAACATAAACAGCATGAAGACGGCGGCGTATCGCGGCATACGGTGAACGAGCCCGCCATATCGTGCGATCTCCCGCGAATGAATTCTGTCGTAAACGACCCCAACGCAGAGGAACAACGCGGCCGATACGAAGCCATGACTCAGCATCTGAATTATCGCCCCTTCAACGGCCTGCTGATTGGCGGCAAAAATGCCGACCGTGACGAAGCCCATATGCGCCACCGACGAATAGGCAATCAGCTTTTTCATGTCTTCTTGAGCCAAAGCAACGAGAGAGGTGTAGATCACCGCAATGATGCTCAAGGTAAAGATGAACGGTGTGAAAAATTCGGATGCAATGGGCAGCATCGGTAACGAAAACCGTAGGAAGCCGTATGCACCCATTTTCAGCAATACGCCGGCGAGAATAACCGAACCCGCCGTCGGTGCCTCGACATGGGCGTCCGGTAGCCATGTATGCACGGGCCACATCGGCACCTTGACCGCGAAAGACGCAAAGAATGCCAGCCATAACCACGTCTGCCATTGCGGATCGAACTTGAATTGCATCAGTGTCGGAATGTCTGTCGTCCCCGCCGCGATGTACATCGCGATAATGGCCAGGAGCATCAAAACCGAACCAAGAAGTGTGTAGAGGAAAAACTTGAATGCGGCATAGACCCGCCGAGGTCCGCCCCAGACGCCGATGATCAGGAACATCGGAATCAGGACCGCCTCGAAGAAAATATAGAACACCACAAAATCGAGCGCGGCGAACATGCCCACCATCATCGTCTCTAAAACGAGGAAGGCGATCATGTATTCCTTAACGCGTTCCTGGATCGCATTCCAACTGGCGAGAATGCAAATCGGCGTGAGCAAGGTCGACAACAGCACGAATAAGACCGATATGCCGTCGACACCAAGCCGATAGGAAATATTGAATGCGGGAAGCCAAGGCTGCACCTCGACAAACTGAAAGTCCGCCGTACCGGTCTCGAACTTGAACCATAAGACCAGCGACGCGAAGAACGTTACGAGGGAGACCCAAAATGCACCCCAGCGGGCATTGCGCGCCACGTCGTCCGGCGTACCCCGAACAAACAACAAAATCATGATCGCGCCGGCGAGCGGCAGAAATGTGACGACCGACAGAAGGGGAAATTCGCTCATAGGACCGTCAGCCCCCCGTCCCGGTGAAAAAATAGAATGTGACTAAAACGACGACACCGATCAGCATGGCAAACGCGTAATGATAGAGATAGCCGCTTTGCAACGCACTGGCGCGGCGCGCAAAGCGTATCGTCGACGCCGCTATCCCATCGGGGCCAACCCCATCGATAACGGCGCCATCACCGGCCTTCCAGAACCCTCGGCCCAGATAAAATGCCGACCGTACAAACAGCCGTTCATATATTTCGTCGAAATACCATTTATTGAATGACAACAGATAAGCCGGCCGGAGTTTCTCCGCCCAAATCGCCGCCAAATCTGTCCGCACCATATACATGTAATAGGCCAGCCCAATCCCGCCGGCGACCATTACCAACGGCAACGCCTTAACCCAAACCGGCACATGATGCGCGTCGGCAAGCGCGGTATGCGTCGGCAAGATGGCAATGGAATCGCCCCAGAATGTCGCCATCCCATCGCCGACAAAAAGGTGGTAGCCCAGCGCACCGGAGAGAATTGCGCCAGCCGCCAAGAGGAAAAGCGGCCAAATCATCACCCGAGGCGATTCATGCACATGAGCCAAGGTTTTCTCGTCGCATCGTGGCGCGCCATGAAACGTCATGAACAGCAAACGCCAAGAATAGAATGCCGTCATAAAGGCAGCGGCAATGCCCAGCCAGAATGCAAAAGTACCCACACCGGTATGTGCGGCGAATGCCGATTCAAGAATCACATCCTTCGAGAAGAATCCGGCAAACCCTATAAGGGTTCCGGGAATTCCGATCCCCGCGAGCGCGAGACTGCCAATCCACATCAAGGCATAGGTGACCGGAATCAATTTCCAAAGCCCGCCCATCTTGCGCATGTCCTGCTCGTCCGACATCGCATGGATGACCGAACCCGAACCAAGGAACAGTAGCGCCTTGAAAAAAGCGTGTGTCATCAGATGGAAGATCGCCGCCGGATAGGCCGAAACACCGATCGCAAAGAACATGTAACCGAGCTGCGAACAGGTCGAATAGGCGATCACGCGTTTTATGTCATTCTGCGTTAATCCAATTGTCGCCGCGATAAACGCCGTCGACGCACCAATCACGGTAACAACCATCAGCGCGACATCCGATTGCTCGAACAGCGGCGACAGACGGACGACCATGAACACACCGGCCGTCACCATTGTAGCCGCATGGATCAACGCCGAGACCGGTGTCGGACCCTCCATCGCATCGGGTAACCAAGTGTGCAATCCAATCTGAGCCGACTTGCCCATAGCGCCAATAAACAGCAACAGGCAGATTATCGTCAGGGCGTGAAATTCGATATCGAGAAAGACGAGCGTCGCATCCGACTTGCTGGTCGCCAGCGCGAAAATGTCATCGAGCCGAACCGTGTCGAACAGCACGAATGTCGCGAAGATGCCCAGTGCAAAGCCGATATCACCCACCCGATTGACTAGGAATGCCTTAATCGCCGCTGCATTGGCCGTGGGCTTGTCGTACCAGAAGCCAATCAGCAAATAGGAGCAAAGGCCAACGCCCTCCCAACCGAAGAAGAGCTGAACCAGATTGTCTGCCGTCACGAGCATCAGCATGAAAAAGGTGAACAGGCTGAGATAGGCGAAGAAACGGGGGATCGATGTATCGTGGTGCATATAGCCGATGGAATAGATATGCACCACGGCGGAAACCGTCGTGACCACGATCAACATCACCGCCGTTAGCGTGTCGACCTTGAGCGACCAAAAGAATTCGAGTTCTCCCGACGTCACCCACTCGAACAATACAATCGTCCGCGGATCGCCGCCCAACGCAACGGCAAAGAACAGATAATAGGATATCAACGCCGAAACCGTCAGTAATACACAAGGAATGTACTGTGCGGCTTTGTCGCCAATCATGCGCCCGAAAAACCCGGCGATAATGGCGCCCAGCAACGGTAAAAATACGACCGCGGCTTCCATCCCGTTTAACCCTTCATCACGTTAATATCTTCGACTTCGATAGACCCGCGATTGCGGTAATAAACCACCAGTATTGCGAGCCCAATGGCTGCTTCCGCCGCCGCAACGGTCAAAATAAACATCGCGAATATTTGCCCCATCAAATCATTCAGATGGGCGGAAAACGCGACCAGATTGATATTCACGGCCAACAGCATCAATTCGATCGACATCAAAATGATGATGATATTCTTGCGGTTCAGAAATATGCCGAACAGTCCCAGCGTAAACAAAATCGCCGCCACGGTCAGGTAATGGGAAAGGCCGATTTCCAGCATGTCAGATCCCACTTCCCGTCGTGACCTTAACGACTTCGATCGCTTCCCCTGGCCGGCGCGCAACCTGATCGGAAATTTTCTGGCGACGGACGCCGGCGCGTGAACGCAACGTCAGTACGATGGCCCCAATCATCGCGACGAGCAGCACGAGTCCGGAAGCTTGAAATAGGTAGATATACTTGGTGTAAATCAACCGCCCGATCGCTTCAGTATTGGTAACCTGATCGATCGGTGGAATTGGCGCCGCCGCAACCGAGGTTGCCTCGGGAACGATGACCCATCCCCCGACGACCACGAGGAGTTCCGCCAGTAATATGAAACCGACCAAACCGCCTATCGGCAGGTACTGCAAAAAGCCGCTACGCAGCTCCACGAAGTTGATATCAAGCATCATGACGACGAAGAGAAACAATACCGCCACCGCGCCGACATAGACGATGACCAGGATCATCGCCAGGAACTCCGCTCCCAAGAGAACGAATAAACCTGCACCATTGAAAAATGCCAATATCAGAAACAGGACAGAGTGAACCGGATTGCGCGAAGCGATCACCAGCACGCCCGCGGCAACCGCAACGAACGCAAAGAGATAAAACGCCAAGGCTTGAATGATCATGTCGTCCCCTCCGCGCTAACCATCCGCGGTCGCCAACCCTGGTGACCGCCCATCCTGGACCGAGAGCGCGCCTTGTTTACCGATATGGCAAATCCTGTTCAATATTCGCGGCGATCTCCGGTTCCCAGCGTTCGCCATTCGCCAGAAGTTTGTCCTTATCGTAGAAAAGCTCTTCTCGCGTCTCGGTCGCGAATTCGTAGTTCGGTCCCTCGACGATGGCATCAACCGGGCAAGCCTCCTGGCAGAAACCACAATAGATGCATTTTGTCATATCGATATCGTAGCGGGTCGTGCGACGGCTGCCGTCGCTGCGCGGTTCCGCCTCGATCGTGATTGCCTGTGCCGGACACACCGCCTCGCACAATTTGCACGCGATGCACCGCTCTTCACCGTTTGGATACCGGCGCAGCGCATGCTCGCCACGGAAACGCGGTGAAAGCGGTCCTTTTTCATACGGATAGTTAAGCGTGTGCTTAGGCCGAAACATCGTCCGCAGGGTCAACGCCATGCCTTGGACAAGTTCAGTCAGCAACAGGCCGCGTATGGTGCCGTCTAACAGGGCCATGTTATATTCCTACCCTCACCATATCCATTACGCACCCGGAACCTTGTCCATCGCGAAAAGCCAACCCGCAACGACGACCACCCAGAGCAATGAAATTGGCAGAAACACCTTCCAGCCAAGCCGCATGAGCTGGTCGTACCGGTAACGTGGGAACGTTGCCCGCACCCAAAGAAACACAAACAAACAGAAAGCGATCTTCAACGCGAACCAAATAGGTCCTGGGATCCAAGTGAACGGCGCGACATCGATCGGCGCCATCCAGCCGCCAAGGAACAAAATCGACGTCATCGCGCACATCAAAATCATATTCGCGTATTCGCCGAGGAAGAACATGGCGAAGGTCATTGCCGAGTATTCGACGTTGTAGCCCGACACAAGCTCCGCTTCCGCTTCCGGCAGGTCGAACGGCGCCCGATTGGTTTCCGCCAACGTGGAGACAAAGAAGATGATGAACATCGGAAACAAGATGCCGAAGAAATGCCAATTCCAAAACCCGCCGGATTGCGCTTCGACGATAGCCGATAGGTTCAAGGAACCGACGAACAACAGAACCGTGATGATAACGAAGCCCATCGAGACCTCGTAAGACACCATCTGCGCCGCCGAGCGGAGCGCGCCAAGAAACGCATATTTTGAATTCGACGACCAACCGGCCATGATGATGCCGTAAACGCCAAGCGACGAAATCGCAAAGATATAGAGAATTCCAACATTTAAGTTCGAAAGAACAAGCCCCGCATCAAACGGAATAACGGCCCATGCGATCAGGCTGAGGACAAACGTCACCATCGGCGCGGCGAAGAACATGCCACGGTTCGAACTCGCCGGTATAATGGTTTCCTTGAAAAAGAGCTTCATGCCGTCGGCGAGCGGTTGCAGCAAGCCGAACGGTCCGACGACATTTGGTCCCTTGCGAAGCTGCATCCATCCAATGACCTTGCGTTCGGCAAGCGTCAGATAGGCGACACCACCCAACAAGGGCGCAACAATCAGAACGATGTAGAATACAATCTCGATCGTCGGAAAAGCGTATTGATCCCAGAACTCAGCCATCGGTACCCGTCGCCTCGTTTTGGTTATTCAAGAATTCCTGCGTGCATTTGGCCATCGTTTCCGACGCGCGGCTAATCGGATCGGTCATATGGAAATTCGCGATCGGTGATCCGAACGGTGTGGAGTCCATCGTGCCCGCCATTCCGAATTCACCCCAGGCCGCGGGCTCGGGATCGTCGAGCCGTACGAAGCGCGGAAAGGCTTCACGGATCTGTTTACGCAGCGCCGCCACATCGTCAAACGGCAAGGTGCAGTCCAGCGCCGCCGACAAGGCACGAAGGATCGTCCAATCCTCGCGCGCATCTCCGGGCGGGAAAGCCGCGAGTTGCCCTTGTTGCACGCGGCCCTCGGTGTTGACATAGGTACCGGATTTTTCGGTGTAGGCGGCGCCAGGCAGAATCACATCCGCCACGTGGGCGCCGGCATCGCCGTGATGGCCTTGATAAATAACAAATGCGTTGCCGAGTTTCTTGGTATCGACCTCATCCGCCCCCAAAAGATACACCACGTCAACCGCACCCGATGCCGATGCATCAAGAATACCATTGGTGTCCAACCCGCCAGCACCTGGCACGAAACCGATTTCAAGGCCGCCAACGCGCGCCGCGGCGGTGTGGAGAACGCTGAATCCATTCCAGCCATCACCCACCATGCCCGTGTCTTCGGCGATCTTTCGCGCCGCCGCCAACACGGCCGCTCCGTCCGGACGCGCCAACGCGCCCATACCGAGAATGAGCATCGGCCGTTCGGCATTCTTCAGAACTGATGCGAAAGCATGGCTCCCATCGGCGATGTCGCGAAGCGTATCGGCACCCGCGCCAAGATATTCATGCGAATAGGTCAGATCATGGCGCGGACCGACAACCCCAACCGGGAAGGATCCTTGTAGCCAGCGTTTTCGCAGCCGCGCATTCACCAACGGCGCTTCCCAGCGGGGGTTCGACCCGATAATCAGGCAGGCGTCGGCTTCCTCGACTCCCGCGATTCCCGTATTGAACAGGTATGAAGCACGTACAGTCGGGTCAAGCTTCGCGCCGTCCTGACGGCAATCGAGATTCGGCGAACCCAGCGCGCCCATTAACGCCTTAAGCGCAAACATCGACTCGACATCACAAAGATCGCCCGCCAGGGCCGCGATCTTTCCACCGTCCAGTCCCTTCACGCGTTTCGCGATCGCCGCGAACGCATCGTCCCATTCCGCCGGTGCGAGCTTTCCTTCCGCGTTACGGACATAGGGCCGGTCTAGCCGCTGCCGCCGCAATCCATCGCAAGCGAAACGAGTCTTGTCCGTAATCCATTCCTCGTTCACGTCTTCGTTGAGACGAGGCAGTACCCGCAACACTTCATTGCCACGCGCGTCGACACGGATATTGGCGCCTACCGCATCCAGAACATCAATCGTCTCCGTCTTACGCAACTCCCACGGCCGCGCGACAAAGGAATAGGGTTTTGAGGTAAGAGCACCGACGGGACATAGGTCTATCACGTTCCCGGACATTTCGGAGGAAACCGCCTTGCCCAATGTGGTAATCTCAGCATGTTCACCACGATTGACCATGCCCATATCCTCAACACCGCCGACTTCCGTCGAAAACCGGACACAGCGGGTGCAATGGATACAGCGCGTCATGATCGTGTTGATCAGCGGTCCCATATATTTGTCACCGACCGCACGCTTATTTTCCGCGAAACGGCTGCCATCATGGCCGAAAGCCATCGCTTGATCCTGCAGATCGCATTCACCACCCTGATCGCAAATCGGACAATCGAGCGGATGATTGATCAGCAAAAACTCCATGACTCCGTGGCGGGCCTTGCGCACCATCGGGGAGTTGGTGGAGACTTCCATCCCCTCACCCGCCGGCAAAGCGCAAGACGCCTGTGGCTTGGGCGGTCCCGGTTTGACTTCAACCAAACACATACGGCAGTTGCCCGCGATCGACAGACGTTCATGGTAGCAAAATCGAGGAATTTCCACGCCGGCCAGTTCACAAGCTTGCAAGACGGAAAGGCCATCGGGGACTTCGATTTCTTCACCGTCTATCGTCAGCTTCGGCATACCCTGCTCCTACTCCGCCGCCGCGACGGACACACTTTTGCGGCCCACGATCCGGTGCTCGATTTCGTCTCGGAAATGTCGGATCAACCCTTGAACAGGCCACGCGGCGCCATCGCCCAGGGCACAAATGGTATGCCCTTCTATTTGCAACGAAACATCAAGCAGCAGATCGATCTCCGAGATTTCCGCCTCGCCCTTCGCCATCCGTTCCAGAACGCGCCACATCCATCCTGTGCCCTCGCGGCACGGTGTGCACTGCCCGCAGCTCTCATGTTTATAGAAATACGCCAATCGGGCGATCGCTTTGATGATGTCCGTCGACTTGTCCATCACGATAATGCCAGCGGTACCCAGGCCCGTTTTGTGCTCCTTCAACGCGTCGAAATCCATCAAGACATCTTCGCAGATCGACTTTGGTAGCATTGGTGTCGAACTGCCGCCTGGAATAACCGCCATCAGGTTGTCCCAGCCGCCACGGACACCACCGGCATGTTTTTCCAACAATTCCTTCAGCGGGATCGACATCGCCTCTTCCACGTTGCACGGCTTTTCGACATGCCCCGAGATACAAAAGACTTTTGTTCCGACATTATTCTCACGGCCGAAACTGCTAAACCAATCAGCGCCCCGGCGCAGGATTGTCGGGGCAACGGAAATGGTCTCGACATTGTTGACCGTCGTCGGACAACCATAAAGACCGGACATCGCCGGGAACGGCGGCTTCAATCGAGGTTGCCCCTTTTTGCCTTCGAGGCTCTCCAGCAGGGCGGTTTCCTCACCACAAAT
>JAJFJC010000126.1 GCA_021774385.1 Alphaproteobacteria bacterium
GATCATCGTATCTCGGTCGATCGAATCGCCTAGATAGTTGGGCCGGATGCTGGGTTGCACCACCGGATCGCGTGAGACGCAATGCAGCGATCCTCGGCTCGCCGGCCGGTGCTGCCAGAAGCCGCAGGTCATGCCGGGGAAGGGGTCCAATACGCCGATTTGCCCGTCGACATAGCTTGCCGGCGCGAAGGACAGCTGCGCGTCCGGTGTCGCGATGCCGGGCATGACCTTGATCGAAGCGCTAACATTGCCTGGGGCAGCGGTCAGCAATCCGGTTCGCGTCGTGGCGTAGCGCAGTACTTCCAAACCGAGCCGCCAGCCGCGCGAGCGTTCGTTGAAGGTATCGATACCGCGCACCTTGAAGCACATCCGCGCGAGATAGTGATCGTGCAAATTTTCCCCGACACCGGGCAGGTGGTGTACGACATCGATCCCGAGGTCCCTTAGCCGCTCGCCATCGCCGATTCCCGACAGTTCGAGAATTTGCGGTGATCCGATCGAGCCGGCCGACAGAATGACCTCGCGGCCGGCGCGGGCTTGCGTCTCTTTACCTTTTTGCGAATAAGCGACGCCGACGGCCCTTCCGCCTTCGACCAGTATCCGCTGCGTCATGGCGTTGGTTTCGATACGCAGGTTGTGACGCGCCTTGGCCGGCCGCAAATAGGTGCGCGCCGTGCTTTCGCGCCGCCCGCTCTTGATCGCATGCTGGAAGTATCCGACTCCCTCTTGCGCCGCGCCATTGTAGTCGTTATTGCGCGGGATGCCGGCCTCGACACAGGCGTCCATGAATCGGTCGGTCAGTGGGTGTTGTTCGATTGGCTCACGCACATTGATCGGTCCGCTCTGGCCGCGAATTTCTGGATCGCCAACTTCGGCGTTCTCGAATTTCTGGAAGTAGGACAACACGCTGTCGAAATCCCAGCCGTGATTGCCGAGCTGCGCCCAGCCGTCATAGTCCTCGCGCTGGCCGCGCACGATCAAATGGCCATTGATCGAGGACGATCCGCCGAGCACCTTGCCGCGCGGCCAATGAATCGCACGATTGCCGGATCCCTCTTCTTTCTCGGTGCTAAAACACCAGTTCACCTTTTCATCGTAGAGGGTTTTGAAAAATCCCGCTGGGATATGGATGAACGGATTAGTGTCGCGTGGCCCCGCTTCCAACAGCAAGACCTTCACGGAGGGGTCCTCACTGAGCCGGTTGGCCAAAACGCAACCGGCTGAACCGGCCCCGACGATAACGTAATCGAACGCGTCCATGATAATGTTCCTCTCGCGCCTATTCGAAAGACGCTTCGATGCGTGCCATCGTTGCGGCATCCAATGAGCCGGCCGCCTCCGCTTTCAGGCAATCGTCGAGTTCGATGCGGTTCTTAATGCCGAGTACCACGGTGTCGATAGCGTCCATCGTCAGCGAATATCGATGCGCGAGCGCGGCAGCCGATTGGCCGAGTTCGGCGGCCAAGGCGCGGAAGCCGGCGGACCGGTTAAAATCGACGACAACGCCATGGTCGGCCGGTAGGTCGCGGTCAACGGCATCCGTGAACGCGCCACCTTGTACGGCGCGAATCCCCATCACACCGATACCTTGTGTTTTGGCGGTTGCGATGACGTCACGCGCGCGCGTGGCACCGGAGAAGTATTGCAGTTCCCCTATTGAATCGATGGGGTTGGCGATGCATTGAACGACCGAAGGTTTCGGGTCGGCGTTAAGCGCATCAATGACCTCCTGCGGGATACCGATACCGGTAATGCCCCAGGCGCCGATCCGCCCTTGGGCAACCAGCTTTTCGGCTGCCGGAAGAAATTGCTCAAGATACGTCGTCCAGCGTGTGGCGGGTCTGTCGCCAAATACGCTGGCGTCATAGTCATCGGGAATGATGTTGGAATGCAGAAAGAAAACATCGACTCGCTCCAACCGCATCCGCGCCAGGCTCTCGTCCAGACTCCTATTGAGATTTTTCTCCGCATCCTTCGGTTTCGGTGTGCCGAGCCGGTACTTGGTGGAGACGCGGATGCCTTCGGGTAGATTGCCCTCAAAGGCGGCGCCGATGACATTTTCCGCCTCGCCGTTGCCATAAGAGGGCGCCATGTCGAGCATGGTGATGCCACCATCAATAGCTGCGTGGACCGTGGCGACGCATTCCTCTCGTGTCGTTTCGCCCCAAAGCTGACCGATCCCGCCGCCGCCGAGAGTTAGGGCGCTCACCGGCCAAAGGCCGCCCAGATGTCGTGTTTCCATGGTTTTCCCCACCTGCTACTGGAAATTTCAGCGTTGTATATAGGGCGGCGGAGCCACGTTGCTCACCGCACGATTGATTCACCAAAGCCTGATGTGATCGTAGATCCGTACGTTTACATCGGCGCCCATGCCGGGTGTTATGTATGGCGGCGGGCTGTCCAGTGAAATTCGGACGGGGACGCGCTCGACCGATCCGCCCAATCTCTTGCTTTCGACCAGATTGCCGCCGCCTTCCATCTTCGCCGTCGTGATATTGCCGATTTGGCGGACTTTGCCGAAATAGTCTTCGAAAGGATATGCATCGAAGTTGATCAACACGTCTTGGTCTATCCTGACGTGGCGAATTTGGCTTTCGTCGACATAGGCTTCGATCCAATAACGGTTCGGGTCGTGCAGCATCAGTATATCGACGCCGTCCTCGACATATTCACCCTTGAACTTATGGATGCGGCCGACCACACCGTCGATCGGGCTGGTGATAAGGCGGTAGCCGAGGATGAGTTTCTGTTTTCGAATTGTGTCTTGGATTCTGTTTTGCTTGATATCCGAAATTTGAATCTTGTTCGTCAGGACGTCGAGCTGTTTTTCCTCCGCGACAAGTTGATTATATTCCCGTTTCGCGATAGCGACCTTGCCGCCGAGAAGGGAAACCTGACCTTGCAATACCAGAACCTTATCCTGTTCGACGGTTAGCTTCGTCTCCGGTGTGAGTTTCTTTTTAAAGAGGATATCGGTACGTGATAAATTCTTTTCCGCTAATTTGAGGCGGCTTTCGAGCGACTTGTATTCGGTGCCGAGCGAGCGAATCTTCTCGCGTTGCGTTTCGAGTTTTGATTTTAGTTCGGCTTCAAAGGCTACTTTTTCGGATTCAAGACTGGCCCTTTGCGCCTTTTCGAGCGCCAAGTCGGTGCGAAGCGTGTCGATGTTCAGCTTGATATCTTCGTGCCCCAGCGTGATCAGTAACTGGCCCGCCTTGATCCGGCTTCCTTCCTTGACATGGATATTTTCTATTTTTCCGTCAATTTGCGACGAAATATTCGTGAAATCGGTCTGAACCCGTGCATTGCTCTCGTACACATGGGTAAACCAAAAAAAGACTTCATAAGCGAGCAGTCCCAACGCGCCGATCAAACAGACGCCCAGGAAAATTTTCACTTTTGCTTTGAGGTCCAAGACCGCGTTCTCATGAAAGTGGCTACGAATAGCCGATCCGAATGGGACGCGGCTCGAGTGCAGGAATTCAACTTGGTTGTGAATAGGAATTATGAAATAAATTCAAGCACGTCACGCTACCAACAATCTTGGGTCGGATCAACACGATGCTCTTTCGCGCCGTAGTGCCGCCAATCACCGACATGAGCTAGGCGATTGGCTGCCACCGTAGATGACCGCGGCCAGGGGTCGCGTATTAGAGCGCTCGTCCATGACCCGAACTATCTTGCCATTTGGATCCTCGGGACACTGACGGGATTTACCCGTTGGTTCCAACTTCTTGCCCTTGGCGTTTATACATTCGAGATAACGCGGTCGCCGCTTTTGGTGTCCCTGGTGCCCGTACTCTGGGGGCTGCCTTTGACCTTCTGCGGGCCCATAATCGGTGGTTTCGCGGACCGGCTGAACCGAAAGGTTTTACTCGCCGCCGCGCTTGGAATGGTTCTGATCGTCTCGATCGGTATGGTGATTTTGTCTTATTCCGGCCGCCTCGATTTCATCCATATCGCGATCGCATCGGTCTTTAGCGGCCTGTTTTGGGCGACCGACATGCCGGTGCGCCGCCGGCTGGTTGGTGATCTCGCGGGCGACTCGGTCTCGGCGGCCATGAGTCTGGATGCCGCAACGAACAGTGCAACCCGCATGGCGGGCCCACTTTTCGGCGGGGTCATGCTGCAATTGGTCGGTATTACCGGTGTGTTTGTTTTAAGCATGACCGTGTATGCCATCGGCCTTGGCCTCGTCGCCTTCGTACAAATCCCACCGCATGTAAAACGCGCGATGTCTCCTGCCCTCATCCTCGACTTGATTGCCGGTCTTCGATTTGTGCTCGGCGATTGGGAGTTACGCCGTGTCTTCGCCGTCACGATCGTCTTTAACGTATGGGGTTTTCCCTTCACCGCCATGATCCCAATCCTTGGCAAGGAGCAGCTCGGTCTCGATCCGTTTCTCGTCGGCGTGCTCTCGAGTCTGGAAGGGTTTGGTGCTTTTGTCGGTGCGCTTTTTATCGCAGTCGCGTCGAAACCGGAAAACTTTGCCCGCATTTTCATTTGGGGGGCCGGCGGGTATTTGGTGACAATCTTCTATCTTAGCATTCTCGCCTATGTCGCCGGCGGGCCGTATCACTCGTTTATCATGGCTTCCATGGTGTTAACGGTTATTGGCATTTCCGGTGCCGGTTTCGCGTCGATGCAAAGCACTTTGACTTATATGAATGCACCGCTGGAGTACCGTAGCCGGGTGTTTGGCGTTCTTGCATTGTGTATCGGTACGGGACCGATAGGGTTTCTCAATGTCGGCTGGATGGCCGAGTCCTTTGGTCTACCGACAGCGTTGTTGGTTATGGCGCTGGAAGGTCTTGTGGTGTTGTTGCTGCTGTGGGTCTATGGCGCCCTAACACGGGACTGACGTCGCGCCTTACGGCCAGGTTTTGCCGGCGATCAGGATATGCTCAACCGCGAACTTTTGCGCGCCAGTCATGATCCGTCCGAGGCTGTCATAATACTCGAACGCGCCCGTCTCGACGGTTAGCACCGTGGCGTCACCCGGTGATCCGGGCTCCAGGGAGCCGAGTTCTGGCCGGCCGACCGCGCGCGCGGCATTGACGGTTACCGCGCTGATAACGTCGGCAAGTGGCACGCCAAGACAGAGAAATTTGGACATCGTCACCAGCACATCGAAGGCGGGGCCGTTGATGCTGACGATATGGACGTCGCTGCTGATCACATCCGGCACGAATCCATTGTCGACCATCGCCCGCGCGACGTTGAAGTCGAACGAACCCCGGCCATGCCCGACATCGAAGATAATGCCGCGCGCTCTGGCATCCTCGACTTCGGCGCGGATGTTGCGGTCGCGATCGATCAGCGCATTGGGGAACATCCGGCAGCAATGGGTCAGTATATCGCCCGGCCGCAGTCGTTCTAGAATGTCCTGACGTCTGGGTGGCGTGGGCCCGATATGCACCATCACTGGCAGATCCAACTCCTCTGCCGCGTCGATGGCGAGATCGAGCGGGATCGTACCTAGTGTGCCGGATACGTTGCCGCCGAGCCGAACCTTGACGCCGCAAATCAGGTCCGCATGCTTTCGCGCGACCTCGACACAGGCTGCGGTGTGAAGAAATTTTAGATCGGCGGACTCGCCGACCATAAAACCGGGGCCATAGCCGAACATCCCGGGATGCGAGATGTTCAGGAAGGCGATGATGCGCAGCGGTGAGGCTTCGATTACATGTTTGCGGAAGCCGTGAAAGGTGCCTGCACCCGCCGACCCGGCATCGACGAAGGTGGTCGTGCCGCTGTTCTTTGCCACGGTTTCGGCTTCGACACTCAGATAAGTGGCGCCCCAGTTTACATGCGCATGAATATCAATAAGTCCCGGCGCGACGATTTTCCCTGATACATCGATGGTTTCTTTCGTGGGGCCCTCAATGCGCTTGTCCAACGCTTCGACCATGCCATCCTTAAAGGCGATATCCATTGTCGCATCGAGATCTTGCGAGGGGTCGACGATACGGCCGCCGGCTAGGATTGTGTCGTACATGGTTTTCCTTCGTTTCGTTTGCTTCAACGCCGTTATTATCAAGGCGGGGGAGAGTGGGCGCAAATTGCTTCGTACCCGTACCCTCCGAAACATGCTCCAATGCGCGCCTTGTGCGCGTCATGTCGCGCCACCCTACACCTAGGGAACCATGCTCCAGTATCTCACCTTGCAGCGGTTGCTGCTCGTTGCAACCGTACAGCTGACAACTTTGTTGTTCGGTATGACCATTACGGTCGTATCGGTCGTCATGCCGCAGATAAAGGGTGCGCTGTCGGCGACGCAGGATCAAGTCGCCTGGACGATCACCTTCAATCTGGTCGCGACGGCAATTGCGACACCATTGACGGGTTTGCTGGCCGCGAAATTGGGGTGGCGCAACCTTTTGGTTGGCACGGTAGCGGGCTTCACGCTGGCGACGGTGTTTTGCGGACTCTCGACCTCGCTGGAAATGCTGGTGTTCTTCCGCGTGCTGCAGGGCGTTTTCGGGGCGCCGCTTTTGCCGTTGGGGCAGGGCATGCTGATGGCGAGCTTTCCGAGACACCTGCACCCGACCGTGTTGATGCTATGGGGCATCGGCGGTGTGTTTGGCCCTGTCCTGGGTCCGATAATTGGTGGTTCGGTCGCGGAAGCGATTAACTGGCGCTGGGCCTTTTTCATGATCGTTCCGTTTAGCGCGCTCGGTATCCTGGGCGCCTGGTTCTCGCTCGGCAGCAAGGAACGGGATGCCGACCGTTCCATCGACCTTCCCGGTTACCTGGCGCTAGCCACCGCGATTGGCGCCGCGACCTTGATGTTGAACCGGGGACAGCGACTGGATTGGTTCGAGTCGCCGGAAATCATCATCGAAGGCGCGGTCGCGATTCTCGCCTTCTACCTTTACCTCGTCCATACCATGACGACGTCGAACCCGCTCTTCGATCGCTCCTTGTACCGGGATCGAAATTTCGTGATCGGCCTGATCATGTCTCTGCTAATGGGCATGTTCGGCTACACCCCACTGGTCATGTTCCCGCCGCTGTTAAGCGATGTCGCTGGATATCCCGAAACGATTATTGGCGTTGTGTTGACCTCGCGCGGCGTGGGTAACTGGTTGAGTTTTTTAGTGGTAGTTCAGTTTACGCGAATAAGCGCGCGCGGATGCCTGGTCTTCGGTCTCGTCTGTCAGGCGATCGCCGGCGCGGCGATGGCGCAGCTTGATGTCAATATCTCCAGCTTTGATGTGTACTGGACGAATGTTCTGCACGGATTCGGATTCGGCGTCGCCTATACGCCGATGTCGGTCTTGGCATTTACGACGCTGCGCGGGCATCTGATGGTTGACGGTTCGGCTCTATTCAACGTTCTGCGGCACTTTGGCAGCGTGCTTTTCATATCGGTCAGCATTGTGGTGCTGACCCGAAGCACAGCGCAAAGCTATTCCGGATTGCGGGAGTGGGTTTCGCCCTTCAACCAGCTCTTTACCATGCCCTCCGTCAGCGGTGAGTGGTCGCTTGGCTCGGCGAACGGTCTTGCAACGCTCAGCGAAGAGATTTTCCGCCAGGCTTCCATGATCGGGTACATCAACGCGTTTTACCTTCTCGCCGTGACCGCCGCGCTAAGCGTGCCGCTGGTTTGGGCTTTTCGGCCAATTAGAAAGGAGGTTGAGCGCGGTAGCGATTAAGGGGACGATGTATTTTAACCCATTCATCGATAGCGCATTGCACTGATAGTTCGATAATTCTAAAACAATCGTTGACTCGAGCTGAAATGCTTTTTATATAACGGTCATGGATATCGAAAAAGCCGCCACAATTTTAGCGGAACTGGGCAATCCACACCGGCTTGCCACGTTTCGGCTACTCGTTCGCTCTGGACCGGAAGGATTGCCCGTGAAGGCAATCCAAGACCATCTGGGGATCCCGAAATCGACGCTGTCGCACCATATCTCGCATATGGTTTGGGCGGGAATCGTGACGCAGACCCGGGAAGGCCGTTCGCTGCGATGCCGGATCGAATACGAGCAGGTACAAGGTTTGCTCGACTTTTTGATGGAAGATTGCTGTGCCGGGCTCGAACGCCATGGCGCGGGGCAAGAGGAGTTGACGGGATGACCGCTGCCGTAGGCGCGCTGGTACAGAATGCGCGGAGAATAGATCCGGTTTATTTGGTGACGATGGCGCTGCTGATCGCGATCGGCATCATTTCGGTGCCGCAATTGGCGAACAGCATCGAGTTTCTGCTGTTGGCGTTGCTCAGTATTTCGCCATTTCTCCTGTTGTCGATGGCGGCAGCGGGCGGGGCGCAGGCAACGGGGCTCGATCAGCGTATTTCGAGCATTGTCTCCGGTCGTACCTCGGCCATGATTCTCGGGGCGGCTTTCTTTGGCTCGCTGGCACCACTCTGCTCCTGTGGCGTTATTCCGCTTATCGCGGCGTTGCTGGCCGCCGGTGTGCCGCTTGGTCCGGTAATGGCGTTCTGGATCAGCTCACCCCTGATGAGTATCGAGAAATACATTCTTGCGACCGCGGTATTCGATGCCGGGTTCGCGACTGCCTATCTCGTGACGGCGATGGTCATGGGTGCGGTTGCCGGGTTTGTCACGCAGGCGATTGTCAAACGCGGCGGGTTTAGCGACATTTTGAAAGCAGGTGTCATTGGCTGCTGTGCGGCGAACGCGCTGAAGGAAGATCGGCCGCTGCTGTGGAAATTCTGGAGCGAGCCGGATCGTGTCACCTTGTTCCGCGAAACAGCGGCGTCCTCGGGACTGTTCCTGCTCAAATGGCTGACCCTAGCCTTCGTGATCGAAAGCCTGATGGTCGCCTATCTGCCGCCGGAATATGTCGGTCAGGTCTTGGGCTCCGGCGACTGGTGGACGGTTCCGGCGAGCACAATCGTCGGCATCCCGGCGTACCTTAACGGGTTCGCGGCGATCCCGATGGTCTCACGGCTGGTCGAGATGGGTGCGGCGCCTGGGGCGGCGTTGGCCTTCCTTACCGCAGGCGCGGTTACCAGTATCCCTGCCGCCATGGGTGTCTTCGCCCTGGTCCGCAAGTCGGTCTTCGTGGCCTATATTCTCTTCGGCGTCACCGGGTCCTTGATCGCGGGATATGCCTATCAGACGTTTGCGTAACCCTGTTTAGCCGCCCGTGACCTGACGCGGTCGGTAGATGGCGGTGTGATGAATGCGCGCGAGGCTTTTCACGCCATTTGCCGTGATCAGCACATCCAGTTCCACGAAGCGGTGGCCCTTGTGGTCATATTCCTTAATCACCCGGGCCGGGGCCGCCAAGCGGTCTCCCACCTTAGCGGTACCGTAATTTTGGATCTTGCTGCCGACATGAATCCATGGCCCGAGACGCACATTCATGGATAGCGCCCGATTGCCGAGACGCAGAATAAGCCCGGGATGAATGATTCCTTGATCGGTATACAGATCAAGGCTTTCCCGCACGTCGCGGACATAATCGGCGTTTTCCTCGGCGCTGTGCGTTACTTCGTAAGTACCCATAATCTGGCCCTCGACCAGATTTTCCGGCGCCGCATCCGGTCTCGTGGCGTGTTCGGGCAGGGGGGCGGTGGGAATATCGTTAGCCGGTGGGGCCGCCAATACGTCTCCGAGAGCCGCCTGTCCCGTGGCGCATAAAATACCATCCATTTCTACCTGCAGGGCGATACTTTCATCGTCTTGTACGGTTCCGCTCACCGACGCATTTCGTCCGTCATAGACCGGTTTGTGAAACCGGCAGGCAGCGGTGCCGTGGGCTAACCAGTCCATCCCAAAACGGGCAACGGGCAGATGGGCCATATAGGCATAGACCTCGACTCCGGGCACCAAACCGCCTTCGAAGCCAAACTTCTTCGCGACGATATCGTCATGAATCTTGTTCTCCGAGGCGGCGGACAGGTTGAAGGCTTCGACGGTGTGTTGCAGGGCGGCTGATGCGGGCATATCTGATCCTTTTAACTTGGCGCGTTTAATGTGTTGCGAGCGGCAGGGAGAGCGGTGCGATATCCAAGCTGGTCCGCTTGGCGTAGTCGCGTGTCTCGACGCTGGCTTCCATCCGCACCTGGCCTTCGGCGACGCGGGCGACCGCTTGTTCGCGGTCGAGGGTCAGGCATTCGTGATCCTTCACGGTTTGCCGTCCGTCGATATAGACGTCCTTGACCGCCCGTTCCGCGGCCGAGTGAATGAGGCTCGCCAACGGGTCCCGCAACGGCATCATGACCGGGTGGGTACAATCGAGGACAACGATGTCCGCCTTGGCGCCTACCGCCAACCGGCCTAGGTCGTCGCGCATCAGTGCGTTCGCACCGCCCACGGTTCCCGCGTGGAAGACATCCGCCGTCCTCGCCGCATGGCCATTGTGGCTCGCGACACGGGCGAGCACGGCGGCGTAGCGCATGTCCTCGATATAGTTATGCGGGATCGTGTCGGTGCCGATGCCCATGACCACACCGGCGTCGCGGTAGCGGCCAAAATCCTCCATCGTGGTGCCATAGCGCATGAAAGGCGTTGGGCAATGTGCCACGGCCGTATGACTGTCGCCGAGCAGTTTGAGGTCGGTCTTGCTATGCCAGCCGATCCAGGAGTTGTCGTCGATCAGCATGGCGTGCCCAAGTATCGTACCGACGCCGACCAAGCCAAGGTCGGCCAGATATTGGATCGGTGTCTTGCCGTGCCGCTCGAGCATGATGTTGAACTCGACCACGGATTGCGAGGCATGCGTCGTCCAGGGGATACCGCGTTCCTTGGCGGCGGCATGGCTGGCGACCAATATCTCATCGGTGTTGTTATCGATCTGTACGGGCGAGACAATTCCATTCAGCCGTCCGCAGGGGTGCGCCCGCAACTCATCGATTAGGCCGAGAGCGGTTTCAAAATCCTTCTCACCCTTGGCGATATCCTCGTTGTATTTCAGTTGGTGAACATTGTCGCGGTACCAGGTCGCGGTGTTGAATCCGGGGGCGGCGAACATACGCAGCCCGCCGCGCTCCATCACATCAACCCAGCCTGGATAGGGAAAAGTGATATCGACCAGGGTCGTCACGCCGCTGCGCATCAGGTCGGCATAGGAAACCTCGGCGCCGTGTTTGAGGTCTTCCCGATCAATGGAATAGGCGCAGGAGCGCTCATAGAGGCCGGTCATGTAGTGTTCCGGCACGCTGTGATCCTCGCGAATGCCGCGATAGAACACCTCGCTTGCCGGATGGGCGTGAATGTCGACGAAACCGGGTATCAGACAAAGGCCAGAGCCGTCGATTACCGTGTCCGCATCGCCGTTATAATCTTTACCGACAAAAGTGATTTCGTTGTCCGTGAAGACAAGATCGCCATTGCGAAGATAGCTGTGGCTTTGCGCTTCTTCATCCCAGACGACGATCCAGTCGGTATTCTTGAAATGCGTGGTGGCCATCCCAACCCCTCAATGCAGCGAGTGATACGCTAGCCTAGGGCGATGGGTCCGGCGCTGGCAAGGGAGTCAGCTTTCCCTGGTACAGCCCGCCGGTCGGCAATTCCAGGAAAGGCGCGAGCGAAATTACGGCTTGCACCCTTTGCGCCTATGCAAGCTGCACCTCGACGAAATTGGAGTTGTAGGTCGTCGCACCGCTTGGCGCCGAGAAATCGCTCGTAATGGCGTTGGCGCTGCCTTCGGAATCGATGCCGTCCCCGCCCGGCGTGAACCAGGCGCCTTCCTTGATGGTGACAACACCGGGAGCAACATCATCGGTCACCCGTGCGGGTAGAACCGTTGCGCCATGCTGATTAAAGGCCCGTACATCTTGGCCGTCGCTAATACCGCGCGCTGCCGCATCTGCCGTGTTGATCCAAATATCGTCCGGATCGACCCGTGACAGTTTCGGCTGATTGCCGTGCACCGAGTGCGCCCGCGCCCGGGATTTTGCACTGCAATAGCGTAATGGGAATTCGGCATTGTCCTCGGCGTGTGGAACCCAAGTGGGGATCGGTGGAATAGCGCCCAGCCCGTATGGGTCAGGGTTGTCCGCGATCATGGTTGAATAAAGCTCCAGCTTGCCGGTCGGTGTCGAGAACGGATGGTTCTCCGGATCGCGGATATGTTTCGCGTAGGCCACCGCATCCTCGGGCGCGGGGAGGCGCGCGACGCCGTTCTCCTTGAAGGCATCAAAATCGTCGATCTTGTCTTGCGTGAAATCGCGCAGCCAATCTTCTTCGGACTGGGTATTGTAGCCATTGATCCCAACGCGCTGTGCAAGGTCGCCGAGGATATCGATATCGTCGCGGCATTCATACATCGGTGCGATCGCCTGTTTCATGTAAATCGCATAATGCCCGGCGCCGGCCCAGGGCAGATGGATATCGTTGCGTTCCCAGAAGGTTGTCGCCGGTAGTACGATGTCCGCGTGCCGTGTGGTCGGTGTCAGGAAATGATCTTGCCCGACAATGAATTCCACACCATCCAGTGACTCGGCGATCTTCTTCGCGTTTGGCGCCTGATTGAATAAATCGCCACCGCAGGAATAGATCAGCTTGATGTCCGCTGGATGCCCACCGCTCTTACCCCGCGCGAGCAGGTCGGCCAGCAGTGGCGAGGATACTTTCGAATCAATTGGATTGGCCCCCGTAGGCAGGCCGCCGATACCGCAATAGCCGGTCGCCCCGTTGCTGGCGCCTGAATTGCCGCCAGGAATACCGGTGTTGCCGGTGATCGCCGCGAGCGCATAAGCGGCGCGATGGAATTGTTCGCCATAGGCGCTGCGTCCCGGTCCATAACCGCCATGGATCGCCGCGGGCTTCGTTTCACCGAATTCGATGGCCAGCCGGCGGATCGTCTCTGCCGGGATACCGGTGATTGCCGCCGCCCATTCCGGCGTCTTGGGCAGCCCGTCCGGCTCGCCCATCAGATAGGCGCGATAGGACGATCCAGCCGGTGCGCTATCCGGGAGTGTCGCCTCGTCAAACCCGAGCACATGGCGGTCGCAAAAAGCCTGGTCGTGCAGACCTTCCTTGACGATGACGTAGGCCATGGCGATCAGTGCGGCGGCGTCCGTGGAAGGCCGAATGAAAATATGCTCATCGGCGAGGATTTTGCTGGTGCGGGTTCTTCGGGGATCAACACAGACAATCCGTGTGCCCTGTTGCTTTGCATGTTTTAGGTAAGGCATCGTCCCGGTGCCGAAGGTGCCGTCGCCCGGCGACCAACCCCACATGATGATCAATTTAGAATTGACGTAGTCGGTCGGCTCCCGCCCGGCGGCCTTGTAATGTGTTTCGGGGCCGAATGTCGCCGCAACGGAATACACCTCCGCCTCGCAGGACATATTCGACCACAGGTCAGTGCATCCGCCGAACATATGCAGGAAACGTCGCAACGTAGAACGGCTGTGCAGTTTCGAAGTGCTGCCGGAACGCGACCCGTCGAGAATTGCTCCGTTGCCGTATTTGTCACGGACACGAAGCAATTCGCGGGCGACCGTATCCAACGCCTCGTCCCAGGAAATCCGTTCGAATTGACCGGAGCCGCGCGGGCCGGTGCGCCGCATTGGGTGCTTTAGCCGGTCAGGGTGATAGGTCCGCTCGATCTGGCCGACGCCGCGTGCACAGGCGGGCAAGGGGGGATGTTCGGGATTCCAGCGCCGAGAATCCGTGGAAATTTTCTGGATTCGTCCGTCGATCACATGCGCGTTCACAACGCAACGGCCACCGCAATTGTGACCGCAGGTGCTGGTAACAACGGTTTCGCCGGGCTTGGCGGCTGGGCGTGGTGCTTCGTATAGCGTTTGCATTGCCATTAGGCGTTTCATCCCCATCTGCATCCGAATTAGATGATTAGTCTAGCAAAGTTGGTGGAAAAATACATGGTTGCATGGCGGCGTCCTTGGCATCATCGTTTGGACCGAGGCGCGCTGGCAAAATACGGCGGCTGATCAAATAGCTTAGAGGAGAGGAAACATGGCGTTCTATGAACTCCGTCAATACAAGGTAAAGCCCGGGAAAATGGCCGAATGGCTAAAAGTAATGGAAGAGGAAATCATTCCTTTTCAGATTTCCAAAGGCATGGTGATTACGGGCAGCTATCAGGGTGAAGAAGACGATTCCGTCTATATCTGGATGCGCCGGTTCGAGAGCGAGGCCGCGCGGGAGAAGCTGTACGAAGCGGTCTATCAGAGCAATTTCTGGAAGAACGACATGTCGCCGCGCATTCCCGATCTGTTGGACCGCGAGGCCGCGGTGATCCAGCGTATCGTCCCGACATCGCTTTCCACGGCACAATAATCGTCGGCATCAGGGCGCGGCCGGAAACATGACCGTCCGCGCCGAAGACAGTATCGAAACACCGTATGGCTGGGTCGTCGTCGTTGCGTCGAATCTCTTGGTCGCAACGGCGATCGGCGCCACCTATCTGATCGTTGTCAGCTTGAAACCGATCGCGGCGGAGTTCGATTGGCCACGGTCGATACCCTCGCTTGCCTACGCGGTCGCGATGGTGGGCGCTGGTATCGGCGGTATCGTCATGGGGTACTGGTCGGACCGGCGTGGCTTGGGCAATGTTTCGTTGCTCGGCGCGGTCATGGTCGGCGCCGGTGCGATCGTCATCAGCAATATTAGCGGGTACTGGGGCCTGCTCGTGACGTGCGCGGTTGTGCTGGGGTTTCTCGGTGGTGGGACGGTTTTATCGCCCCTGATGACCAACGCGACGCGCTGGTTCGATCGGCGGCGGGGTCTTGCCATTGCGATTGTCGCGAGCGGGCAAGCGGTGGCGGGGGCGGTCTGGCCGAATATTTTCCAATATGGCATCGACTCGTTTGGGTGGCGCGATACCTGGTTTTGGTTCGGTGTCTTTGCGATTTGCGCCATGTTGCCGCTCAGCCTGGTGGTGCGCCGCAAGCCGCCCGCGCCCCTTACGCAAGGCAGCGCGGGACTGGGCGGCGCCGCCTACGACATCCGCACGGCGCCGAAGCTTATCCTGATTCTTCTTGGGATCGCGATCATCTCCTGCTGCGTCGCCATGGCGATGCCTGCGGTGCACCTTGTCGCGATGTGCAGCGATCTCGGCTTCGGGGCGGCGAGCGGTGCGAAGATGCTGTCCTTCCTGCTGGCCTGTTCCTTCGCCAGCCGGCTCGGCTTCGGTTGGCTGTCGGACCGGATCGGCGGGCTGAAAACGATCCTGATTGGTTCGAGCCTGCAGGTGATAACGCTGTCGACCTACATATGGGTCGATGGGCTGGTCAGTCTCTATGTCCTGTCCGGCGCCTTTGGCCTGGCCTATGGCGGTATCGTGCCGGCCTATACGCTGGCCGTCCGCGAATTGTTTCCGGCGCGCGAGGCGGGATGGCGTATCGGCGTGATCTTCCTCTGCGGTATGACCGGCATGGCCCTAGGCGGTTGGCTT
>JAJFJC010000127.1 GCA_021774385.1 Alphaproteobacteria bacterium
CGTACCGAACCCGAAATGGCCACGCAAACCGGAAGTCTGACTTCGCCATCGATCAGCCCTCCTTTCGAGCGTAGATCACACGTGTCATGCCCGGCACCATTTCCGCCTCGCGAACATCCACGAAACCGACATCTTTCAACCGCTCTTTTAGCCAGCCCGGAGTTACCGAACGCGCTTCTGGTGTGAAAGCCATATGCTGAAGCTGCCAAAGCGCGGCCATCGGCGGACCGGTCCGGTCATCTTCGACCATGAAATCGTGTACGATGATATGACCGCCTTCGGCGAGGCATTCGTAGGTGTAGTCGACGAGACGCGGGACTTCGCTTCCCGGTATGCCGCTGAACAGATAAGACATCAGGATGGCATCTTGTTCTTTCGGCCATTCAGCTTGTAAGGCATTTCCCGGTATATATCGGACACGGTCCACCATTCCCGCCTCGGTGACGAAACGCCAGCCGATTTCCGAAACATTTGGGAAATCGATAATTGTCGAAACAAGGTTCGGATACGCTTCCAGGAGCCGGATGCTCATGGCGCCCGTGCCACCGCCGACGTCCAGCAGGCTGTGCGCATCCGATAAATCGATCAAGCGCGCCAACGTTCGCCCGGGACCAAGAGAGCCGGCATGCTGCGCTTCACTGTAAATGGACGCCTGTTCCGGGTCCGACATCCAGTGCTGATACGAATCGACGGCATCAGCATCGAGCGATCCGTCGATGACCTCGTTGAGCTGGCTCAGAAAGGGATACATCTGTTTGTCGATCTGATAGCGCAAATAGTCGCCGAACTCATGTTTCGATTCTCGCGATAAGAACATGTTGGCGGCAGGCGCGTTGGAGTAGACCGTATCGTTTCGATCAACTAAGCCGATACTTGTCAGGGCCGTGAGCAATGTCGTGATTCGATTTGCGGGAACGTTTGTTTCGGACGCGAGCTCGGCGGTGGTTTTCGGTTTTTGAGCAAGAAGGGTGAACACGTCTATGTGTAGGCCCGCGAACAGCGCCTTCGACGCCATGAAACCGAATGCGATCTGTGAGACGTCCTCGGCCGTTTCGGCCAACGCTACCGACATAAGAAAAGAAACCCCTTTTTCAAAAAAATATGCCGCCCGGGCAATTCGGGCGGCTTCAATGTGGTTTGGATCACTAATTCTAGTCGATAGATCCGCTCAGATCAAATTTGACACTGATGACAAGACTTTACCGCGAGGACTTCTGATCATGATGCGGTGGCCGGCTCCCACCCGTTTCGGTCGTGCCGAGCGGTACTGCTTTTTAGTAGACGAACAGGGTGTGTTTCCGCTCATCAGGGCCTCAGGTCACCCCAGTGCAGAAGTACCTTTGGCGAAGATGTGGCATGCCATCCAAAGCTGGAACCTCATTTACGCATGATTTCAGCTGAATTTGCCAATATCCCGCGGCACAATTATCGAGCCAGCTGGGCAAGTTGCCGGCAATGGTTGACGGTGAAGGCTGATGCGGAAACGGGCGAGCGATTGAAAGGCTAGAATCGACCGCCGCACGCTCTGTGTTTAAGAGACCGCAAACCTTACGTGAAGTTCGGCATGACCTCTTCGGCGAACATATGCATGCAGCGCCGCATCTTGCCCTCATCGAGGCCGGCCTTGCCGAAATTGCAGCGGATCGAATTGATCCCCAGGCCCCGCAGCACCTCGATCCGCTCGCTCACCACCTCTGGTGTGCCGACCAGGGGCATAATGCCGATCTCGCGCGCCTTCTCCCCGCCCACGACGCGATCCTTGTCGCGATGCGTCCAGTGTTTATAGCCGTCCGGCACGGCCCCCGACGCGCTCTTCGGGTTGCCGATGCGGTGGAACTCGGCGTTGATGACATCCTCGAGCCCGGCGATGTCTTGCTCGGCTTCCTCCATCGTCGGCGCCACATAGACGTCTTGCGCCGCGCCGAGATCGATGTGTTCGTGGGGGTGGCCGTAATGCTCCATGCGCTCGTGCCACATCTCGAGCACCCGCGGGACCTGTCCCATGACGGCGGTCGGGCCGCCGACCATGATCGGCATCGCCTTGGAGGCCGCCAGGTCGACGCTTTCCGGGCTGGTGCTGACGGCGATGTGCATGGGGATCGGCTTTTGTATGGGCTTCGGCAGGACGTTTAAATCCTCGACGTCGATGAATTCGCCCTTGAAGGTCAGCGGCTCATCCTTCCAGCAGCCGTAAATGACATCGACATATTCGCGAAAGCGCGCCCGCGCCTCCTTGATGTCGACATTCATGCCGTCGAATTCGAGCGCCTGATAGCCGGCGCCGACACCGAGCGTCAGCCGGCCGCCGGACAGGATGTCGATTGTCGCCGCCTCCTCCGCCACCTGTATCGGGCTGCGCCAGGGGAGGACGATGATGGCGCTGCCGATGCGCGCATGTTTGGTGCGCTGCGCGACATTGCCCAGCATCGAGAAGATGCCGGAAACCAGTCCGTGCCGGGTGAAATGATGTTCGCCAATCCAGATTTCGTCGATACCGAGCGTGTCGCCCAGCTCGATTTTCGCCATGACGGCCTCGATGCTCTGCTGAGGCGTCATATCTTGATGCCAGCGGATG
>JAJFJC010000128.1 GCA_021774385.1 Alphaproteobacteria bacterium
CCAAAACCGCCGTCACCGCGGGCGAAGGTGGCGCTGGTTGCGGTGAACATCGGTGCACCGTCCGCTTTGGAGCGCGCTTTTGTTTCGGTGTAGATCAGCGCACCCTTATTAGCGCCCTTGTCAAAGGCTTCGACGACCCGCGCATCCGCGATGAGTTCCCCTTCGGGCGGTAGTGGTTGATGCAGGGTCAGGCTCATCTCGCCGTGCAAGACCTTGGTATAGTCGTAGCCGCAATCCTTCAGCAGCGGCATGCGCGTCAGAACCGCCGCCATCGTCGGAACCGTCTTTAGCGCGTCGCGTTCGAAGGTATAGGCGAGCTCGTTCTCGTCGAGCGGGTCCCTACCCATTCCGACGCCCAGCGCGTACAGCATGGTTTCCCGATCGCCATATTGGAATTCCTGCCCTTCCATCTTCAACGACATGATGTGGTCATAATCGATCGCCATTTCGTTTCTCTCCCTATCGATTTTTGTTTGATCAGCCCTTGCCCTGGGGGAGGTCATTGAAAGCGACCTCTTTGTCGATGCGGATATCGGGCGGCAGCCCGAGCACGCGCTCGGCGATGATGTTGCGCAGGATCTCATCGGTGCCGCCGGCGATGCGTCCGCTCGGTGACGACAGCAACGCTTCCTGGTACAGGGCGCGCATGGGCATGGTTTCCTCATCGAGCATGATGCCGGCCATATCCATGAGCTCCATGCCGAAATTCGCGATTTCCTGATGCTTCCTGCCGGCGACAACCTTGGTGATGGAGGCCTCCGGCCCTGGTTCCGCGCCGCGTGACAAGGCCGTCACGGTACGCAGACGGGTGAGCTTCAAGCCCTGCATTTCGATGTACCATTTTGCCAACTTCTCGCGCACCGCTGTATTGGCGATCGCGGGACCGTCTTCGAGGTCGAGGTCACGCGCGAGCGTGAAAGCCTCATCGAAATCCGGCGCCGGGCGCTCGCCGACGGCCAACCGCTCATTCATCAGCGTGGTGATCGAAACACGCCAACCGTTACCGACATCGCCCAGCCGTTGCGAGTCGGGAATCCGTACGTCGGTGAAGAAGACCTCGTTGAAATTCGATACGCCGGAGACCTGTTTAATTCGCCGCACCTCGATGCCCGGCGATTTCATGTCGAGGAAGAAGTAGGTCAGGCCTTTGTGCTTCGGCGCGTTTGGATCGCTGCGCACGACGATGACGCCGTAATCTGAGAAATGCGCGCCGGAGGTCCAGATTTTCTGCCCATTGATGACCCAATCGTCGCCATCGCGGACGCAGCGCGTCCGCAATCCCGCGAGGTCCGAGCCCGCGGAAGGCTCCGAGAACAGCTGGCACCAGATCTCCTTGCCCTCGAGCGCCGGCACCGCGTAGCGCGATTTCTGTTCTTCGGTCGCATAGGTCAGCATGGTCGGAATGCACATGCCGAGACCAATTTCGTAAACGCCGCGTGGCGTGACGAAATTACTTTCTTCTTGGCTATAAATAATTTGCTGAAGTTGAGTCCCGCCCCGGCCGCCAAATTCGCGCGGTAAGGTAATGCCGGCATAACCAGCTGCGTATTTCTTGGCTTGCCACGCTTTCGCCAACGGTACCAGATCGTCCGAACCGTATTTTACCTTGAAGGTCTTGCCCGGTTGCTTGAGTTCGGCATTTTCGCTTAACCATGCCCGCACACTGGCGCGGTATTCGGCTTCATTGAGTGTATCGGAAAAATCCATGGCCTAACCTCGTTTCGCGGTGTGGGCATAGCCTATGCCCTCACGCGGGAATATTGAAATCGATATTCAACATGTGTCTAGTATTTGTACAACGATGGAAAAATCAAATCCGTATTGAAGATTACTCAACTTACAAGGGGCTAGTTCTCTTGCAGCCCGCTTCCCACAAGGTTCCCGAGGTGTTGCGGCGCGGGGTTGGCGCGCAGCTCGGTTCCATACACTGACTCGGCCTGATATTCGACAATGATGGCAATTGGAGCCATGGGATCACCCGGTTCAGGTGCCGGCTTGTTCGGAATTGTCCACGATACCTATGACATGCATATCGGAGGGAAGAACGGATTTAGAAAGCGCTTCGGATTCGGCGACACGAGATTTAATCCAGTCCCGGAACGCTTCGATCTTCCAATCTGTGCGCCGGGAAACGAGGCAAACGAGACAGTAGCTTTGCTGAGAGAGGAGGCTTTGGGGTAAGGGAACCACGAGACGTCCCGCCGCTATGTCCTCCGCCACGAACAGCCGTTGACCCAAAGCGACACCAACCCCGTCTCTCGCGGCGCGGTACGCATTGGAAGAATTTTCGAACCGCATCTCCCGCGTTATTTCGACGTCGCCAGCCCCCGCGGCATTCAGCCAGTCAGGCCAGTTTGGAATCCGCGCTGTCGAATAAAGCAACGTGTGGTGGCGGAGGTCACTTGCCTGCCTAAGCGGTGGCCCGTTCTCCAAAAGTGCAGGGCTGCAGACTGGAAAGTGGTCGGCGTTGAAAAGTTCATCGAAATGAATCCCTGGCCAGTGTCCGGGCCCGATCCATAAACCGACATCGACTTGCCCGTCATAGAGACCGACAGGCTCGCTGGAGGCCACGAGCTTGATATCTATGCTGGGATGCAAGCCCCGAAACAATTCCAAATTGGGTAGCAGCCACTCCATCGCCAGTGTCGTGAACGAAAAGACGGATAGTCTGGCGGGTTCGGCGCGGCCTTGTAAATCCTCTGTTGCTGCATCGATACGGTCGAATGCGTCGGTCAATGCTGCCGCGTAGGTTTGTCCCTTCGCGGTTAACGCCACACCACGTGGATTGCGTATAAACAGGGTTTGGTCCAAATAGGATTCAAGACGTGAAACTTGTCGGCTAATTGCCCCTGTTGTAACGGACAGCTCCGCCGCCGCACCGGACAAACTGCCATGACGGCTTGCTGATTCGAAAGCGCGTAGAGCATTCAGGAGAGGAAATCGCCGCCGCATATTCGATCCGAATTGAATTTTCCTCAACTCTAGCTTGATTTTATTGAAATTGAAATGGAATGATTGATTTTGAAAGATAGAGAAATACGTCGATAGTCCTATAGTCCAGGCGAATTGGCGACAAGCGCGCAACCTGAATTTTCCTGAAATCGCGAAAACGCGTCGGTAATCAAGCATAATAATAGGCGTGCCAAGATCGTTTATCGGTCCTGAAGTAGGCGGGGAGTGATGTTATGGTGGAGCAGACCATTGACGTGCGGCGGGTCGCCGGTTCTCTTGGTGCCGACGTATTTGGTGTTGACCTGTCGAAAGATGCCGGCAACCAAGTGCACGATGAGATCCATCAAGCCTTTCTCGACCATCAGGTTTTGTTTATCCGTGATCAAAAACTCACTCCGCCACAACAGGCGGCGTTCGCGCGGCGTTTCGGCCCCCTCAACGAATATCCGTTTGTCAAAGGATTGGAGGACGCACCCGAGATCATCGAAATCGTCAAGGAGCCAGACGAGAAAATTAACTTTGGCGGCATTTGGCATTCCGATACGACCTATCTAGATGATCCCCCGTTGGGTACGGTTCTTTACGCCCTGGAAGTGCCCGCGGTTGGTGGCGATACAATGTACGCGAACATGTATGATGCCTATGACGCGCTGTCCGATGGCATGAAACGAATATTGGCGCCGCTCGTTGGGGTCAGCAGCGCTGCCTTACGCCGCTCTGGTGGTCGGGCGAAAGGTATCGGTGAAGACAGTAGCATGACGCCGCAAAATCTGGATATAGCTGCAACGATCATGGCCGAACATCCCGTGGTTCGTACGCATCCTGAAACCGGCCGGAAGGCACTGTACGTCAATAGTGCGCACACGGTTTCGTTTAAAGGTATGACCAGGGAAGAAAGCAAGCCGCTAATTGAATTTCTCTGTGATCATGCTGTTCGCCCTGAATTTACGTGCAGGTTCCAATGGGCGGTCGGAACCCTAGCGGTTTGGGACAATCGCTGCGTACAGCATTTTGCAATAAACGACTATCATGGTGAACGCAGACGCATGCATCGCGCGACAATCACCGGCGATCGACCGCATTAGGGAAAGAAAAATCAATATGAGCGACGACAACATTATCATCGATGCGACGACGCGGATTTTTCAAGATCTCTGCGATCCTCAGACGATAACAAATGCGCCAGACGACAGTTGGAAGGCGCCGCTGTGGGAAGCCTTGGAGGAATCCGGCCTGACACAGGCTTGGACACCGGATGACCTGGGCGGCGCGGGTGCGACGATAGTCGACGGGTTCGACGTCTTGCGGGTTTCCGGTGCGTTCGCGGTGCCGGTACCGCTTGCGGAAACGCTGTTGGCCGGCTGGTTGCTGTCGAAGGCGGGTTTAATTGTGCCACAGGGCGCGATGACGATCGCACCCGCCCGCGCGGGCGAACATTTGACGCTTGGTGACGACGGAACCTTGGCGGGTGAAGCACGTGCCATTCCCTTCGCAAATGAAGCGGAGAAGATTGCTGTCATCGCGCGCCGTGGCGAGTCTTCGGTAGTCGCACTTGTGGATCGTGCGTCTTGCGGCATCGCGGAAGGCAATAGCTTGGCGGGAGAAGCCCGCAGCACGGTTCGCTTCGATGGGATTGTTCCGGAGGAGGTTTCAGATCCTGTGGAGGGGTTGGATGAAGAGTCCCTTGTGCAGATGGGGGCCGCGGTCCGGGCCGCACAGATGGCGGGCGCGTTACAAGCAATATTGGATATCTCTGTTGAATATTCCAAAGAGCGCGTGGCGTTTGAGCGGCCGATCGGAAAATTTCAGGCAGTGCAACACAATCTTGCCCGCTTGGGTGGCGAGGCAGCGGCGGCGATCGCGGCATCGGGATCGTTGGCGGATACGATCGGACGCGCGGACGGCTTTGACGACCAAGTCTTTCTTGAAGTGGCGTCAGCGAAAATTCGAATTGGTGAAGCGGCGGGTGAAGGCGCGGCAATTGCGCATCAAGCGCACGGCGCCATCGGATTTACCGCGGAGCATATTTTGCATCGTTTCACCACGCGGCTGTGGTCCTGGCGAGACGATTTTGGCAGCGAAAGTGTTTGGGCCGTGCGGCTTGGCGAAATGGTGGCGTCGCGGGGGGCAGACGAGTTGTGGCCCCTGGTCGCGACACAGTAAGCGGGAGTAGACAATGTCCAGTGCGATACAATTCGACCCCATCAGGTTGCCGCCGGAAGCCGAAGCACTTCGGGTTGAGGTTCGCGCGTTTCTGCGCGAGGAAATCGACGCCGGCACGTTCGACCCTGTAACAGCACCTTACCGTGAGGGTTTCAACCCTGAATTCAGTCGCCGGGTTGGCGATAAAGGTTGGATTGGGCTGACCTGGCCAAAAAAATACGGTGGTCAGGAACGAAGCTTCCTCGAACGATACGTCGTGACGGAGGAGTTCCGCGCGGTAACCGCGCCGACCCGCGTGCACTTCACGGCCGACCGCCAGAGTGGCCCGGTCCTCATCAAATACGCACCGGAGCATATCAAGATGGATATATTGCCGCGGATTACCCGCGGTGAATGTTGTTTCTGTATTGGTATGAGCGAACCCGGTTCCGGTTCGGACTTATTCGCGGCGAGCACGCGCGCCACGAAATCCGATGGCGGCTGGTTGATTAACGGTGCCAAGGTCTGGACCAGCAGCGCGCATGTGGCCGACTATATGATCGGACTATTCCGGACGTCCGCGTCAACCGAGGAAAATCGCCGGCACGGACTGACGTCGTTCCTTGTCGATATGAAGAATACGCCGGGTATCACGGTGAACCCAATCAATCACATGACCGGCTTTCATGAATTCAATGAAGTCGTTTTCGAGGACGCGTTCGTCCCGGACGACAATGTACTGGGTGAGATCGATTCCGCCTGGAAGCAAGCAACCAGCGAACTTGCGTATGAGCGTAGCGGGCCGGAACGGTTTCTTGAGACAATTTATATTTTGACCGAACTGGTGCGGACAATTGGTGACAAGCCGGACAAGCGAGAGGCGGAAGGTATCGGCCGGCTGGTCGCACAACTGCATACTTTGCGCCGCATGTCGGTCTCCGTAAATGGCATGTTGCAGGCCGGCAAGGAACCAACGCTGGAAGGCTCCATCGTTAAGGATATGGGCACACAGTGGGAACAAAAGCTGCCACAAAGAGCGCGGGAACTATCGGCTTTCGTCGACGAAAACATAGGGAATCGCGCCAATTTCGACGAGTTGCTTCGGTTTGCGACAATGATTGCGCCCAAACTGACGATTCAGGGTGGCACCACGGAAGTTTTGCGCGGCATTATCGCGCGTGGACTGGGGCTTCGCTAAGGTTTCATTCAACTAAACCTAACGGGAAAACTTCATGCCTGATATCGGCGCCCTACTATCGCCGTCGACCGTCGCCGTCGTGGGTGCGGCATCCGACCCCCATATTCTTCGCGGCCGTATCATGCACGTAATGGGCGGACACCCCTTTAAGGGACGTGTCTATCCGGTCAGCCGCAGCAGTGACGAAGTGATGGGTCTAAAAGCCTACAAAACGATTTCTGATTTGCCGGAAGTTGTGGACTTGGCCGTCCTTATTATTCCCGCGAAATTTGTTCCCGGCGCATTGGAGGAATGCGGTGCGATGGGAGTGCGCGCGGCGCAGATTATCACGTCCGGATTCGCTGAGGAGGTAGGCGGCGACGGTGGTGACATGCAGTCGCACATTCGCGCTATAGCAACAAAGTATGATATGGCGGTTTGCGGTCCGAATTCCGAGGGCTTTGCCAATATGGCGCTCGATTTTTGCCCGACGTTCAGCCCGGCGGTCGACGATCCGGACACGCCTCTTCTACCGGAATGGTGTAACGAGAATCATATTGGTGTCGTTGCGCAAAGCGGTGGAATGGGATTTGCATTCTATGATCGAGGGCGGCCTAAGCAACTGCCGTTCAGCTATGTCATCACGACAGGCAATGAAGCGTGTATCGAAGGCTTTCAACTTGTCGATTACATGCTTGATGACGGGAACACGGAAGTGATCGTGATGTTCATTGAGGACATCAAGACGCCGGAAATTTATGCAACGGTTGCGGAAAAAGCGCTGCGGGCCGGCAAACCCATCATTGTGACGAAAATTGGTCATTCTCAGGCGGGGCAACGCGCGGCCGCATCACATACCGCCGCCTTGGCGGGATCATACTCGGCCTATAACGCCATGTTTGAGCGCTATGGTGTTATCGAAGGCCGCGATATTGAGGAAATTGTCGATATATCATCCGGCTTTTCTTTTTGGAAAGACCGACTGCCGAAGGGAAAGCGTGTCGGCATCATCACGGGTTCCGGCGGCGCGGGCGGCTGGATGGCGGATACGGCGGTTGCCGCCGGGTTGTCGGTACCGCCGCTCGACGCGAAGACTCGCGCGTTAATCGAATCGCACCTGCCGAGTTATGGCACGGCGCAGAATCCGATTGATGGGACGGCGGGTGCAATCCGCGAGGTTGGCTATCCGAACCTGATGAAAATGACGGCGGCGTCCGACGAGATTGACGCCATCATCGCCATCGCCTCGGCGCGTAACGCGGCGCGCTACGAACCAGAACTGGAACAGTTGACGGTCGCCGCGCACGAGGCTGAAAAGCCGATTGTGTTCAATTCCTATACGATGCCGAAGCCAGAGGGGTTTGCCGTCTTTGGTCGTGCTGGATTTCCCGTTTTCACCAATATGCGGAATACCGCGCATGTAATCGCTTGCATGGCTGATTATCGTGCGTTTCGAGAAAATTTTCTAAAACGCCCTACGATCGGTTCGACATCGGAAAAGCCGACCGGTGTTTCCGAAATGCTTGCCAAGACGGATGGAGCGCTGACGGAATATGAGTCAAAGAAGGTATTGAAGGCTTACGGTATTTCAATACCGGTTGAGGTTCTCGCGAAAGACGCGGCCGCCGCGCAGGCTGGCGCGGCGGAAATTGGCGGCCCGGTCGCGCTCAAGGTTCAATCGTCCGATATCATACATAAGACCGAAGCCGGCGCCGTTGCGCTCGGCCTTGAAAACGCGGTGTCGGTCGGAGCGGCGTATGACCAGGTCGTCACCAGCGCACGTGCTTACAGTCCAAACGCGGATATCCAAGGTGTCTTGGTGCAACCAATGGCACGACCGGGCCGTGAGATCATTCTTGGTATTAATCGCGACGATGCCTTCGGGCCAATGCTGATGGTGGGTTTGGGGGGCGTTTATGTTGAAGTCATGCGTGATGTTGTTTTTGCTCCGGCGCCGGTGCGGCCCGAGGAAGCGAAAGCAATGTTGCAAAGGCTACGTGGTGTCGCCTTGTTGCATGGCGTGCGGGGGCAGCCCGCGGCGGATATCAAGGCGCTTGTCGACCTTATGGTCACTGTCTCCCGCATAGCCTCGGATTGGCGCAACGAAATCGCGGAGATCGATATCAATCCAGTATTGGTGCACCCGAAAGGCGAAGGTCTGACAATCGTTGATGCGTTGATCGTTAAATCAAAACCTGGTTAAGGCAAGGCAATTTGAGCCTTTAGATTGCCGAGCGTGATTGTTAAGGTAAGCGCAGAAATCCGCTAGAAGCCCACATGAACGGGTAAAACAAGGCGGTCATTGGAACAGAGAGCGAAACACGATATGGCGGAAGCGGAAACAGTTCTTGAACTCGACGACCTAACAATCCGATTTAAACTAAAACGCGGCGAACTTACCGCCGTGAATGGTGTTTCCTTCAAGGTGAAGCGAGGGGAAACGTTCGGATTGGTCGGTGAATCCGGCTCGGGTAAAACAGTTACCGCACGTTCGATCATGCGGTTGGTACCGACACCACCGGGTGAAATTGTACGCGGAAGGGTCTTGTTTGAAGGCGAAAGCGTTTATGACAAGTCGGATCAAGAGATGCGCGAGATGCGCGGCAAGAAAGTCGCCATGGTGTTTCAGGAACCGATGAGCGCATTGAACCCGGTGTTCACGGTTGGCAGCCAAATTGGCGACGCGCTGCGCACCAATTTGGGCATGAGCAAGCAAGAAGCGAACGAACGTGTCATCGAACTGTTACAACTCGTCGGCATTCCGTCCCCAGGATCTCGTCTGGACAGTTATGTGCATGAGTTCAGCGGTGGCATGCGCCAGCGCGTCATGCTGGCCATGGCGCTCAGCTGCGATCCGACGTTCCTGATCGCCGATGAACCGACAACGGCCCTTGATGTGACAATTCAAGCGACGATCCTCGAACTTATCCAAAATATGATCGAACGATTCGGCATGTCACTGATCTTCATTACCCATAATCTCGGCGTTGTCGCGCACGCATGCGATACGATCGGCGTTATGTATGCCTCCCATATCGTCGAACTTGGGGACACGCGGGAATTGTTCAAGAATCCCCAGCATCCTTATACAATGGGGTTGTTGAACTCGATTCCACGGCTCGACACGCAGTCAAAATATTTGACGCCGATTAAAGGGTTGGTATGCAACATGCAAAACCCGCCAACGGGTTGCAAATTTCATCCACGCTGCGAAAAGGCGATGGATATTTGCCGCCAGGAAATACCACAAATGAAAGAGGTCGCGCCCGGCCACTTCGCGGCGTGTCATCTGCACAATTGATTTACACATATTGGAAGAACGACAGATGACCGAAAATATTCTCGAAGTGCGCGGCCTCACCAAGCATTTCATGCTTGATAACGATACTGTTTCCCGAATTGCCGGGAAAACACGGACTTTGAAGGCGGTTGATGGGATTGATTTTTTTATCAAGCGCGGGGAAACTTTGGGTTTGGTTGGGGAAAGTGGTTGTGGCAAATCGACAACCGCGCGATTGATCACGCGTTTGGTCGAACCGAGCGGCGGCGATGTCCTGCTAAAGGGTGAAAATATTCTCGATTTCTCCCGCCCCCAGATGCAGGACGTGCGCAAAACAGTGCAATTGGTGTTTCAGGACCCCTACAGCTCGCTGAACCCGCGCAAAACAATCATGCAAATCCTAAGTCGCCCGCTTGAGGTCCATAATTTGGCGAAAACCTGGTCCGAGAAAAGGCACCGGGTATTGGAGCTTTTGGGCCTCGTGGGATTGGCTGAGGAACATGCTGACCGGTATCCGCACGAGTTTAGCGGCGGCCAGCGCCAGCGCATTGCAATTGCGCGTGCGCTGGCGGTCAGCCCCGAACTGATCATTGGCGATGAGCCCGTCTCCGCGCTTGATGTTTCCATCCAGGCGCAAATTTTGAATCTGTTCCGGGATCTGCAGGAACAGTTCTCGCTCACTTATTTGTTTATTGCGCACGATCTGAGTGTTATCCGTCATATCAGCGATCGGGTCGCGGTTATGTATGTCGGAAAGATCGTCGAGGCGGGAAATGTCGAGGATATCTTCGAGCGGCCACAGCATCCCTACACTAAGGCCTTGCTTGAAGCAGTCCCCGAAGCCGATCCGGATAAGCCGCCGCCGCATCTGGTTCTTAAAGGTGAAGTTGCAACGCCGATCGATCCACCGCCTGGATGCCGGCTTTGCGCGCGATGCCCCCTGGCGGACGATTATTGCGCCGAAGTTGCACCGGAATTGCGCGATACCGGCGAAGGCCGTTTCGTTGCCTGCCACAAAGTCTGACTTAGCTGTTTAGGCTCGCGCGCGCTCTTGGACAAAATTAGATGTTTTGAATCAAAATTGGGAACGGTGATTTAGACCGTTCCCAATTTCTATTGCGCTTTAGGTGCGGTGTTTAACGTTCAACCATCCGCGGATCTATGATATCCCGCAATCCGTCGCCGAACAGGTTAAATGCGAGGACCGTGTAACAAATCGCGAGTCCCGGATATACCGCAATCATCGGGTTGGATTCCATGTGTTCTCGGGCGGCACTTAGGTCCGCACCCCAGTCTGGGGTTGGCGGCGGCGTTCCCAATCCAAGAAACGAGAGGGCCGCGATAATCAAGATTACGTAACCGAGCCGAACCGTTGCATTCACGATGAGGGGCGATAAACAGTTTGGTAGTATCTGCCGCATCGCGATGTACAGGTTGGCTTCCCCGATTGTGTGTGACGCTTCGACATATTCCTTTTGCTTTTCTATCAGTACGGAACTACGCACGAGGCGCGCGGCTTCCGGAAAAAAGGCGAACCCGAGTGCAAAAACTAATATGAGGTCGTTCCATACACCTTCGAGATGCCATTCTCGAGCGAGTGTTACTATCAGCAGATATAAGAGGATTCCAGGGAACGCCAATAGACCATCCACGGCGCGCATGGCAATCGAATCAGTCCACCCGCCGTAGTATCCGGATAAAACGCCATAGGGAATGCCGATCGCCAGTCCAAAGACAACGGCGAGTATCGCGATTACCACCAGGCGACGACCGCCCCATAAAACGCGGGAGTAAATGTCCCTGCCATATCTATCTGTACCGAATATATGCTCCGCGCTGGCGTCCTTCCGGATGGATGAGTAGTTCTGCTTGACCGGGTCGTGTTTGGCGATAACCGGTGTTAGAAGCAAAACAGTCAATAACGATAACAGCATCAAGGCGCCGGCCAGGGCGGTTTTACTTTTATACAATTCGCCTAGGGCGTCTTGTAACATGATGCGATATCGCGCCAAGCGCTCGGCCGCCGTCGGCGGCTTTATCGCCTCTTCTATCGAACGCCGCCCGTGTTGCAGTTCTGTGCTTGTCATTTGGCCGGTCCTCTTAATTCAGTGCAACGCGTGGGTTCAGAACCCGATACAATAAATCGACCAAAAGATTTGTTACGACGACGATAATCCCAAGGACGAGAATGCCCGCCTGAATAAGGGGATAATCGTGATCGATAATGGCCAAATAAATTGCTTGCCCAATTCCTGGCCACGAAAAGATGGTCTCCAGGACGACTGTTCCGCCAAGTAAGTTCGCCAGTTGAAGGCCGCTGATCGTGATCGTTGGGATCAGGGCATTCCGGAGAGTGTATTTGTAAATTACCTTTGATTCGGAAAACCCAAGCGATCGTGCGGTATCAACATATTCTTTGTTCATCTCGTCGAGCATGCTGGACCGTGTCAATCGTGTCGTATACGCCGCCTGCCGGAATCCGACGGCTAAGGCCGGCAGTGTGAGATACAGCAAACTCTGCCCAAGGTCTTCGAAGGGGCTGACATAACCGGAGGACGGTAGTATGCCCAAGTGAAGAGAGAATAGGAGAACACACATAATCGCAAACCAGAACTCCGGAATTGAAATTCCTATAAGCGATATCACTTGTGCCGTGTAGTCAGTCGCTGAATTTCGTTTCACCGCGGCTATCGATCCCAATGGTACGGCAATTATGATCGATAGCCCGATTCCAACAACTCCCAGATAAACTGTTGCGGGTATGGATTCGAACAGTTCTACCGAAATTGGACGCCTGGTAATTAGCGATTTTCCTAAATCGCCTTGCAAGGCTTTGCCCAGCCAAATTCCGTACTGAATGTAGACCGGTTGGTCGAGCCCGTATTCCTTCATCAGGGCTGCCCGGATGACGGGGTCTTCGGCTTCTTCGTCACCGACAAGAGTATCGATAACATCGCCAGGCAAAAGCTGAATGAAAGAAAAGACCACCACCGTCAAGACAAGCAGGACCGGAATCATTTGGAGAATTCGATTGATCGCGTAAATCAGCATGATTCACAAGTTCCTCAAAACAATCCTCATCTAATCTAATAAATGCGCTTCAGTTTCTTATTCTCAATTGCGTATTCGAGATGAGTAAAGCTGTAATAAGTCAAAGAAAAAAATGCCGCGAGACGCTGGTAATAGCGTCTCGCGGCCTTGCCGTTGCTTTTCTTACGACATCCAAGAGGCGCGCAAACCGGCACCTTGGGTACTGTATGGGCCAGCAAATGCTGGTGCATAGCCCTTAAGGCTCTTAACACCCGCTTCCAACAATGGGATGTAATGGGTATAGAGCATCGGAACTTCTTCGTTCACCATGACCTCGACAGCTTGATAGAGCTCCAAGCGCTTTGCCTTATCCAAGGTTTGCTGCGCTTCAAGGATAAGCTTGTCCGCCTTTTCGTTGACGTATCCGGTGCGAAGCTTGGTTGTTGCCGACTTCGAATAGACGTTCCGTCCATACCAGGCATCCGGGTCCGGCCGGTAACTATTCGCCGTCGAATCGAGGTGGAACTCACCCTTTTTCCATTTTTGCTTCAAGACGGAATACGGATGAATTTCGTGCTGCACCTTGAGGCCGACTTCCGAAAGCATCGCGTGTACGATTTCACCGGTTTGGTGCATATAGGCGTAGGCATCGCGAGAGGTCAGAATAATCGCTTCGCCAACGGCACCTGCTTTCTTGATCAGGAAGCGCGCTTTGTCCGGATCGAATTCATAGGGCCGTTTGATGTCCTTCATATACCAAGGGCTGACCTTGCTATAGAAGCCCGGTGCGGATGAGCTCAAGCCATTGAAGATAGCCTGGTGGACCGCTTCATGGTTGACGGCATGCGCCGCAGCCTGACGAAGCAATTTGCCGTGCGGGTTTTTCGGCGAGAACGGGCCGTTTTTCATGTTGAAACCAACATAGCCAGTACCAACCTGCGGGACGTCCCACGTATTAAACTTGTCGCCGTATTTCTTTTGGAAACCGGTGGCATCGGCATAGGACATGTTGTCGATTAGGTCGACTTCGCCGGTCCGAAGCGCGGTAAGGCGAACCCGGTCTTCTTTTTTCGGCCGGCCGATGATGGTGTCGAGATAGGGCAACGCGTTGCCATGGTCGTCTGTCTCATACCAGTTTTCGAAACGCTCCATAACGGTCGAGTCGAATTTCTTCCAGGATTTGAACTTGAAGGGACCGCAGCCGATGGGGTGGTTGTCGGCGTTGTCGACGCTGGCCGGTGACATAAGCTGCAGCGGGTAGTAGGTGACGTTCGGGATCAAAACCGCGCTGGGATTCTTCAAGTGGCAGCGAATGGTCCACTTGTCGACGACTTCCATTCTATCGAAATCCTTAATCGCCGCGCGGACGAACGGATGGCCGATTTTGGGGTCCAGAATACGTTCGAAATTCCACTTCACCGATTCGGCGTCGACATCGGCGCCATCGTGATAGGTCGCACCCTTACGAAGGCTGAACGTATAGGTTTTGTTGTCTTTGGAGACTTCGCTACCGACCGCTATGCCCGGAACCGGCTCCATTTTCTGGTTCAGATCCATCAGCCCCATCGACGTGGCGGCGAGGGGGTGGGACACATAATAGTAATAGTTACGGTGTTGATCGAGGCCGCGGGAGTCAGCGCGTGTCGCGAAACGAACCGTCCCACCGCGTTTTGGGTCGCGCTTCGCCGCTTCGGCTTTTGCCGAGACGCCCAAAGTTGCGGCGCCAGCGACAGCGCCAGCGGTTCCCAGGAACTGACGTCGTGTCGGCCCCGTCCTGCTTTCAGGTGTATTCGTGGTTTCCTCTTTTGACATTTTTACAGCCTCCCTTGGCGTACGGTGCGACGTGGCACCAGTGAAACTCAACCGCGTCCGAGCGGTCCTTGGTTCGACCCAGTATTTATTAACGTCATGATAAGCACTAACAGCCTCTCAAGTCGCGTGTATTTAATTACGGTCGTTGGAATTTTCTTACAGAATTAACGTTTGCTCAACCATAATCGACAAGTCCCACCAAGTTTATCCAAATATCGCGAGGATTATGCGGTTGCGGCGTTAAGGGGCCGAAGCTGATTTGGTGGCAAAATTGTGTCCGTGATTTAGAAAGTACGCGCAATTGAAGATTTTAGCATACCTGTGAATTAAGCTGCCCGGTACTATTGTAAAGATACCCTAGGGTTGAGCGCACGATAAAGTAAATCAACTAATAGATTTACGACAACGACAATAAAACCAAGAACAAGCACGCCAGCTTGGATGAGCGGATAATCGCGATCGATGATGGCGAGATAAATTGCCTGACCGATGCCGGGCCACGAGAAAATCGTTTCCAAAACAACGGTGCCTCCGAGCAGGTCGGCAAGTTGCAGACCACTAATCGTGATCGTTGGGATCAACGCGTTTCGCAGAGTATATTTGTAAATTACCTTTTTTTCGGAAAAGCCGAGCGAGCGAGCAGTGTCCACATATTCCTTGTTCATCTCATCGAGCATGCTCGATCGTGTCAATCTTGTCGTGTAGGCGGCCTGGCGAAAGCCGATCGCCGCCGCTGGCAGGATCAAATAGGTCAGGCTTTGCTTCCAATCCTCGAAGGGGCTGACATAGCCGGACGAGGGTAGCCACCCAAGATGGAGCGAAAATAGAAGGACACACATGATCGCAAACCAAAATTCCGGAATCGAAATGCCAATCAGCGATGACACCTGCGCGGTATAGTCGATTGGCGTATTCCGCTTGACTGCGGCGAATGCCCCTAAGGGCACCGCAATCAACATGGATATCGTAATACCAGCGAGACCCAGATAAACGGTCGCTGGAATGAGTTCGAATAATTCGGTCGCGATGGACCGGCGCGTGACCAGCGACTTCCCGAAATCGCCTTGTAGGGTTTTGCCGATCCAGAGGCCATATTGGATGTAAAGTGGCTTATCCAGGCCATATTCTTTCATCAGAATAGAACGGAGTTCCGGGTTTTCCGCTTCCTCGTCCCCGACTAACGTATCAACGATGTCTCCGGGTAACAGATGCACGAACGAAAAGACGACAACCGATAGGATAAAAAGCACGGGGATAAGTTGGAGAACTCGGTTAATCGTGTAGATCAGCATGTATTACGTATCCTGTCCCGCCAGCCAAGTTCGTCGGTTGCGACAGCCTTCCAGCGGGCTGATGCGAACATAGGCGCGCAAACCAGCGGAGTGCAAGGCGGGCCGGTCAATTGCTCTCTGGTTGGCGCTTGGTGTTCAGGTAATTTGGTCCTTGAGAACCGCCATTCGGAAACGGTCTTTGGCAAATGCTCCATCCAACGGCGGATAGACCGCTCCCGGCAGGTCCGGCGTAACTTTAACGACATAGAAGGCGGGCCCGTCGATTTCGTGAATGGAAAGGGCCAATTCATTTAGCTCGTTTTCGGTTCGGATCGTGGCGGTCGTGCGTATCCCCGAACCGGCCGCAATTGCCACCAAATCCGTATCCCCGGCGGTGTGGGTCGGTTGGCCACCGGTTTCGCCATATTGTTCGTTGTCGAGCACGACAATCATCAAGTTACGTGCCCGAGCATGGGCAACCGTGGAAAGCGAGCCGATGCCCATAAGCATTTCGCCGTCTCCGGTGATGACGAGAATTCGATTATTTGGCCTTGCCTCGGCGAGGCCTAGCCCGACGGGAACCGCAAGGCCCATGGCGCCGACGAGACAAAAATCTTGAGGATTGTCATCCGTCGCCGCGATATCCCACGACGGAGACCCAAGACCACCCACGACGAGCAAATTAGGTTTTCGAGGGGCCAGCAGCGTCCCGACCACGTCGCGGCGTTGCAATGTAATCTTGCTCATTTGAACCCTTTCGCCCCGATTAGCCGTTGCGAAATCAGGACCGCCACGGAACACATATTGTTGAATGCCTGAGCGGCGGCCGCATTGACGATGTCGGCCATCTCCTCGGTGCGGTCGACTCGAAATAACGTTACGCCCATCGCCTCCAAGGCGCCGGGCGCCCCTTGGCCCATGGGGACCTGCCAAGGGTTACCTTCACCCCATTCGCCCCGCATCGTCACGATGGTCAAGAACGGCATGCGGCATGCGGCGGGTAAGGCCAACGCATTGATCGTGTTGCCAACCCCACTGCTTTGCATCAGCAGGACGCCTCGCCGACCGCCGAGCCATGCGCCTGCCACAATACCGACACCCTCTTCCTCGGTCGTCAGCGTCGTTACGGACATATCGTTTTGCGCGTTGCACAGACGGATTAGCCGGTCGTGCCCGGCATCGGGGACGTGGCAAATTTGCGTAATTTCCCGGGTGCGCAAGACCGCGAATATTTCTTCAGGCCATTCAGGCGGCTTGTTCTGCATGCTTCCTCTATCTTTGTTCGCAATGGCGGAACGACGTGTCGCCGGGCACGAAAATAGCGGCAAAAACGGATTTTGGAAGTGCGATCGCACATTTCGGCCGTGCGCGGCGCGGCAAATTAAGGGTCGAACCGATCGGTTCGTGGGCTGGGACTAAAAAAATCGCTCGGGATGATGTGCTTTTCTCACGGGTGAGCCATCCCATTCCAGAGGCACATTCGCTCATGAATCCAAAGCCTTGACCTCGTCTCTCTATGGTTAAGGAAATCAACTAAAATTAGAGACTAATTGCCCGGGGTTTTGTTAACTATTTCCATTAAGTATCAATACTTTAGCCTTGTGTTTTGTAATATTTAGTCTATAGTTTTACAGTCCAAAGGTTAACAAGCGGAGGACGGTCCGACGGTCCGGGCTGGGTAATCGAGAATGGCAGATCAAGTCAGTCTTTCAGGTGCGGTTCGCACGAACCTGCTTAGTTTGCAGCAAACAACAGGATTGGCGCAGCGGACCGATAATCGCTTGTCTTCCGGTTTACAGGTGCGCGATCCACTCGATGGTGCGGCGGAGTTCTTCCAATCCCGCGCCTTGAGCGATCGTGCGCAGGACCTAACGCAGACTAAAGATGGGGTTGATCAGGCACTCAGCACGATCCAGGCCGCGACCAATGGTTTGGATGCTATCGGCGAGTTGACACGGCAGGCCGAAGGCTTGGCACTGGCGGCACGCAGTTCCAGTGACCCGAATGAACGTGCCGCGCTGGCCGGTCAGTTTAACGAGTTACGCTCGCAAATCGACAGCCTCGCTCAGGATTCCGGATTTGGCGGCACGAACTTGGTTCAGGGTTCGCCGGACGATCTTGATGTTTCCTTGAATGAAGATGGATCGAGCAGTCTGGCCGTGCAAGGCGCCGATTCGTCCAGCGCCGGGCTTGGTATCAACAGTACGACCTTTGCGACCGATGCGGATATCGACGCGGCCTTGGCGGAGACCCAATCGGCCCTTTCGACGGTACGAACGAATACGGCCACCTTGGGTTCGAGCTCATCGGCGTTGCAAACGCGGCTCGATTTCACCCAAGATCTCACGAATACGCTGGAAGCTGGCGCCGCGTCGTTGACCAACGCCGATTTGACCGAGGAAGCCGCGAATCGCTTATCGTTGCAGACGCGTCAACAGGTGGGCTTCAACGCAACCAGCCTCGCCGCGCAGAGCGAGACCGCAATTTTAGGCCTGTTTGGTTAGAAAATACGGCGCCAATTTGTTACTCTGATTTGTTTGAATCGCGGCCGTGTGCGGATGCATGCGGCCGTTTTGATTTTTTTGGCTTATTTGCCCGCATATGAGCGTCGGAGGAGACGTTGATAGGTGGTGACGTCAGTGGCATGGCCCCTAGGCCAAAGTTATCCTCGTCTTTGCTTCCACTCCTTATCTCGGTACAAATGATCCGTTGATGCGATTGATTTTATCACCGGATTAGGAAATGGAGCCGCGCATGACCGCCAAGCGACTATCCGCAAATGACGTGTCCCTGCCCAAGATGGCGTTGGGGTCGGATACAGGTGGCGATATTTTCACACTATCCAGCCACGGCCGCGCGCGTACCGCGCTTGAGTTCGGGCTGAACGTCACAGATTCCGGTTTCAATATCTTTGTCGTCGGCGAGGACCGAAGTGGCCGAATGACCGCGACGATGAATTTTCTCGAGGCGTCCGTTGCCGACAAGCCGCCACCGAACGATTGGGTCTATCTCAATAATTTCAGACGGCCGCATCGACCGCGCCCTTTACCGTTGCCGGCGGGCGTCGGTCGTAGATTTCGTGACCGATTGACGGTTCTGGTGCGGCAAATTCGGGAATCGCTGTCCGGCGCGTTTGGCGGCGACGCGTATCAATCAGAAGTGCGCGCCGAAAGCGAGAAGCTGCAGCAGTCCGTTGCCGCGGAAATGGAAACGCTGCGTAAGGAGGCGCAAACAAACGGCCTGGATATCATGCAGTCGCCGCAAGGCGCATCGGTCGTGCCCATCGATACCGAAGGGAAACCGGTGACACTGGACGAGTTCTCGCCTGAAGACCGTCAACGTCTTCAGGAAGCGGCGCGGGAAATCAGCGAGAAGCTGAATACGATAAACAGGCGCGCGGCGCGCGAGCATGGCGAGCTCGGCGAACGGGTCATGCAAATTACACGGGCGACCGCGGACAATGCACTCGGTATCCAGTTCGACGGTGTACAGGAAGAGTTTTCCGGTTATGGCGGCGTGGTGCGGTGGTTGGTCGAAATGCGGAATGACGTTCTCGATAATGTCCACCTTTTCGGCGGCCATGACGGTTCGGAGGCACGGCGCGAGCTTCCCGAGGACCGCTATGCGGTAAATCTGTTCGTCGATCACAGCGACGATCCTAATCCGGGGGTGTTACTGGAAGCCAATCCGACTTATGAGAACCTGTTTGGGCGTATGGAATATCGCCCAGCGGAAGGTGGCCTTTATACCGATTTTACAATGCTGCGGGCCGGCGCGGTGCATCGCGCGAATGGCGGTATTTTGGTATTGCGCGCGGACGCAATGGCGCGCAATCCGATTACCTGGGAATTTTTGAAGGGCTCGCTTCGCGATGGCGAAATCCGGATCGAGGAAATGCAAAGAAACGGCGCCGTACCGCTTGCAGGCGCGCCGCGTCCGAAGCCGGTCCCACTTGATTTAAAAGTCGTAATCGTCGGTGCGCCACGCTGGTATTACGCGTTTTTCTCGGTCGATCCGGAATATCAAACCTATTTCAAGGTTAAGGCGGACATCGACGCCGATATGGACGCCTCGGCGGAAAATATTGCCAGCTATGCCCTGTTAATTCGGAATATGGCGCGTGATCATCGCAAGTTCGAGGTTGACGATGCTGCGGTGCAGTATTTGATCGGCATGGCAACGCGGTGGGCGTCAAACCGCGATAAGCTAACCGCCCGATTCGAGATTGTTCAAGATGTCGTGGTCGAAGCCGTCGAACTGGCTTTGACGTCGAAGCAGCGGAGGGTGACGCTGGACATCGTATTGGAAGCGATCCGGAACCGCCGCCGACGCAACGCTCGAGTTGAAGACCGGATGCAGGAATCGATTTCCGACGGACAGGTAATGATCGCGACAACCGGACGGACGGTGGGTCAAATCAACGGACTGACGGTGCGTGATCTTGGCGATCATGCCTTTGGCGGACCGGCACGTATTACCGCACGCGCATCGGCGGGACGGCATGGCGTGATCAATATAGAACGCCAGGTCGCACTCGGCGGGCCAATTCAGCAAAAGGGCGTCATGGTCTTGCAAGGATTCCTGTCTGGACGGTTCGCGCGGCGGTTTCCGCTATCCTTCAATTGTTCGATTACGTTTGAGCAAAATTACGGAGGTGTTGAGGGCGATAGCGCATCGTTGGCCGAAGTCTTGGCAATCCTCTCGGACTTATCCGGGCTACCGTTGCGGCAGGACTTGGCGATCACCGGTTCGATGAACCAGCGCGGTGATGCCCAGGCGATCGGCGGCGCCCACCATAAGGCTGAAGGATTCTTTCGCAGCTGCGTTGAAAACGGCGGGTTGACCGGCGATCAGGGCGTGGTTGTGCCGGAGTCGAACGAACAGAATTTGATACTCAGGGACGAAGTTTCAGAAGCGATCGCCGCGGGACAATTTCACCTGTGGAGCGTGCGAACCATAGAAGAGGCCGCCGAACTTTTTATGGAAATGCCAGCCGGCGAACGTGACGACAAAGGCTGCTATCCGGAAGGCACGATTTATGGCCGCGTGCAATCTGAATTGGAGGCGTTCGATCGGGCGCTTTTTGAAAGAGAAAGAAAAGCCGTTCCGGAATAAGCGGCGGCGTTTCGTTTAGGCGAGCGATAACGGATAGGAAAGATATCCTCGAAATCGCGCCCTACCGCCTCTCACCGGTTCTCCCTTTAGCCGCAATGCGGGAAACCGCTGCAACAGCCGGCCTATCGCGATTCGCCCTTCCATCCGCGCCAATGTCATGCCCGCGCAGGCGTGAACGCCGGCACCGAATGCCAAATGCCTATTGGGAGTCCGTGAAATATCGAGGCGATCAGGGTCGGGAAACTGTTTTGGATCCCGGTTCGCGGCACCGATACAAAGGGTAATGAACGTCCCCGCTGGCATCGCGACATCACCGATTTCGACTTCTTCGATTGCTCTCCGATTGCCAAGTTGATTTGAACTTTCGAACCGCAAAAACTCCTCGATCGCCGATGTGATGAGGTCAGGATCTTTGTTTAACCGTTCCCGCTGTTCGGGATGCTGAATAAGTGCGGCGACACCGTTACCAATCAAATTTGTCGTCGTTTCATGCCCGGCATTGAGCAGGAAGATGCAATTTTGGATGAGTTCTTCATCGGTTAATCGTTCGCCTTCCACTTCGCCGGTGATGAGTGCGGTGAGCACGTCATCGTCACGGGGATTCTTTCGCCTATCGGTGATGAGGGTGCGTAGATAGGCTGAAAAGTCGGTGACGGAGTCATTTCCCAGGCGTGTGGCTTCCGCCGATAGGACGGGTTCCAACGCGCCGAGAATTGCAAGAGACCACCCCCGTAATGGGCCTCGGTCCGCACGTGGTACGCCAAGCATGTCACCGATAATCTCAATCGGCAGGGTGGAGGCAAAATCTCCAATTAGGTCGAATTCACCGCGCTGTTCGGCTGCATCGAGCAAATTGTCGACGAGTGCGGTAAAACGCGGCTCCAGTACCGAGAGCGCGCGAGGTGTAAAGGCAGGCGACAATAATTTTCGGACGCGGGTGTGGAGTGGCGGGTCGTTGAAGACGAGGCTTGTCGTATGATGCGTGTAGAGTGGAGTATCGCCAAATTTCGGACCAAACTCAGCTTTCTTATCGGAACTGAGCCGGCGGTCGCGATAAACGCTCATAACGTCGTCATACCGCGTCAAGAAATAGGATCCGTCCGGGCATTTGTGCACCGGGTCGAATGCGCGCAAAGCGGCATAGGTCGGGAAGGGATTGTCGAGAAACGCCTGATCTATTTTGCTCAGGTCGAATCTTGCGGCTCGTTCGGCAGGTGATTCTAGCATTCGTAAGCTTCCACGAGGGAGATTGCCAAGCTGTCACGCTACCTAAATGCAAGGGCAGGGCGCAATGCGCATCTATATCCGATCTGTAATCTAAAGTGCCTTTCGAAAGGTAAGGTTGAGACGGCACGCCCCCGTCAGGGGATGATGTTCATCGGCAAGAGGCGCGATACCATGAAAGGTAAGACGCGCTGGACCGCCCCAAACGACAACGTCGCCATTTTCGAGAAGGATGCGCCGTGGCCGGTCGGCGCGACACTGACCGCCAAATAAAAACACAGCGGGCGAACCAAGCGATACCGAGACGATAGGTGCGTCAAAATTGCGTTCGTCGCGATCTTGATGCAGCGATAGCTTGGAACCTGGGAGATAGCGGTTAGTCAGGCAGGAATCCGGTAGGAAGTTTTCAAACCCGGATATTGCAGCGGCTCGTTTCGCGAGGTCCTCGAATGGGATTGGCATGGCCGGCCACGCTTTGTTGGTTACCGGATCTTCGGGGACATAGCGATATCCGCGGTTGTCGCTTAGCCAGCCCACATCACCGCAATTGGTCATTTCGACCGACATTTTCCGACCGCCAGGCGTTGTCATTGTGCGGAAAGGCGTACTGTTGGAAATAACCTCTATGGCATCCACGAGCGCCGGCGCTTCGTGGGTGGCAAATCCTCGTAGGAGGATTGCGCCCGGCGCGAGTTGCTCGGTTCGAAGCCGCTCGGATTCGAACAGATCACCTGATTTTGGATAAGGGCGCATCGTCATTGGGCGTCATGGAAGATGATGCCAAGCGTGTAACGGTTTCCCGACCGCACATGGCTTACGCCATGGCGAAGGTTAACGCGATAGGTTCGTTTACTGCCGTCGACCGGTCGTTGACGGACAGGGAATATGACACCGTCCCCCTGTTGTAAGGGAACAACCATAGCACGGGATTGCATGCGCGGCCGCTGTTCGGTCATGACGAATTCACCGCCTGTGAAATCGTGCAAGGGTTCCGACAAGAGTATTGCCATTTGAAGCGGGAACACTGTTTCACCGTATAAATCTTGATGCAGACAGTTATAGTCGCCCGTTTCGTATTTAAGCAGTAGAGGCGTGGGTTTGGTCTGTCCGGCGGCATGGCATTGTTCAAGGAATCCAGTCAAATCCTCGGGAAACCGTTGTTCGAGACCCAAGGCTTGGTTCCATTGGTTGGCGACTGCGCGAAGCGGTGGATAGAGGGTGGTTCGAAGGTCTTTGACGATGTCGGGTAAAGGGTAGCCGAAATATTTATACTCTCCGCTTCCGAAACCGTGCCGCGCCATGATAACGCGGCTGCGGAAGCAGTCTTCACGCGAATATTGTTGGATCGTTTCCCGGCAAGCCTCCGCACTCAACAACGAAGGTACGGTCGCATACCCTTCTGTTTGCAGTGCCTCGGCAATATTACGCCAATCGATTTCCCGTTGAGAGATCGAATCTGGATTCGCGCTCTCTTTCAAAGATGGCTTCAAGATTGCCCCTCGCGTTCAAGAAGCGCGCGTTTACGTTCGACCCCCCAGCGATATCCAGACAGTGACCCATCGCTTCTGACCACGCGATGACAGGGAATTGCGACGGCGATCGGATTGGCTGCGCAAGCCCGTGCGACGGCGCGCATGGCTTTCGGAGATCCAATTTCCTGGGCAATATCCTTGTAGCTCGCCGTTGAACCGGGTTCGATTTGGCGAAGCGCATGCCAAACACGTTTTTGAAACTCCGTGCCGACAGGGTCGAGAACTATTTTTGCGTCGCGGCTGGGGTTCTCGATAAATTCCAGAACAACCGTGCGCAAAGCCGCGACTTTCTTTCCATCAGCTAAAAAGGTTGCATTCGGAAAGCGGGTTTTCAAATCGTCCTCTAGTGCCTTCCCACAATCGCCAAATAGAATTGCGCAAAGACCGTGTTCGGTCGTTGCAATCAACACCTGGCCCAGGGAACAGCGCGCGATGGTAAATTGTATCCGAGGCGTGGTTTCCGCGTGGTCTTGCATTGCCATGCGATCATTAATCCGTGCAGGCGAGAGCAATGGTGCGCTCTCTTTCGTGTTTAGGGTAGCCATGACCACTTTCCTTTCCAACAAAGTAATTGTCGGTCGAGGATTTACGCTCGAATTGCACGTTGACCCACCCGATTCCTGCGCATTTACCCAACAAAAGAATTGGATTCTCTGTTGCAGGAAGTTTTAGTGGATCAGCATACCTTTGGTATAAGGGGTCTATTGCTGGAAGGCCGACTCATGCCTATTTAATGCATAATGCCAGAATTCTCCGGCATTGGGGGACTGTGAATGGACGCATTGTCGATCATTACCCTGGCAATGGGGGCGGCGTGGGCGAGCGGGATTAACCTCTACGCAACGGTCTTGCTGGTCGGCTTGCTTGGATCGACGGGTCTCGTGCCATTGCCGGAAGGGCTTTCACCGCTCACCAGCCCGGTCGTTTTGATCGTCGCGGGCGTTGCCTATCTGGCCGAATTTTTCGCCGATAAAATTCCTGGAATCGATTCCATTTGGGATACGGTGCATACGTTTATCCGCATACCGGCGGGCGCTTTGCTGGCCGGTGGCGCGGTCAGCGGTTTGGGCGAGGATTATATGGTTGCGCTCGCCTTGCTCGGCGGCGCGGCGGTCGCGGCGGGCAGTCATGCGACCAAGGCTGGTAGCCGGGCTGTCATAAATACGTCTCCGGAACCTCTCAGCAATTGGGCGGCGTCCCTATTCGAGGATATTCTGGTTGTCGGCGGCTTACTTTTGGCATTGTTCAAGCCCGGCCTCTTTCTCGCATTTATGTTGCTGTTTTTCCTGGTTGCGATTTGGCTGTTGCCAAAAATATGGCGAGGCCTTCGTGGGCTTTACCAGCGTTTCTCGGGAAAAAACGATAGGAAGGCGTTACCGGAAGCCGAACGGGGATTTAGTTTGTCGCCGCTGGATCGAAATTCGGACTGATCGGTTTGGCTATGAACCCTCAAATTTTGCCGCGCGCATCGGACTGAAAACCGAGTGGCGAAACCGAAAAAAAAGCTGCCCGCAAAACCCGTCAAAAAGAAATCGTTGGCACGGCGTGTTTCTAATTTGCTTGCGACTCTATTCGTTTCGCTCGGCGTCATTTGGGCGGTGATGTTCTTGACGCTTGCCCCGGAAATGCCGGATACGTCGAGCCTATGGCGTGTCAAGAAAAGCCCCGGCGTGACTGTCTTGGCCGCCGACGGCAGTGTTCTGGCGCAGCGAGGTGCATTCAACAGCGTCATGGTTGGTGTTGCCGAGATGCCACCCCATCTGCCACGCGCGATCATCGCGACAGAGGATCGCCGTTTCTACGGTCATTTCGGCATGGATATAATCGGCTTTTTTCGCGCAATGGTGGCCAATATACGGGCTGGCGGCGTTGTGCAGGGTGGCAGCACGATTACCCAGCAACTCGCCAAGAACCTGTTTCTCACACCCGAACGTACGCTATTGCGCAAGGTTCGCGAACTGATGTTGGCGCTGTGGCTCGAAGCGCGCCTCAGCAAAGATGAGATCCTGACCCTCTATATGAACCGTGTTTATCTGGGAGCGGGCGCTTATGGGGTCGAGGCGGCGTCTCAGCGCTATTTCGGCAAGTCGGCCCGGCGGGTCACGGTACCGGAAGCGGCCCTCCTTGCCGGCTTGCTCAAGGCGCCGTCGCGATATGCGCCAACCAACAACATAAAGCGGTCGCGCGCCCGGGCGGCGGTGGTTCTGCGGAACATGGTCGCGGCGGGATATCTATCCGAAAAGAAAGCCGCCGCGGCGCGGCGCGCTCCGGCTAAATTGGCGCATCGGTCGCAAACGAGTGGTGTGCGCTACTTCGCCGACTGGGTACAAGAACGTTTGCCCGGTCTTGTCGGCAACCGGGATGACGATTTGATTGTCCTGTCGACCTTGCGGCCGCGATTGCAACGTTTCGCCGAAGGGACCCTGGCACGGACCCTGAAGCGGAACGGCAAGAAACGCAATGTTGGGCAAGGCGCGTTGATCGCCATTGGACCCGATGGCGCGGTTAGGGCCATGGTTGGCGGTCGATCCTATGCGAAAAGCCAGTTCAACAGAGCGGTTCAGGCAAAACGGCAGCCGGGCTCGGCGTTCAAGCCGTTCGTCTATTTGGCGGCGCTGGAAGCGGGTTTCGATCCCAGCGACGTGTTCAAGGATTCACCTGTGACGGTCGAAGGTTGGAAGCCAAGAAACTTCACCAAAAAATATCAGGGTAACGTGACGTTGAGTGGCGCCTTGGCGAAGTCGATCAATACGGTCGCGGTCAAGGTTGCCGAGCGTGTTGGCCGCAACAATGTTATCGCAACGGCGCAGCGCATGGGAATTACGTCACCGATGGCGGCTCATCCCACCCTTGCGTTGGGCGCGTCGGAGGTCACGTTGCTTGAGTTGACATCGGCCTATGCGCCTTTCGCGAATGGTGGCTTTGGGATCGTGCCGCATGGAATTCTCGAGGTGCGGACGCGCGCCGGTAAGGTCCTGTACCGGCGCGGTGGCTCTTCACTCGGTCGCGTCATCCAGCCCGGCGATCTTAAAAACATGAACGCTATGTTGCAGGAAGCAGTGCGAATTGGTACCGGTCGGGCCGCGCGGCTTGGTGACCGCGTATCGGCGGGGAAAACGGGAACCAGTCAGAAATATCGTGATGGATGGTTTATCGGTTACACCGCCGATCTGATTGCCGGTATCTGGCTTGGAAATGACAATGACGCGCCGACCCGTAAAGTAACAGGGGGGCAATTGCCGGCGTCGCTTTGGAAGGACTTCATGCGTAAAGCATCAACCGGGGTACCCGCGCGCGCCATACCTTCGGCCGGGTCCGCTATCGCGACCTTGTCGCCAAATGCCGCGCAAACCGATTCAGCGGGAGAAGGAAACATCGACTTCAAGCGGTTTATCGATGGGTTGGCGGGTATGCTCTCCGATATTTCGCGTCAACCGGCAAGCGGGTCATCGAAGCGGGATAAGGAATTGGAACAGGAAAACTCCGATTGACCAAGGGTTCACTGTTTTCCCCGAACGTAACGCCACAAATAAAGCGCGAGCCAGATTGGAACGACGACGACCGCGCCGATCAGAATATATTTAAAGGCCCAACCGAAGACCGAGGCCCCCATCTCGATGAGGGCTTCCATGCCGTCGCGTGCCGATTGAAGTATGTTTTGCGGGTCAATGTTCAGCACCGCCAGCACCAAGCCCACAAGCAACGATACAATCAACAGCTTTACGACCGTTCCTCCGGTGATTCTCGGCATTGCTTTTTCTAAATCCTAATCCTGAGACTCAGACCGTAAGTCTTCGATTTTCTTATCGGTGTTGTATTGGCTTAAGGAGTATACCGACCATATAGCCGCCGGTATCCAGCCGATTAGTGATATTTGTAGGATAAGGCAAATAATTCCCGCGATTGGACGTCCAATCGTGAAGAACAGTAACCAGGGTAACAAAAGCCCGATAAGAAGCCGCATAAAAATATTCCCCTAAACCAGCGTCATTGTCGCGCCAATCTGCCATATTGTAATGGGTAAATGAAACCAAGGACCGAAGAGGGCGGAATGGAACAGGAACTGGAAACATTAACGGGGCTCGCCGAAAAGGGCACGGAGTTTGCTGTCGCCTATGGCTTTCAAATCCTCGGTGCTTTGGTCTTTCTCGTTATCGGCTTGAAAATATCGAGTTGGCTGGGAGGCAAGGCGGCGGGGTTATGTGAACGCAAAGGTATCGACATCACACTTGCCAGGTTCACCGGTAACGTCGTGAAGATCGTGCTGATTGTCTTTGTCCTTATCGCCACGCTGGGAAATTTCGGTATCACGATCGCACCGTTGATCGCTCTCGCCGGTGCGTCCGCCTTCGGTGCTACCTTTGCCTTACAGGGGCCGCTTTCCAATTATGGTGCCGGGTTGGCGATCATCTTGACCCGCCCTTTCGTGGTGGGAAACACCGTATCGGTGAAAAAGGTCAGCGGCGTGATCGAGGAAATCACGTTGGCCGCGACGGTTATGCGGGGCGAAGACGGTGAGAAAATTACCGTGCCGAATAAGGAAATCGTCGGCGAGATCTTGGTGAACTCGGATGCCAGCCGGATTGTCGAGTCGACGCTCTATGTTGGTTCCGACGAAGATCCGACACGTGTCGCCGATCTCGTCCGCACGGCCGTTCAGGAGACACTCGATTCGGATGAATCATCACCGCCGTTGGTCGGCATTCAAGATTTTGCCTATGGCGGGATCGCGATCGGTTTGCGGTATTGGGCGCCAAGCAGCAAATACTATCAGACGCGCTACGATGTAAATGCAAGAATCAAGCATGAACTGGATGCTGCTGGCATCAATCTGTTGAAGGTGTCTTGGCCGGAAATTTTGTCGCAATCCGCGATCGAACAATAGTATGTGCGTCAACCAGTGGGCCGCGTCTGGCGTTAGACTTGGCCGAGGTTTGTGTCGCGGTCGTCGAATGCAATGATTTGATCTTCACTCCACTCGAGCCAGTCTCGCAATATCTCCGTGGTATGTTCGCCGAGTAGCGGTGGCGAGCTTGAGGGACGGGAACCGCCTGTCATTTGCCAGGGCGGACCGACGACGCGAATAGGGCCGGATGTCGGATGTTCGAGTTCGCGGACGAGCTCGCGGTGTGCGACCTGTTCATCGGCGAGCGCTTCGCCATAGTCGTTGACGCGCGCGAAGGGAACCCGCTCCGCCTCCAGCACTGGTATCCATTCATCGACGGTCCGTTGCGCGAATATTTCGCTGATCATCGCATCGATCGTCGCACGGGCCGCGACGCGATTGACCATCTTTACATAACGGGGATCCTCGGCAAGATCGCTACGACCGATGGCGCGGCAAATCGGCGGCCAGAATCGGTCGCTCATGCAAATGATCGCGAGATAACGGCCATCGGCGGTGCGGTAGCTTTCCGCCGGCACCCGTAGCGGGTTGCCATTGCCGTGCCGCCCGGGAAGTTTCCCCGCTTGCAGGGTTTCGCCCATGCGAGGCCCGAGGGCGGCCAACATGGTCTCCTGCATGCTGATATCGATGTAACGGCCCTCGCCACTGTCCCGCACACCATGCAATGCACCGACGATGGCGTATGCGGCGTACATTCCCGCCATGACATCGGCCAACGGCGCGCCGATTTGTAGCGGCGGGCCATCTTGTGTGCCGGTAACGCTCATAATCCCGGCGACGGCCTGTATAACGGGGTCGAGGGCGAGCCGGTCACGGTAGGGGCCGGTCTGACCAAATCCCGAAATCGAGCAATAAACCAGCCGCGGGTTTATGGGCTTTAGATCGTCCCAGGCCATGCCGAGACGCGCGGCGGTTCCCGGTGCGAAATTTTCCACCACGATGTCGGCTTCGCGGGCGAGGGCGCGGGCGATGTCGCGATCGGGCGCGGATTTCAAATCGAGCGCGATACTCCGTTTCGAGCGGTTGTTTGCGTAGAAGTAGTCCTGATGTTCCTCGCGTCCCGTATAGGCGAGGGTGTTGCGCAAATCGTCGCCGTAGCCAGGTCTTTCGACCTTCACGATGTCGGCGCCGAGATCGGCCAGCATCTGCGTGCAATGCGGACCGGACAATACTTGTGTCAGGTCGAGGACGCGGAAGCGACCAAGAGGACTTCCGTTTGAGTTTTGATTGTTTTCGAGCATCGGGCGAAACTACAGCCTGAGAAGCGGCTTTGTCGAACTCGCGTTATTCTAAAGCGCACACGTTCGGAAACCGGCGAGCACGTCGCGGCGGTCCGGGCCGTAAAAGTTGCGATAGGTCGCATCGACCATGCGGCCGCGCGTAGCCCAGGCGCCGCCCCGTAGTACACGGGTAGAACCGAAGAGCGGCTCTGAATATTCCTTGTAGGCGTCGGGCGAGAAACCGGGGAAGGCGTCGAATACCGTCGCTGTCCATTCCCAGACATTGCCGATCATTTGGCGTACCCCATGCAGGCTGTCGCCATCGGGCCGCGCCGCGACATCGATGACGCCGAGCGCGCGGCCGTCGATATTGCCATGTTGAGCGTCCGGTGTTTCGTTGCCCCAAGGATAGGCGCGTTTGCCGCCATCGCCGTTCGCGGTGGCGGCGAATTCCCACTCCGCTTCGGTGGGCAAGCGCCGCCCTGCCCAGCGGCAATAGGCTTTGGCCTCGTACCAGTTGACGTGAATAACGGCTTGGTGCGGTGGCAGATCAAAAATTCGGTCGAAGCGGCGTATGCCCCACTTTCCGTTCTCGCCGGGCTGCCAATATACGGGATGCACGGCATCGTTCGCGGCACGCCATTGCCAACCTTCTGGATCCCAGAAACTTTCGGTTTCGTATCCGCTATCGTCGACGAAAGCAGCAAATTCGGCATTGGTCACCTGCGCGCGCGCCATGTGGAACGGTGCCACGGTGACCGGATGCGCCCATTTTTCGTTGTCGAATACGAAAGCCGCGTCTTTCGGACTGCCGATGAGAAACTCGCCGCCTGGGATTTCCGCATCGCCTGTAAGAGGGCCGGCCTCGGTGCTTTCGGGTCGCGCCGATGCAAAATCAGGCGTCGGATAACCCAGGGTTTGGCGCGTGTAGGTATAAGCCTCGTTGTGCATATCCTGATGGAAAGTCGTGAACTGGTACAGGTAGCTGTCCTGTTCGCTCGCCATGCCATCGTCTAGCCGTTCGATCAGGATGTCGTGGACGTCGGAGATATACTGCAGAGTTTCCTCGATCCCGATCAATGGCAGGTCCCAGCGCGTATGATGATGAATCGCGATCGAATCATAGATCCTGTCCCCTTCGGTGAGAATTTTATCGCGGCCGTATTTTTGGCGCAGGATAAAATATTCATGGAACCAGGCGACATGGCCGATTTCCCATTGCAAGGGATTGACGATGTCGAGTTTGGGTCCGATAAGCTGTTGGGCGTCGAGCCCCTGTACGAGTTCCAGCGTGCGCAATTTTGCATCGCGCATGATCTCTTTCAGATAATCGGTCGATACGGATTGGGTCATGATTCTGCCTAGGTCAGCGATAACATGAAGATAAACCTTATAACGCCGGCGGCGAGACGCTCCAAGTCCGGCAACCGAACGACCGCCGACCGATGGGCCCGGATATTGCGCGACCTTGGACATCAGGTGCGGGTCGCGGAGACCTATAACGGTTCGAACGCGGATATGATGGTCGCCCTGCATGCGTGGCGTAGTGCGGATTCGATCGATCTGTTCAAGGAAAGGTTTCCGAACAAGCCCGTCGTCGTCGCGCTGACCGGGACCGATATCTACCGCTTCCAATACAGTCATCCGGAACCAACGTTGCGGTCGATGACAAAGGCGGACTGGCTGGTTTGCCTTCATGATAGGGTCGTCTCCGACATCCCCGTCGATTACGCATCGAAGCTGACGGTCGTGCCGCAATCCGCACCGCCATTGTCGCGGCCCCGCGCGCCGTCCCGCCGCCATTTCGATATTTGCGTGATCGGACATTTGCGCGAGGAAAAAGATCCTCTGCGCGCGGCCTTCGCGGCGCGGGATTTGCCGCCGGGTTCTCGCTTGCGGGTCATTCACCTGGGCAAGGCACATGACGAAACCTGGGCGGAAAAGGCAAACGCCGAAATGGCCCGCAACGACCGTTATTTCTGGCGCGGCGAAGTACCCGGTTGGGCCGTGCGGCGCGAATTCGTCAAGAGCCAGCTGATGGTGATCAGTTCGATTATGGAAGGCGGCGCGAATGTCGTGTCCGAGGCGTTGGTCGCCGGCGTACCGGTTATCGCCTCCGATATATCCGGCAATATCGGTCTGCTTGGCGAGGATTATCCGGGCTATTATCCCACTGGCGATACGGCGGGATTACGCGCCCAGCTTCAAAGAGCGGAGCTAGATCCTGCTTTTCTCGGCGACCTGAGCCGGCGTGGCGCGGTGCTCGCGCCTCGGTTCACGCCGGAAAACGAGGCAGCTTGTTGGCGTGTGGTTCTCAGAAAAATCAGCTAATCGATACGCTCCGTTTTCGGAAGGTCGCTGTATTTGTTCATAAAGCGGCGATCTATCCAGTCCTTGAGCCACCACATTGATTTACCCTTCATGGTCCAGCGACCGCGCGAGGCGATGGCGTAGCGATTGCCTGTGCTAATCAGCGCTAGGTAGTCGCGCTGCGGCGTATAGCGGCGCAAAGGCATGTTTTGTGAATGACGACGTAGATTTTCGGCAAGTGGCGGTCCCTGTCGGACGGCGACCGCGCCGGATTTGGGACGCGGGTGATCTACCATCGTGGCAATATCGCCGGCAGCGAAAATGTCCGGATGGGAAGTTGATTGCAATGTGTCGCTGACGGTAATGAAGCCAGCCTCGTCGGTATCCAACCCCACCGAAGCCGGCCATGCGGCAGCGCCCGCGGTAGTGACCCAGAGGATTTCGTCGAAGCTCAATACCGCACCGTTCGCGCATTCCAGCGCGCCGTTCCGGACTTCCACGACCTCGTGGTTGGTATGAATTTGAATGCCACGTGAGGTTAACTCGTTGTCGAACGTTCTGCCGACACGGTGACCGTGTGTCTCCAGAATGCCTCCGCTACTGGTGACGAGGTGAAAGCTGAGGTGGTTTGCATCGCGGCCCTGCGCGGACAAATCCGCCTGAAGCCGATATTGCATCGACAGAAGCAATTCGACGCCGCCGGCGCCGGCGCCAACAACCGCAATTCGTGCCGGGCTGTCCCGTTCAAGCAGGCGTGTACGCATCGTTTCCCAATGTGCGAAAAACCGGCTGATTGGTTTGACGGGTACGGTATTCTCCGCCGCACCCGAAACTTGCCGGGTCGCGGGCGTGGAACCGATATTGATCGACAAAAGGTCATAGGGCACCGGTGTCTGGCTCTCGCACAGCACGTGTTTGTTTTGCAGGTCCAGCCCTACGACGCTGTTGTGAATAAACCGCGCGTTGCCAAATCGAGCAAGCGGTCTCAGGTCGATATGCGTTTCCTCGAATTGGTAGTGGCCGGCGATCAAGCCGGGCAGCATGCCGGAATAGGGCGTGTGTACATTGTGGCAGATTAAAGTTAACCGGATGCCGGGGAGCGGATTCCTGCCAAATTCCCGCAACACTTCGACGTGGCTGTGTCCGCCCCCAACGAGGACGAGGTCTTGAATAGCCGGAGCCGGTTGGGCCATGCCAAGGGGGTCCTTGATGTGCGCGTGTTTACGCGTGGTTGAGTGTGGTCTTTAAGCGTAGCCGATAGCGAATCCTACGAGATAGCGCATCGACACCGATATTCAGGAAAGCTGTGAGGAGGATCAGGACGAGGGCACGATCGTAGCGAATGTCCGCGAAAGCGCTATCGATGTAAAATCCCAAAGTCGGAATGCCGAGAATACCGAGGATGGCCGTCTCGCGCATGATGACTTCCCAGCGGTAAAACAGGAAGGCAAGAAATTGAGGGTAAACTCGCGGTAATATTTCATAGCCATACAGGTTCAACCCTTTTGGGCTGTCCGATCGGGTTGCCATCGACTCGGTGTGGCGGCCGATCAAATGGCCGATAATCGCACCGTTATGCAGCGATAACGCGACAATGGCCGGGGCCATGGAAGGGCCCCAAAGCTGCAGGAAGACATAAGCCAGAATGTATTCCGGCGTCGAACGGGCGACGACCAGGAGGACATGGCCGATTGTACGGCCTTTCTTGCCGAAGAATTTGGGCGATATCAGGGGGAACATCGCCAACGCGCAGGCTCCCGCGCCAACCAGCGCAATCATCGTCAAAACGATCGTGTTGAACGCCCCGGGCACGGCTTGGGTGATCAGTAAATTGGCAATCCAGTCCCACAGCTTTTCCAATACCGCACCATCGATTGACTCGGCGACGCGGATGGGATGTGGCAGGATATCCTCGGTGAAGAAGCGGACGACATTGGTCATCGAGATTGATACGCCACTCGGCAGTGCGATGACTGCCGCGATTAGGTAGGCCGGCAGTAACCGCTTGTGCACCCAATACCGCATGGTTGCGATGATGATATAGAACAGGATCAGTAGTGCCGAGACCTCGGAATAGCTGCCTTGCTTGAAGGCGGAATCGAGGTGAAAGCCCAAGGTCGGTAGCCCGACGAAACCAAGCACGGCGCTAGACCGTAATCCGCATTCGAGCCGATACAGGCTGTAATGTTTGAAATGCACCCAGGCGTCGGGAAGCCGGGCAAACAGGAAAATCGAGATCGCGCCGCTGCCCGATGGCGCGGCGCGCGCCGGCGCTGGGTCGGCCTCTTCCAGTATTTCCGAATAAACCTTGGCGATAATTCCGGCGTAGGGGATGGCGATTGCCAGAATGCCGGTAAGCGGAGACAGGCCAAAGATCTGCAAAAAGATCAAAGCCCAGAAGAGTTCATGAATGGCGCGTATAAATGCGCAGCCGACGCGTACAAATCGGTAGTGAAAGGCCAACGCAAGCGCGAACCCGAACACATTCGCGACCGCGACACCGAGTATTGCAAAGGCCAAGGTCTGGAGTACGGCGTCGAAAAGCCGGTCCGTCGCCGTGAAATCTGGGGTCACGGCGCCGAGCGCCATCCTACCGAATTCTGACCAGGGATCCGCGCCGATAATTTCGAGATCCGCGAGAAAAAGTCCAAGGACAGCTATCGCCACAAACATCAGACTCGTGCGGACGAGTGGCGAAGAGCGCCCCTGTTTCCGAGCGCTAATTTCGGTAGAGATCGTCAAGATCCGAGGGGACCATGCCGGCGGTTGGCTGATCCAGCACAATGGCGCCGCCGCGTAGGCCTACAATGCGGTCGGCGTAGGTGATGGCGAGTGTGATGTCGTGCATGGCGATAAGCACGGTTTTGTGGCGCTCGTTGATACTCTCTAAAACGACGCGTGACTGATGTTCGTCGACGGCGGAAACTGGTTCGTCACCGATCAAAATATCGCTGTCTTGATTTAAGGCGCGCCCAACAGCGGTGCGTTGCTGCTGCCCCCCGGACAATTCACCGGTCGGTTCGAATAGTTTTTCCTCGAGGCCAAGCCGTACGGCGATTTCGCGGACCTCCTTCACCTCGCGCGCCATCGGGCGCACCAAATTTATGAAATTGTACCAGACCGAATGCAGGTTCAGCCTGCCCATATAGATGTTGTGGAATACGGAAAGTACGCGGACCAGGCCTAACTCTTGTGGTAATAGCGCCGCCTCCTCGGCGCGTTGCTCGTAAAGCATGCGCAGTAGAGTGGACTTGCCCGCACCGCTTTGCCCGACCAGCGCGACGCGTTCGCCGGCGGCGATACTGAGCGTAATATTGCTCAGTACCGCCGCGCCGTTATAGCGAGCGTTCGCGTTGCGCAGATCAAACAGCGACATTGGATTTAGTCGATTAATCCAATCGATTTTCCGACATCGAGTATGGGTTTGTAGTCGGAATTGGCCGCCGGCACGAAACTCTTGCGCGGGAAGGATGACAATAGGTCTGGATCCTTCATATCGAGCAGTGCCTTGGTTACTTTAGCCTTGAAGTCGGCGCCGAATTTCTTGCCGACATCACCGCGTACGGACCATTGATAATCGGGATAGGTCGGGGTTTTCCAGATGATCTTGATCTTCGACGGATCAATCTTCCCGGCCTTCATCTCGTTTCCCCAGACCTTGAAATTCACCGCACCGACTTCATAAGCGCCCGACTGAACCAACGCGATGGTGCGCGAGTGGTCGCCGCTGAAGCCGACTTTCTTGAAAACATCGTCCGGAGAACCGGAGAGCTTTTCACGGATATGAAATTCCGGCATCAATCGTCCGGACGTGGATCCTTTGGATCCGAATGTAAAGGTTTTGCCTTTTATGCCGCTTGGAAAGTCGTCGCTCGCCGATAGTCCGGTCTTGGCGTTGGCGATGAAATAGGTGATGAAGAATTGGTCTTCGTAGCCTTGCGCAACGGCTTCTGAGCCGGCGACCAATTGTCGGGCACGTACACCGGAGAGGCCGCCGAACCAAGCCATTTGTACTTGGTCGTTGCGGAAAGCCGTGACCGCCGCAGCGTATGATTTAACGGGAACATAACGCACATCGACGCCTAACTTATCCGATAAATAGGTCGCGACTTTATCGAAGCGCGCGCGAAGGCGGGATTCATCTTCGTCCGGTATCGCGGTAAAGGTGAAGGTTTCAGCATGTGCCACGGACATGAGCCCGAATACGCACATGACTGTCGTTAGAAATTTTTTCATGACAGTTCCTTATGGTCTATGGGGAGCAGGGCTTAGCGGTATCAACGAGGAGACAGCTTTCGTCGGCCCTGCAATGTGAAGACAATATTCCCCCCGGCTCTTCTCGATACCACCCATAGATAGGCTAGTACTCGCTAGCGCCAAGTCAATAAGTTTGGATTTAAAGATCGAGTTCTTGTCGCGCTTCGCGCAGTATCCAATCTCGAAACGCCTTGATGTTTGGTTCATCCGCCCGGTCTTCAGGACAGACGACGTAATAGGCCCAATCTCCGGCTAAGGAAAAATCAAACGGCTTGACCAATCGTCCGGCAGCGAGGTCGTCGTCGATCAGGGGCGTTGCGCCCAGTGCCACGCCTTGCCCATCAATCGTCGCCTGCAGCAGCATATGAGCGTGACTGAAGCTCGGGCCGCGGATCGGATCGACACCTTCGACTCCGGCGGCGAGCAGCCATGTACGCCAATCGTAACTCGCCGGCCGTTCGTGAAGCAGTACGTGAAAACGCAAGTCCGCAGGTGATTGCAGCGGATGGGGGCCTTCCTTTAGAAGATCTGGACTGCAAACGGGAAAGACATCCTGCCGCATCAATAGGGCGGCATGCAGCCCTGGCCAAGACCCTTGCCCGAACCGTATTGCGATATCCACGTCTTCACGGGTGAAGTCGGTGAGTTTGTCCTCGGCAGCGAAGCGAAGGTCGATTTCAGGATGCTGTCGGCTGAAATGAACGAGCCGGGACACCAGCCATTTCGCGCCAAACGATGGCATAACGCTGATCGTCAAGGGATCGCCGCCGCCTGTCGTGACGATTTGTTGCGTTGCGTCGGCAAGCAGTTCCAGCGCTTTGCGCACCGAATGTAAATAATGCTGGCCCGGCTCGGTTAGCAGCAGCGCCCGGTTGAGGCGTTTGAAAAGAGGCACGTCTAGCCAGGTTTCCAGGGCCTTGATTTGATGGCTGACCGCTGCCTGCGTAACGTTCAATTCGTTCGCGGCGCGGGTGAAACTTAGATGCCGTCCAGCGGCTTCGAAGGCACGCAAGGTTTTCAAGGGGGGCAATCGATCAATCATCTTGGTGTCCTGATTCGGATTAGTTTTTCTAATCTATAATACAAAAAACTATCGTTTGTGAAGAGCCTATATCACGCCTAAATATCGGTTAACTCGCGGAAAACAGCGCGGTCGGAATTTTTTTGCGATATGACCGCTATAAGGAGAAATGTTATGAGTACCAATCAGGCACTGTGCAGCGAAACCACTATTCCGGCGCCTTTTCAGGCCGGTGCGATTATGTCGGCCTTGGCGACAACGACCTTACGCGCTATTTGCACGGTTCAGGTCTGGCGCGAGCGGACCCGGCAGCGCCAGAGGCTTGCAACGCTCGACGACCGGATGCTCAAGGATATTGGGATCAACCGGCTGACGGCTCGTATGGAAGTTACCAAGCCATTCTGGCGCCCATAGGGGAAACCTAGCCAGAGCCGTCATTGGCGGGCCAATTAACCCCGACCCGATTTAACGGACCTTCACGACGACCTTACCGATCACCTTGCGCTGTAGCAGGATATCAAGGGCATCCGCGGTCTCCGCGAGCGGGAAAGTGTGGCTGATACGGGGCCGCAACTTTCCCGCTTCGTACCATTCGCGGAGTTGCAGATAGCCTTCGGTGACGACGCTCGGATCGGTTATGCGATAAGCACCCATCGCCATGCCGACCGCGGAGACGTTCTTGACCAATAGATGGTTGGAGGGGATTTGCTGTATCTCGCCGCCCGCGAAACCGATGATAACGAGACGTCCGTCGCTATTGATGCAGCGTAGCGATTGCTTGAAGACGTCGCCGCCGACGGGGTCGTATACGACATCGACACCGCCGACGAGTTCCTTGACGCGGTCGCGGATGTTTTCGGTGCTGGTGTTGATCAGGTGGTCCGCACCGTACTCGGCGGCGACCGCAAGCTTCTCGTCGGTGCTCGCCGTTGCCACAACGATGGCGCCCATGGCCTTACCGATATCCACACAGGCCAGGCCGACGCCGCCCGCCGCCCCGTGGACGAGCAGTACTTCGCCGGCCTGTAGCGCGACGCGTTTGTGGAGGAGTGCGACGGCACCCGTTGAGTAAGCGACGGGAAAGCTGGCCCCGGTGACGAAATCCATGCCGTCCGGCATCGGTTCGACGCTGGCGGCGTCGGTGACCACTTCCTCGGCGTAACCGCCGCTGGACAGGTTCGCCATCACCCGGTCGCCGGCCTTGAAGCGCGTGACGTCGGGGCCGACATCTATGATCTCACCGGCGACTTCCAGGCCGGGCGAGAAAGGCAGGTCGGGCTTGTACTGATAGGTCCCGGCAATCACCAGGGTATCCGCGAAATTGCAGCCCGTCGCATGGACGGCGATGCGGACTTCGCCCGGGCCCGCCGTTGGGCATGGGACATCGTCGTCCAAGCGAAGGACATCAAGTTTACCTAGTTCGTGGACGCGGATTGCGCGCATGAAAGTCTCCTAAAATTTTAAAAGGACAATGAGGCGGATGGCCGGACCATGCCGACAAGGGCGCCGTTACAGTTATTGAGCGGGATGGTCACAAGCGAATCGAGTTGGGCGGCGAGCCCCTCGTCGAGGGCGCCAATCCGCCGTAGAACCGCGGTCAGCATCAATTGCGCGCCGCGCACCGCACCGTCGTCGCATTTCAAGGCAATCCCGAGCCCGTACTCCGGTAACGCGGCGCAAAAGACGCCTTCCGCGCCGGTCTTGACGAATATCGCCTCGCCCGCCGCCGCCATCATCGTGGTGCAATAGCGGTCAGTGCCGGCGACCATGAACGGTTCGGCGGCGATGGCTTTGCGAATTCGCGTCGCGGCGGCGGCGCGGGCCTGTGGCAGTTCGTCCGGCGCGCCGAGCCGCGCGAAGGCCAGCGCCATATTCGATAGTGGGATGCCCCAAGTCGGCACCGAACAGCCATCCGTTCCGCGTGGTGCGTCGGAAAGGTCGAGGCCACACAAGGCTTCCAATGTACCCAGTATGCGTTGCTGAACAGGGTGTGTCGGCTTGGTATAGCCGGATAGCGGCTCGCCCAAATGGTGTGCGGTGGCCAGCATGCCCGTGTGTTTGCCAGAGCAATTGTTGTGGACGTCACCGGGCACTACACCGGCGCGTACCATGTTATGCAAGGTTTGTTGGTGGTGCCGTGGCCAATGCGGCCCGCATTCGAGATTGTCTTCCGACAACCCCATCCGCTCCAACCAGGCACGGACCGTTTTGATATGCCGGGCTTCGCCGCTGTGCGAGGCGCAGGCAATGGCGAGTTCCGCGTCGGATAGCGCAAAGGCATCCGCTGCGCCGGACTCGACCAGCGGCAATGCCTGAATTGCCTTGATGGCGGAGCGGGGATAGACCGGCGCCTCGATGTCGCCCCAATGAAGAGCGACTTTCTCGGTAACATCCACGACGGCGACACGGCCTCGATGAATGCTTTCCACCATATCGCCGCGGGTAACTTCAATTAGAATTGGGTTCGCCGTGTTTTTCGGCATTTCGACGACGGTCTTTGATTGCTTGGTGTCTGTCATGATATTTGCAGCAGAAATTTCGCCTTTTACGACGGCGAAGCAACTTGCCTCGTCATGGCCTTGCATGCAAGGTTCCGCGCCATGCGAGGATTTTTTGGAATAGGTGTCGAGCGCATCTCGAAGCCGATGAATGTCGGCAATCTTTTTCGTTCGGCGCATGCTTTTGGCGCGGATTTCGTATTCGCTATTGCTCCGGCTGTCGATGTCCAAGCGCTGTACAAATCGGATACCTCCGCGACCGCGAAACATGTGCCGCTCTATCATTATGCCACGGTGGACGCGATGCAGCTTCCGCATGGCTGTCAATTGGTCGGGGTCGAATTGCTCGACGAGGCGGTCGATTTGCCTAGTTTCACGCACCCGGAGCAGGCGGCCTACGTGTTGGGTCCGGAGCGCGGGTCACTTTCGCCCGAACTTGTGGCGCGCTGCGATCACACCGTCAAGATTTCGACAAAATTCTGCGTCAATGTCGGTGTTGCCGGTGCAATTCTGATGTATGACCGGCTTATTACGCGTGGCCGGCATGCA
>JAJFJC010000129.1 GCA_021774385.1 Alphaproteobacteria bacterium
ACTTGGCCGGCGCCGATTGTGCACACGCCAACAAGACGTCAAGCAAATCATCCGATACCGGTTCGTCGGTATAACGCCGATGCGAGCGGCGATTGAGGATATCGGCGACCGTGCCTTCGGCTTTCATATCCTGGCCGATATTCTTGTCCTGACCAAAGCGCGCTTTGTACAGTTCCGCAATCGTCGTCATGTCGGTTATTCCTTGTGCTAAGACGAAACATTACCATGAACCATTACCTTGGAATGGCGTCATAATAAATTGTTTTTACGTAAGAAAACTTTCTATGCAGAGGCTAATGTGACGCGCTGCTCGCTGGCGCCTGGCCCGCCATCCTCGACATTCAACGGCGCGGTCAGGGCCACCCCCGGCATCAGATATCCGTTTGGGCGCCCCGAGGCGGTTTTGTCCATGAACTCGTAATAGGGTGCGGCCAAGGAAGGGCCCTTATCGCAGGCGAGCCACAACCTAAGCAGATGTCGTCGTTTCTCAGGCTCGGGATAGTCCTCATAGGCGGTACGGGAGTGCATGATGTAATGATTATTGATGAACTGGATATCGCCCGGTTCAAAAGCCATGTCGAGGTAAAGCGCTGGATCCGCCGCCGTCCGTTCGATAAGAGCGAACGCCTCGCGTTGGAGCTCGGTAAGCCGTGGCAACTCATCGAAGCGCTGGGCTTTCTCGATCGTGCTGCGAACGTAATTGGTCGTCAGCTGCCCGTCGCGGAAGTTGAAGACGGGTAGGCGGTACCAAGGCTCGCGGCCCGCCGGAATTTCCCCCCGGCGATCACGGTACAGCGTTTCTGTTAGAACTTGAACCAAGTCGGGACGTTGCTCGAGCATTGTATTGAAGACAGTGCCGGCGCTGACAATGCTACTGAGCCCGCCGGACTTCGACTTGCGCAGGCACATGAGCCCGACTAAATCCGTTGGGTCGGTATGGAAATTCAACTTATTGCCGCTCTGATACCCACGCGCGGTCGGAAGGGTAGGATCGAAACCAAGGTTACAGACATGGCCAAGCGCGTGTCCCTTGGCGTTTTGCGAAACCGCCTCGCCGAAATGCGCGCCAATACCGAAATAAGCGATGGCGGCTTGCCGGATTTCATAGCGGTTAACCGGAACCCCTCGAATTATCCCGAAACCGCGGCCATTTTGCAGATCGCCCTGAATCCGTTGCAGCGTGGCGGCAAGTTTCGGCAGTGGAAAATTGTCCCGCGTAATGTCGAGAACATCCAGTCCGGCATTATCTATCGTCACGACCGCCGCATCGATTTCAGCGATTTCGCCGGCCGATAGACTGTAGGTCCAATCGTCGCTTTGCTTGGCCATGTCGGGGCCGTGCCAGACCCGAGCACCTTCAACCGGCCGGAGCCGTTCCTGATTCATGTTTTTTCTCTCTCGATTGGCAAGATTTCCCTTCAATTCTGCCAGATGAGTGGCGATCACCGCAAGGGAGGGACGGCTCGGTTTGCAAGGGTTTTGCATCGTGCTCTAGTATAACGAACCGCAAAAATGGAGGATTTCCCACATGTCCGTGACTAAAAAATTGGCGACCTGGGCAGCTGAGACGCCTGATATTCGTGCGTCCGGCCCCCTGGATAAGGCGCGTGACGCCGTTTTGGACACCATTGGTGTCATGATCGCGGGCGCTCCCGACAAGGCGGCGCAGCGCGTTCGCCGCGCGGTGGCGATGTGGGGTGAGGGGCCATCGACCGTGGTTGGACAGGCACAGCGTCTTGCGGCGCCGTGGGCCGCGCTGGCAAATGGAACCGCGGCGCATGCGCTTGATTTCGATGATAGTTTTTCGCCCGTATCTGGCCATTCATCGGCTGTCATGGTGCCGGCTTTGCTGGCGCTCGCCGAACAGGAAGGTATATCCGGCCATGCGCTTCTCGACGCCTATGTCGTCGGGCTGGAAATTCAGGCGCGGGTTGGCCAATCGGTGAATGTCGAACATTACAAGCGCGGCTGGCATGCAACCTCGACCGTCGCCACGATTGGCACCGCGGCGGGATGCGCACGGCTTCTGGGCTTGAATACCGATGGCATGCGCAACGCGATCAGCATCGCCGTTAGTACGGCGGCGGGGTCGAAGCGCCAGTTCGGCACCATGGCGAAACCGATGCATGCCGGACTCGCGGCCAAGAATGCCGTCATGGCGGCGGGCCTCGCGTCGGCGGGTATCGAAGCGTCGGAGGAACCACTGGATGGAAAATGGGGCTTCCGTGATCTCTATGCCGGTGACGCGTCGCCCGGATTCGATGCCGCTTTGGCGGCGCTCGGCAATCCATTGGCGATCGAGGAATTCGGGCTGTCGCCGAAATCCTATCCCTGCTGCGCCAGTACCCATACCTCGCTCGACGGCCTGCTGGCCTTGAAGGCGGAACACCAGTTCGGCGCCGATGAGGTCGAATCCATTTCGACGGCGGTACCGCCGATCAACTTCAACAACTTGATGTATGCCGACCCGCAGAGCGAAATGGAAAAGCGCTTTAGTATGCAATACTGCCTGTCGGTGGCGATGACTCATGGCGAGGTGGTGCTGGGTGATTTTAGTCCCGGCTCGGAGATGCCTTCCGAGGTTCGGGACTTCATGTCGAAGGTCGAAATGATCAAGCACGACACGCCGGATACGAAGCCACCAACGCCGACCGCGTTGGACATCCGATTGCGTGATGGCCGAACGTTATCGACCGAAGTCGCATTTACCAGGGGGCAAAAATTAGCGCCGCTGAGCGATAGCGATTATGCGCGGAAATTTCTGAATTGCGCTGAGGCGGGCATAGATTCAGCGGCGGCGGCGGAGATGCACAAGGCGATCCTGACACTCGATACGTTAGGATCGATCGATGGCGTCATGGCGCCATTGCGCGGCGTGTGAACGACGGCGGCCGCTGCTGAATTGGTTCAAAAGGGGCGAAGCATTATGAAAATAAAATCGGTATCGGCGACCTGGCTGCACGTTCCGATTCCAAAGGAAAAGCAGCATGTCAGTGATTTCGGCCCCACCACATCGTTCGATGCGACCTTGGTGCGGATCGAAACGGAGTGCGGCATCGTCGGGCATGGCGAAGCGAAATCCGCCGTCGGCAGCAACAGCGTCAATCTGGCGCTGTGCACGTTGATCGAAAAGGAACTGGGGCCACAGTTGATCGGCCAGGACCCGCGCGATATCTCGCGCCTGTGGGACGTGATGTATAACGGCACGCGGGCGCATTTCGCACTCGACCGGGGCCATGTCTTCCCGGCGCTTGGCCGTCGCGGGCTGACGATTTGTGGGATCGCCGGCATCGATTTAGCGCTTTGGGATATCCTCGGGAAGTCATTGAACGCACCGATTTGGCGGCTGCTTGGCGGGCGGCGGCACGAACGGATGCCGGCCTACGCGTCGGGCGGATGGGCGCCGGCGGACCGTATCGCGGCGGAATTGCAGGGCTTCATCGATCAGGGTGATTTCAAGGCGGTCAAGATGCGCGTCGGTTCTGGCGACGGCGAGGTCCGCCATTCCATCGCCCGCGTCCATGCGGCGCGTGAAGGGCTCGGCGACGATATCGACATCATGTGCGATGCGCATGGCACCATGAATGTCGCCGAGGCAAAACGATTCTGCCGCGGCGTCACGGATTGCAATATCGCCTGGTTCGAGGAACCGGTGACCGCCGACGACAAGCGCGGGTTGGCGGAAATCCGCGCGTCGACCGATATCCCCATCGCAACGGGCGAAAGCGAGTTCACCCGCTTCGATTTCCGTGACCTGATAGAGTTGCGTGCCGCCGATATCCTGCAACCGGATCTTGCGATTGCCGGCGGCATCACCGAGGCGATGCGTATCGAGGCGCTGTGTAGCGCGCACCAGCTTCGCTTCGCGGCGCATCTCTGGACCGGTGCGCTCGCCTTCGCCGCCGGGCTGCATGTTTCAGCGGTGGCATCGAGCGCGTTCATCCTGGAGTATTCACTCGGCGCCAACCCGATGCTGCGCGAACTGGCACATGAGGAATTCGTTGCCGTCGACGGTTATATCGAAATCCCCGACAGGCCCGGGCTCGGCGTGACCGTTAATGAGGATTTCGTCAAGCGCTATGCGCGGTCGTCTTAACGGGCTTCGCTCGGGTTTCCCGGTGCAGGATATAAAGACCGCTCGCGATCACCAAGGCGCCGCCGCTTAGGATGAAGGCATCCGGTACCGTGCCCCAAATGAAATAACCAAGCAGCGTCGCCCATATGATCGCGGTATATTTGAAGGGTGAAACGACGGCGGCCTCGCCGAAGCGATAGGCCTCGATCATTACCCAATGGGCGACACCAACGATAATCCCTAGTATCGCCAGCTGTGCGACATCCGCTAGACGCATTGGCTCCCAGCCGAAGGGCGCGCTGAAGGCGGCGCCGAAGAGCAAGGCGACATTCGACCAAAACATGATCGCGTTCGACGATTCCGTGGCGCTGATCCGGCGTGTCGTGATATCGCGAAAGGCGCTGAACAGGGCCGCAATGATGGGCACGATCGCGAGTGCCTGAACGGCGTCCGGCGTTGGACGCAGCATGATAACCACGCCAATGAAACCGACCAGTACGGCACTCCAGCGCCGCCAGCCGATATGCTCGCCCAACATCGGTGTCGCCAACGCCGTGACGAAGAGCGGTCCCGCGAATAGCAGCGCCGAGGCATCGGCGAGCGGCAATAGAATCATCGAAGTCGTGATCAATGCTGTCGTGCAGCCATAAAACAACGCTCGCATGCCAACGCCACGGCGGTCCACAACCTTCAGCGTAGCCAGCCCGCCGGAGGTAAAGACGATAGCCATCGTCGGAATGAAAATGAACAAGGCGCGAAAGAAAATCACCTGTCCGACCGGCAGGCCAGTACCAATCCATTTCGTCAGCGCATCCCCCACGGTGAGCAGGAACAGCGCCACCACCATGTAGGTAATGCCTCGGATCGGAGAATGCGATGTCACGTGATTGCTCGGACCGTGACATGGTCCACCCCCACTTTAACCCTCTCCCATCGAATCGGAGGGTTAGAGTGGGGGGTGAGTGCCGGCTTAGTAGACATAACGCTCAAGCCAAATCGTGCCGCGCCAAGAAGTCGAGCAGCGCGAAGCTGCATTCGACACCGTGCGAGCAGGCAAGACCGTGCCGTGCGCCGGGGAATACCTGTATTTCCGAGTTGGGGATCAGTTTGTGAATGTCCGCTGTAATGTCGGTCGACACGAAGGGGCTCGAGTCCGGGGCCAACAACAGGGCCGGAACCTCGATCTTCGCGAGATCGTCGGCGTAGTTCGATCCGATCAGCAAATCGGCAAGATCGAGCAGCGAGTCCGGCGATGTGCCGCATTGTACGCCGTGGAACCACTGCCAGATATCGTCGGGAACGGTGTCGGGAAAGAACCTATCCGCCATCATATCCCGCGACCATCCTTCCATGCCGTGCGCTGCGACAAACGCGCGCCAAGCCGCCGCTTTTCGGATCGAACCGCCACGATGCGAGGTCGAAACGGCGGTCACGCTCCGAATGGCGGTGGGGTTGCGGCTCGCCAAATAAAGCGAGACCGTGCCACCCAATGACTCCCCGACAAGATGGAATTGGCCGCTATCCGTGGCTTTCGCGATCGCAAGGACGTCATCCGCCAGCAAATCCATCGACCAGTCGAAACCAGGTCCTGGGACATGAGAGCGTCCAAAACCGCGCGTGTCGAAGCGCACGATCCGGAACCGGTCGGTCAGTCCCGGCAGCCAAGCCGCCCAGATATCCCGGTCCGCCGCCACGCCATGGCAGAACAGGACCGTTTCCGGGTCATCGACCCAGGGCGGAGTTATGTCGATAACGTCGTAGTTCAATGGACCGCCATTGCAGTCGAGCGTGGGCATCGTGGGGCTCCTTGTTTGCGTACCATATTATGGCGTGGATGCGCGGCGGGGTATATGCGGCGGAGGTGGCGCTTTTTCGGCACCGAATTTACGGTTAGAATTAAGTCATGGAACCAGCAACTTTAAAACCCGGCGCCTTCGTGTTTCGGCAGCCGAATACACGTTGGACCGCCGAAAGATTTCAGTGACATCCGTTATCCTTCAGTCAGGTGACCGAAACAATGGATTGCACGGCGCTAAATCGCTGGGCGGCGGTTGATGACGATGATCCCGGCGCGGCGTAAACTGCACGAATTTCTTTGGAGAAAATGCGTATGTCCCTGCGGGAACCTATCGACACAATTTTGAGGGACGGTGTCGCCAAGGGGCACGTCGCGGGTGTGTCGGCGGCGGTGACCAACCGCGACGGCTGTTTGTATGAAGCTGGATTTGGAGAACGCGCTCGGTGCGAAGGCATATCCATGACGCCCGATACGGTCGGTTGGATCGCATCGATGACCAAGCCAGTCACTGGCGCCGCGGCCATGCAACTCGTCGAGCAAGGCGTGCTCGAACTGGATACGCCGGCCGCCAAATGGGCGCCATATCTGGGCGAAGTTCAGGTCCTGGAGCGTTTCGGCATCGATGGCCGTCCCGTGATGCGGCCACCTAAACAAGCGATCACGCTGCGTCATCTGCTGACACATACAGCCGGCTTCGGCTATGCCAGATGGAACGACGCGATCAAACGCTATACCGAAGTCGAAAAGCTGCCGGCGGCGAACACCGGTGATATCCATGGCCTGATGACGCCCCTGGTGTTCGATCCGGGCGAGCGCTGGCTGTATAGCAGCAGTATCGACTGGGTCGGGAAAATTGTCGAAGCCGCCAGTGGAAAGAGTCTCGGCGCATATTTTCGAGAGAATATTTTCGAACCGCTCGCCATGACCAGCACCGCATTCAAGATTTCAGCGGACATGCGCACCCGGCTGGCCAAGGTGCATTGCCGTCAGGATGGCGTACTGGAGCCTATCGACATGGAAACGAAACAGGACCCGCCTTCGGAAATGGGCGGCGGCGGGCTGTATTCGACCGTCGGCGACTATTTGAAATTCATCCGGATGATTCTGAACAAGGGTAGGGACGATAGCGACCAGGTGCTGAAACCCGAGACCGTTCGCATGATGTCGCAAAATCAGATGGGGAACTGCCGCGTTTGCATGCTGCCTTCCAACGACAAGGCGTCGTCACTGGATGCGGAGTTCTTTCCCGGCATGGCGAAAACCTGGGGCTTAAGCTTCATGATCAACACGGAAATGGCGCCGACGGGTCGGTCGGCGAATAGTCTTGCTTGGGCCGGCCTCGTGAATTCCTATTTCTGGATCGATCCAAAAAAAGCTATCGGCGGCGTCTATCTAACCCAAAGCATGCCTTTTGTGGACGAGCGCGCGCTGGCGCTATATCTCGGTTTCGAAACCGCCGTTTACGCTAATGTGCGATGTTGAACAATCTCCTTCCCAACCCGTTCGAGGATATAAAATGAGCGTCGAAGCGATTCACAAGAATTACAGTCAGCTCGGCTCCGCGTTGATCGAGAAACTGTACAGCAGTGATTATTTGTCGATCGGCGGGACGCATTCGACGGATGTCCTCGCGGACCTGGCGGGCATCGCACAGGGACAGCGGATACTGGATTTGGGATGCGGTCTCGGCGGTCCCGCCCTGCATCTGGCGGAAAGCCGGAAATGTCAGGTCACCGGCTTGGATTTGGTCGAAACCAATGTTCTGGAAGCGAACAGTCGCGCCGCGGCTCGCGGTCTGGATCAGCGGGCTGGTTTTCAGATTGGCGATGCCGCCGATATGGCCTTCGAGGACGGTACATTCGACGTGGTATGGGGACAGGACGCTTGGTGCCATGTCCCCGACAAAGCCGCCTTGATCGCGGAATGCGCGCGGGTGCTGACGTCCGACGGCACTATCGCGTTCACCGATTGGCTGCAAACGAGCGACATGGATGCCGTGCAATTGGCCGATGTGCACGATGCAACGGTCTCCACCAACATGGCGACGATGGAAAGCTATCGTGGTTTGCTACAAGGGTGTGGCTTTACGGTGCGGGTCAGCGAGGATATCAGCGCAACTTTCATCGATCAGTACCGTAAAATTATCGCGCGGCTCGAAAGCTTTGAAGACGAGATATCGAACCAGTTCAGCCCCAAGGTCTACGGGATCATGATGCAGAAAAACGGCGCTATTCTGCGGGCGTTTGAGGCGCACTTGATTGGCGGCGGCAGGATTGTCGCAAAACGCGACGCGGGCCCTTAAATCCATGAACGGTTGGATCGGCGTCGACTTGGACGGAACCCTGGCACAGTACGACGGTTGGAACGGCACCGATCATATTGGCGACCCCGTTCCCGCCATGTTGGCGCGGGTTCAGCGCTGGCTGGCGCAAGGGTACGATGTCCGTATCTTCACCGCCCGGGTCTCCCGTCCCGAACAAGAACAAGACGCCCGCGCCCGCATCGAGACGTGGTGCGAAACGCATATCGGCCGGGCACTGCCGATTACGAACGAAAAAGACACCAAAATGATCGAACTTTGGGACGACCGCGCGGTACAGGTGATTCCGAATACCGGACAACCGGTCGGCAAAAGTAACAATGGTCTGTGCTGATTTGGGCCGTCGCTCGGCGCGCAGTGGGAGGGGTTTAAGATGCATATTGGTCTCATCGGCGGCATTGGTCCGGCGGCAACGGAGTTTTACTATCGCGGGTTGGCGCAAGCCTATGCGAAAGCCGATCGCGTCATGGAATTAACGATCGTGCATTCCGATGCACGGCGGCTCGTGGCGAACCTGATGGCGGGGGATGCGGCGGCGCAGGCGGCGGTGTTTTTGCCCTTGGTCGAACGGCTCAAGTCGGCCGGTGCGGATGCGGTGGCGGTGACGTCCATGGGCGGGCATTTCTGCATTACGGCGTTGGAGGCGGTGTCGCCGCTGCCGGTATTGAACGCGATCCCGATGCTGGATGCCGGTTTCGCGCAAAGAGGACTAAAACGGGTCGGGCTTTTGGGGACGCGTACGGTCATGGAGAGCCATATCTATTGCGGTGTGCCTTCGGTGGAATGCGTGCTGCCGCGGGGCAACGACCTGGCCGCAGTACATGACGACTATATCGCCATGGCAACCGCCGCGCGGGTCACGGACGCCCAGCGCGAAACATTCTTTCGGGTTGGACGCGACCTTTGCGAAACACAAGGCGCGGAGGCGATCGTACTAGCGGGAACGGATTTGTTCCTGGCCTTCGAAGGACAGGCCTGCGGATTTCCCGTGATCGATGCGGCGCAAGTCCATATTGAAGCGATCTTCCGAAAATCAATTGAGGAATAGCATGACAGGGAATTCGCCAATAGTTGGTGTCGTTGGACTGGGTTCGATGGGTGGTGGTATGGCGCGCTCGCTTTTGCGGGCTGGGCTGGTGACGCATGGGTTCGACGTCGATGCCGCGCGGGTAACCGAATTCCAGGCCGAGGGCGGGCAGGGCGGTTCCTTCGCCGAGGCGGGACCATTGCTGGATATCGTTGCAACCGTGGTCGTCAATGCGCAACAAACAGAAGCAGTGTTGTTCGGCGAGGATGGACTAGCATCCGTTTTGCGCAAAGGCGCGGTCATTTTGTCCTGCGCAACAGTGTCGCCGGACTTCGCGCGCGAAATGGAAGCGCGTTGCGCGTCCCTTGATTTGCTCTATCTCGATGCGCCAATTTCCGGCGGTTCGCTCAAGGCGGGGCAGGGCGCTCTCTCGATCATGGCTTCCGGTTCGGATGCCGCCTTCGCGGCCGCGCAGCCCGCGCTCGACGCCATGGCGGAAAATGTCTTTCGACTTGGCGGTATGGCGGGCGCGGGGTCGGCCCTGAAGGTTATCAATCAAATGCTCGCGGGCGTGCATATCGCGGCGGCGGCGGAGGCAATCACCTTCGGGATCAGCCAAGGTGTTGACCCGCAAACGACGGTCGATGTGATATCCAAATGTGCAGGATCGAGCTGGATGTTCGAAGACCGCGGCCCGCATATCGCCGAGGGCGATTATACGCCGCATTCCGCCGTCGATATCTTCGTTAAGGATTTGGGAATCGTCTCCGACGTCGCGCGCGCCGCCAAATTTTCCGCACCGCTTTCAGCGTCGGCCTTGCAACAATTCATCGCGGCCGCGGGCTCCGGGTTCGGACGCGAGGATGATGCGGCGGTGGCAAAAATTTACGCGCGCAATGCCGGGTTGGAACTGCCGAAAAAAGATGGATAACCCCATAAATTCCGCTGCCCTGCGGTCCTGGTTGTTCATCGAAGGTGCCAATGAAGCGGCGCTCGCCGTGGGCCCCGCAACGGAAGCCGATGTCCTGATCCAGGAGCTTGAGGATTTCACGCCGCCCGCGCTACGCCCACACGCTCGTAAGATTAGCCCGGAGATTGTGTCAGCTTGGAAAGGCGCGGGGGGAATCGCCGCCGTACGGGTTAATCCATTGGATACCGACGGCATGGCGGACTTAACCGCAATCATGCGGAGCGGGCCCGACATCGTCATGCTTCCCAAAACGTCGTCGCCTCGGCATATCGAAGTGCTAGCGAACGAACTGACCCAACTTGAGAAGAAGTATAGGCTGGAACTGGGGTCAACGGGCATCGTGCCCAATATCGAACAAGCCGCAGGTCTGATGCGAACCTATGCAATTTGTCAGGCGAGCGAACGGGTTATTGCCTGCCTTGTCGCGTCCGAAGACATGGCTGCCGACCTTGGCGCCGAACGTGGCAATGATGGCAGGGAGCTCGCCTATGTCCGTGAGCGATTCCATGTCGAATGTGTCGCCGCTGGCGTGCTGTCTATCGATTGTCCCTATACTTGGACAGATGACGCCGGGCTTGACGCCGAAACGCTTCACGCCCGCCGTCTTGGCTACACGGCGAAGAGCGCCGTTTTCTCGGACCACCCGCGCATTATCAATCGAATTTTCACGCCAAACATCGAGGAAGTCGCGCGAGCGCGCCGTGTCGTCGCGGCTTTTGACGCAGCCAGAATGGCTGGCCAAGCGAGAGTTGAACTCGATGGCTCGTTGATCGAGATGCCAATTTACCTAAACGCCAAGCGGCTAATCTCACGCGCCAAACAATTCGAACCAAATTCATCCTAACGGCGTGATCCGGTGTGCGATTACGGCGGCGGCGTGCCGTCAGCGTTTAAATTTCTCACAAATCGATAAGTTTTTTCACGAATATGTCTTGAACTATCGCTCAACGTGGCTTAAATCCCCGGCTGGCACTCATTGGACCGGAGTGCTAACTAATAAATTTCTCGTAATTCTAAAGTGTTGGAGGGTTAGCAATGAAATTCAGGCCGTTGCACGATCGTGTATTGGTGCGTCGGATTGACGAGGAGGAGAAATCCGCAGGTGGGATCATTATTCCCGATACCGCCAAGGAGAAACCGAGTCAGGGCGAAATCATCGCAGTGGGTTCCGGTGCCCGGAACGAGAAAGGCGAAATCACGCCACTCGACGTTCAAGCGGGCGATCTGGTGTTATTCGGCAAATGGTCGGGCACCGAGGTCAAGATCGACGGCGAAGACCTGTTGATCATGAAGGAATCCGACGTCATGGGGGTCATGGACCAGCACAAGGCATCGAAGAAAAAAGCCGCTTAAAGATTAAGCGCTTGATAAAAAGTACCACGGAATTGGAACTAAGTAATGGCTGCTAAAGAAGTCAAATTTTCAACGGATGCCCGGGACCGGATGCTGAAAGGCGTCGATGTCCTGGCCGATGCCGTTAAGGTGACGCTGGGTCCGAAGGGACGTAACGTTGTGCTCGACAAGCCGTTCGGCGCACCACGGATCACCAAGGATGGTGTGACGGTCGCGAAGGAAATCGAGCTGAGCGATAAGTTCGAGAACATGGGCGCACAGATGGTGCGCGAAGTCGCGTCGAAGACCAATGACATTGCCGGTGACGGCACCACGACGGCAACCATCCTCGCCGCCGCGATCGTGCGTGAAGGCTCGCGCGCCGTTGCCGCCGGGATGAACCCAATGGACCTGCGCCGTGGCGTCGATGCCGCCGTGGAAGCTGTCGTGGGAGATCTGGCCAAGCGCTCGAAGAAAATCACGACAAACGCTGAAATCGCGCAAGTCGGCTCGATCTCGGCGAATGGCGACACCGAAGTAGGCGATATGCTCGCTAAAGCGATGGCCACCGTCGGCAATGCCGGCGTGATCACGATTGAGGAAGCCAAGTCCCTCGATACCGATCTTCAGGTTGTTGAAGGCATGCAGTTCGACCGCGGTTATCTTTCGCCGTATTTCGTGACCAATGCCGAAAAGATGAGGGCCGATCTCGAAGATCCCTACATTTTGATCCACGAATCCAAGCTGTCCGGCCTCCAGGCGATGTTGCCGTTGCTCGAAGCGGTGGTTCAGTCCGGCAAGCCCCTGCTGATCCTCGCGGAGGATGTAGAAGGTGAGGCGCTCGCGACACTCGTCGTCAACCGTCTACGTGGCGGTCTGAAGGTCGCGGCCGTCAAGGCGCCGGGCTTCGGTGATCGTCGCAAAGCGATGCTTGCCGATATCGCGGTGCTGACTGGCGGTCAGGTCATTTCCGAGGATCTTGGCATCAAGCTTGAGAACGTGACCTTGGATATGTTGGGCCGCGCCAAGCGGGTCGAGATCGACAAGGACAACACGACGATCGTCGATGGCATTGGCAAGAAAAAGGATATCAAAGCGCGTTGCGATCAAATCAGCGCGCAGGTCGAGGAGACGACCTCCGATTACGACAAGGAGAAGCTCCAGGAACGCCTTGCCAAGCTTTCGGGCGGTGTCGCTGTCATCAATGTCGGCGGTGCGACCGAAGTCGAGGTCAAGGAACGCAAGGACCGTGTCGAGGACGCCATGAACGCGACCCGCGCCGCGGTGGAAGAAGGCGTTGTAGCCGGTGGCGGCGTTGCGCTCTTGCGTTCGATCAAGGTTCTCGACAAGGTCAAGTTCGAGAATGATGACCAACGTGTTGGCGTCAATATCGTGCGCAAGGCGCTGCAGGCTCCGGCCCGTCAGATCGCCGAAAACGCGGGCGAGGACGGCGCGGTGATCGCTGGTAAGATCCTTGAGAACAAGGATGCGAACTGGGGTTTTGACGCGCAGAACGAGAAGTATTGCGACATGGTCAAAAGCGGCATCATCGATCCCGCCAAGGTCGTGCGCGCGGCACTTCAGGACGCGGCGTCGGTTGCCGGTCTGCTAATCACGACGGAAGCCATGGTTGCCGACAAGCCGGAGAAGGCTGCCGGTGGCATGCCTGGTGGCGCGCCCGATATGGGCGGCATGGGTGGCATGGACTTCTAAGTCAGTCCAACATCAAGTCGGGAAAGGCCGCGCCCTCGGGTGTGGCCTTTTTCGTTTTGTGTCGGTTTTCGGATAACATGGCGGCGGCTATGTGGGGGCAGGTTCGCGAGATGGCGGAAAGGGAAGTACAGACAATGACAAGCCAACCAGTAAATCCGGTAATCGCGACGGGCGGAAAAACGATTTATGGCGCGAGACTTGGCATTCTGATGCTGGAGACCAGGTTTCCGCGCGTTCCTGGCGACGTGGGCAATGCTCACACGTGGCCGTTCCCCGTCATCTACAAGGTCGTACCTGGCGCATCGTCGGAGCGCGTCGTGCGGCAAAAAGCAGAAGGCTTGCTCGACGCATTTAAGGAAGCCGCGGGGGAGCTTGTCTCTCTTGGCGCCGACGGAATCACGACGACATGTGGATTTCTATCCTTATTTCAGGAGGAACTCGCGGCTCACGCCGGTGTACCGGTCGCCACATCCAGCTTGATGCAGGTGCCTTTCGTCCAGCGCTTATTGCCGCCTGGGAAACGCACCGGAATCATCACGATAAGCGCGGAAACACTCACGGCGGAGCATCTCGAAAAAGCCGGCGTCGACCCATCAACGCCTGTTGTCGGGACCGAAAGCGGCCGTGAGTTCACCCGAGTGGTGGTCGGCGACGAAATGGAGATGGATGTCGTCGCCGCCGAGGAAGACATACTGATGGCGGGTGAGGCGTTACTGGCCGAGCATGGCGATATTGGCGCGATTGTGCTCGAATGCACGAATATGGGACCGTTTTCGAATGCCCTTGCGGCCCACCTTCAACTCCCTGTTTTTGATATTGTTGCGTTCGCGACGTGGTTTCATGCCGGCTTGGCGCCACGAAAGTACCCGCGCCCTGACCGACCATGACCGCCGGTCATTAGTGGATAAGTCCTTGAATCCGAGTGCCTTGTCGGCGGTACGCTTCAGATGAAGAGTAGCTAAAAAATTCTCCGCATCGCGGGTGCGTATAAAATTGTGGAAAATCGGTTGATAACTTGTGTAAAATTAAGAACTTAATCCACTGAAATATAGTACTTTCCTTATATTTTTATTGCGCTCATTCCAATTATTTCAGATTATGTAATTGCGGTTTGGATGTCTTCGGATTGAAGAGTCGCCTGGGCCAAACTACTTTCGGGTGGCGCGGTTCGGAGGCCGGTTTTTCTTCGGAAAGGCAGGCCACGGGGTCGGGACACCTTCGGGTGGATCGGGTCCGGAGGATCGCGAAGCCTTCGGGCGGAGAGGTCCTTCGAGTTGGAGGATCCTTCGGGAACCTGCTCTCGGAAAGCGTCAGGCGTGTCCCTCGGGGCACGAGCGATGGACCCCGCGTCCGCGCACCTGACGTTTTTTCCGTTTGTCAGAGTAAGGAGAAGAGTTCGATTTCCTTCTCTAAACAATCATAAAGCTACATCCACTAACGAAGCGGCCCGGCGCGATTTTCGGGCAATCCCGCAAATCCCGCCGAGCCTCTGACACATGGCCAGATCGTATGGACCCCGCATCCATGCACTTGAACGCCTGATTTTTATCAGCCCACCCGCCATCAGGTCAACTACATTTAGCGGTATTTAGAAAATTTTAGCGCACATATTGTGGTTTTTGGAATTCTTTCAATCCTGAACTAGTCGACGTAAGGCTGATTTTTGAATCTTGCCCAAGGCCGTATGGGGAATGGCGTCCATGAACAGTACATGTTTTGGATGTTGATATTGGGCCAGGCGGCCATTGAACAATTCGCGCAGTTGGTGGGAGGTCATCTGACGTCCCTGTTTCAACACAACGCATGCCACCAGAATTTCGCCGAGCTCCGGATCCGGCTTGCCAACAATCGCAGCCTCTTCGATAGCATCGCATTCGGCTAGAATTCGTTCTCCATCGGCGGGGTATACATTCGAGGCACCGACGATCACGATATCCTTGATGCGATCGTCCACATAAAAATATCCCTTATCGTCGATATGGCCGACATCACCAGTCAGAAACCAGCCGTCTCGAAAGGTTTGTTCCGTTTCGGATGGGTTTGCCCAGTATTCCGTGAAAACACATTTGCCACGTAAGACAATCTCACCACGTGCTCCAGGTTTGACTTCGTTCATATCACGATCAACGATTTTGGCCTCGACGTGAGTTGCTGGCTTGCCAATCGAGCCTGCCTTGCGTCGCGCATCCTCAAGTGACACGCCTATTACCGGCGGCAAAGCTTCCGTCATGCCATACAATTGCTGCACGGGAACGCCACGCGCAAACCAGGGTGCCATGGAAGCCAACGGGACCCGTGTGGAGCCACTGCCAAGGGAACGGAGGCTCGAAAGGTCGGTTTTATCCCAATTTGGATGAGAAGAAATTGCCCGGGAGACGACGGGGCGCCCAACGATCAATGTGATGCCGTATCGCTCGATATCGCGTAATGCGAGCGCCGGGTCCAGTTCGCGGTGAATAGTGATGGTTGCGCCGGCTTTGATGGCTGGGGCGGATTGGATACTCAAACCGCCGATATGATACATCGGGATGACCGTCAGTACTTCGTCCCGCGCGGTCATCTCGAACATATCGATTGAGTTTAACGCGCTGTAGTAAATCGCCTCCTGCGAAAGGAGCGCGCCCTTCGGCCTACCCGTCGTCCCCGACGTATAGGCCATCAGAACGGGCGCTGTTAGAGGAATGTCGAAATGCCCGCTTTCGATCGGTTTAGCGTTGGCAATCAAATCGTCCATATCCAGAGGCGAACCGTCACCATCGGCGGCACCACCGAAGGTGATTAAATTTTTAATGGGCGCAAATTGCAGGCATTCCTGAGCCGCCTGCAAATAGGCCGCGTCCGCAAAGAGACAGGCCGGTTTGGAATTTTTTAGAAAGACACCCAGTTGCTCCAACGTCATTCGAGAGTTCAACGGAACGAAAATTGCGCCAATTCTCGCGCAAGCAAATAGTAGCTCCATAATCTGCGGGCAATTCCGCCCGAGAAAGGAAACCCGGTCTCCATTGCGAATTTTTAGGTAGCCGGACATGGCGCCACTCAATCCGGCAACTCTTTCTTCTAGGCTCGCATAAGCGGTTTCGTCTCCGCGATAGCGAATCGCTATCTTTTCGGGTGATTTTTTAGCGGCAATGGAAATCCAGTTCGATATTTCGACCGTCTTCATGTGTTTGATGTAAGATCCGATGAATACAGCGTGTTGTCAGCAAGTTAAATCGACGGATTAACTTCGCCCATGTTGACAGAAAGCCATGAAAAACACACCTTGCTGCAGACCTAACTCCCCTGAACTGACAATTTCAATACTGCCCCCGAATGGACTAGACGCCATTTCGCCACCGCGACCCCAAATGCAAAGACAAGACTACGGTCATTTTGTGTGATAGAATTGTTGCTGTCAGCATAATTCTACCAATAATGTGGTTTATTATATTTTAAATTGATCTGATAAAATATAATTAATGCATGGCGTGAAACTTAAATGAGATGAAAAAAAGTGCCGTTAACGCTCGAAGCGCACGCTGACATCAAATCCCTGTACGAATACTGGCGCGCTATCTCGCCGAAAGGAAAACTTCCGGGCCGCCAACATTTCGACCCTATCGATGTGCCTAAACTTTTACCAAATCTGTGGCTAATCGACGTTCACCGAGACCCCGTTCGATTCTGGCGACGTTTGGTGGGAACCAAAATTGAGGAATTCGCCGGTATGAACTTAACCGGTGGCTGGGTTGGGGATCGATTGAGCGGTACCCGTTTGTCCGGTGTGCACAGCTTCCTGATGGATGTCGTCGAAACCGGCAAACCAAATTGGCGGCGCGGAAAATCGCTAATACGATTTGAGAAGGATTACGCGGAGTTAGAGCGATTATATCTACCGCTCGCTACTGACGGCGTAAACGTCGACTTGATTTTAGCCATCACCGTATTTTTTAGTTTGCCCATGCCAAGCGCGAGTAATGTGAACGAAAACCCAAACAATTTGGATTCTAAGCGCGCGGGTTCATAGTTTATTTTTCACTCGGCGGAGAGCCAGGGCCATGAAGCGGGTTTATTGGAACGAAGACGCGCTTCTCGACTCCGTGCCGCAGGATTTAGCTTGTCAATAATATCTGTTTTAAGGCCCGGACGACCGTGTAAGCGGTCAATTCGCATTAAATTTTAAGAAAAGTTAATTTTTGTGACCTGGGTCACAGTCATCTCAACGGCAGAACGGTATTCGTATCTCATAAAAATCGCAAAAGGTGTGAGAGGGGTGCCTTACTAATGATCGAATTTTTAAATCACGCGTTGATGCTAAAGCCCAAATCTCTGTTCAAACCGACTGAAAAATTGCCGGCGACCCTATTTTTCTTGATACGCGGCACGCCATCGAATGGCGCAACACGCCATGGATCGTTTGAATTGTTTGAGGGGGCACCAATATGAAAATCGGAAGAAAGAGCGTTGCCTATGGGCCGGTCGATATGCATGTCGGCAAGCGGGTTCGGATTCGCCGGCGGCTTCTTGATATGAGCCAAGCCGATCTTGGGGTGGCCATTGGTCTGACATTTCAGCAGATTCAAAAATATGAACGCGGCGCGAATCGTATTAGCGCCAGCGTCCTTTTCCAACTAAGCGAAGCGCTTGAGGTGCCTATTTCCTTCTTCTTCGACGATATGCCCGATGCGTTGAAAAAGTCCAACCATATGGACAAAGTTCCGGCAGCGCCCGACCTTGCGGTATTCTCCTCTCAAGATGCCCAGGACCTTCTTTCCGCATATGGACAAATCAAGGACCCAAAACTGCAACGAAGCATGTTTGAACTCGCGAAGTCATTGGCCCGGGCGAGTGCGGCTGAATAAAGATCGGCTTACCGAATACCCTGAAAACACGGTAGTCCCATATTTTTTCCCAACCCTTTGAAAGGGTTGGTGAGCGCGACAGGATTCGAACCTGTGACCGTCTGATTAAAAGTCAGATGCTCTACCAACTGAGCTACGCGCCCGACCGTATCGTGCCGGATAGGCGGCGAGAAAATAGGTACCTTGTCGCCTTAGGTCAACGTCCGTTTCACGTATTAACGCAAAGACAGGGTTTCTTCTTTGATCGTAAGCCCAAATGCATCGACCAAGTGGCGGACTAAGGCGCTACCCGTGCGGAAACTGTCACCGCCGCTATCGACCGCCCGCGCCACGCCATGCCAGGCGGGTTTACGCGCGATTTCATCGAAGGCCTCAATCTGAATGCCAAGGCCCTGCTTCGGCGCCGAGCCTGGCGATTTTGGGCTAAGCAGGCTGTTTCGCGTCGAGGACCATAACTTCAAGTTCAGATCGACGCCGGTGCCTTGCGGTCCGCTTCTATTGCCCGTCGGTCTGCCGACACTGCTACCCGCGCGAAGGCTCCCGATGCTACGGTCGAATTGAACACCGCCGCTTATACGTTGCGATTCAAGTCGTAGCGTAAAGGTCGGTTTTTCCGAAACTATCGTATATCCCGCGCGCCGTAGCAGGCGTTCGGCGACGTCTCGCAACCGTAAATTTATGTCGGTATCGTCGGCGATCTGTATCGTAAGCCGCGAATCATCGGGAACCGGTCGAAAGGCGCTCGCAGACATAACTCCGTCCACGTCGTCCGTGCCTTGTGCCATGGTGGCCACACGGACGTTTGCCCCAAAAACCAACACCGCCAGTAATAAATATAAAGCCTTGTGCCGTACCATTAACGGTACTCCCCGGATCGCACGATTGATTGAATTGAAACTTAGATATCGGTTTAGACTTTGCGTCTTGCAAGTCACGTCTTGGACTGATTACTCCATTTGGAACTGTTCGACCATGTCGCTTAGATGTTCCATGTCGAGGATATGCAGTGCATTTTTTTCGCGCTTAACAAGGCCTTTCCGAGCCAGGTCGTTAAGGACGCGGGCGACGGTCTCGCGCGTCGTACTGACTCGGCTGGCAATATCACCATGAATCGGTACCGGATGGATCTTCGCGGTATTTCCTTCCAGAACATTCTCTTTCGCCAACCGTAGAATTTCCGCATAAACCCTGTTGTTGGCACCCAAGGTGCTCAAATCCATAATTCGTTCGTTCGACGTACGGATGATCGATGCCATGCGAATCATCAATGAACGCATGACATTCGGATGTTCGGTGAGCAGGGTATAGAATGCGTCGGGTGACATGATGGCAACGGTTGTGCCTTCTAACGAAACGACGGTCGCTGACCGCGGTTCGCCATCGATCGCCGCCGTTTCGCCAAAATAGCCGCCGGCTAGAATTTCATCGAACGCCACTTCGCGTCCCGACAACGAATAGTTCACAACGCGGACACGTCCCGACACGATGAAATAGACGTCACGCGTATCGCTCTGCCGATCGATAATTTGTTCCTGCGGTGAAAAACTCCGCCAAGAGCATCGTTTCTCAAGCGTTCGCAACGCATCCGCCTGCAGCCCCGACAGTAGCTTTATTTCACCAAGTGAATACGCCCGTTCGGCGGCCATCGTTCGCTCCGCTCTATCCCCAATTGCCCACTGTATCGTGGTATGTGCCGATTTGCGAGCCCGTTATAGTCGTCTTTATAACTCTATTCGCGTTAAGTATCTGAATTTCCCAGACGGCGACGCGCCTGCAACACTTTATTTTCAATGGGTATACGCACACACATCAATATGCCGTTCGCAACGAAAAATACCGCGGCCAAACGCCATTCATCAAACGCCAGCGGCAGCACGGCCATTTCAAGCGCGACGATCACATAGTTGGGATGCCGCACCCAGCGATAGGGGCCGCGTGCCACGAGAGGCGCATCCGGCACCGTAATAACCCGCGTCGTCCAGAAACGGCCCAAGCTTGCAATGACCCAAAGACGCGCCGCCTGCAACAATACAAAAAAACCGATCAACCAGATATTTGCGGACGCAGTCGGCGCCACGACGCCAAACAGGGCAATCAACCATGCGGCATGCAGGAAAACGATCGAATGATAATGACCGCGACCCGCCTCGATACCACCGGCTTCGATCAAGCGGACGGTATTGCGCCTGGCGATAACAAGTTCACCTAACCTCTGCGCCGCGACCGCAAGGACCAGCCATTGCGCCAATCCCAAAGCCGAAAAACTCATTCATCGTGCTCAAGTAATGTAAAGCCGGCCGTGAAACCGGGCCCGAGCGCCGAAAGCAGCAGACTACCCGAGGCGCCGGCTGCCAGGCATCTCTCCAATACGAAGAACACCGTCGCCGCGGACATGTTGCCATAATCCCGCAAGATATCATGTGCGTGCTGCAATGCGTCTTCCGGCAACCCGAGTGATTGCGTCATCGCCGACAAAACCTTGGCGCCGCCGGGATGGGGAACGATATTGTCGATTGCTTCCAACCGCGTTCCCGAAGCGTAGAGAAATGCGTGAAGAACCTCCGGAAACAGGTTTGAAACAAGATCGGGTATGTCTCGGCTGAAGAGTACGCCGAAGCCGTTTTCACGCAGGCGCCACCCCATTGTGTCGAGAGAGCCGGGCCAGGTGTGTTCACCGCCGCCGAGAATGGCGGGCCCAATTTCCCCACCGCTTTCCAGGATGGCGCCGGCGGCACCGTCACCGAAAAGCGCCGTGGCAACAATATTGCTTTTCGAAAGGTCTTGGTTGCGAAACGTCAAGCCGCAGAGCTCAACCACCAAGAAAAGCCAACGGGTCCCCGACCGCGCACGCGCCAGATCGGCGACCCGGTTTAAACCCAATACGCCGCCAGCGCATCCAAGTCCAAAAATAGGTAACCGTTGAATATCGCGTCGAAACGGCAGTTCCTCGATCAGGAGCGCATCAAGGCTGGGCGTCGCGATACCCGTCGTCGATACGACGGCGATACCATCGATTTCCTCGGCGGACAGTGCCGCCTGCGCAAGGCAATCTTGCGCTGCCCGTCGAATGAGATCGAGCGCGTTACGGAGGTACAGTTCGTTGCGTTCCGGCCATCCATGATCCTCCAGATACCAGTCAAGCTCGACACAGGAATACCGGGTTTCAATGCCGGCATTTCCATAGATCGCCCGCATTCGATCGAAAGCTTCACTTCGGCTGGCGAAGATCTTTCGGCTAATCGCCTCAACATCCTCCTGCCGCAGCTTGTAAGGCGGTACGGCCGTCGCAAGTGCGCGCAAGCGCGGTGAGGGCGGGTAAGAGGTTTCCATTCACCGATTTCCTAGCACGTTCGGCTCGAATTTGGCAGGCAAGTGTGGCGAATTCATGACTTTGCCGGGAAATGCTTGTTAATGGATTCCCGCACACACATATCTAGGCCGATCACGCGGGCGAAATACCGCAAAAGGGAACCATTGCATGACGGCAAACGATAACGGCAATCGGACGAAGGCACGGCGGCGGCTGCTCAGAAGACGCCTTCGCATTTTCCCCAGGATTCGTGCCTATTTCTTTGCCGGCGTTCTGGTCACCACGCCCTTGGCGGCGACGCTCTTGGTTGCCTGGTGGTTCATCGGAGTGGTGGACGACTATATCGTCCCGCTGATCCCCGAGGGTTGGAATCCGGATCATTATCTGAAGGAAACCGTTGGCCTGGAGATTGGACTCCCCGGACTTGGTCTGATCGTACTGATCCTCGCGATAACGTTGATCGGGGCCCTAACGGCGGGTTTTCTAGGCCGGCTCGTTCTCAAGGCCGGAGAGAGCATTCTCGCGCGGATGCCCGTTATCCGCAGTGTTTACAGCGCGATTAAGCAAATCCTCGAAACCATCCTGCAGCAGCAATCCAAGGCATTCCGGCAGGCGGTACTGATTGAATACCCACGACGCGGCATCTGGGCCATCGGTTTCATTACCGGAGCGACGGAGGGCGAAGTTCAAAATCTGACCTTGCAGGAAGTGGTCAATGTGTTCCTGCCAACGACCCCCAATCCGACCTCGGGTTTTCTGTTATTCGTGCCAAGCAAGGACATCATCGTGTTGGATATGAGTGTGGAAGAGGCGGTCAAAATGGTGATTTCGGGTGGCATCGTGACACCGCCGGATCGACGGCCGGAGGCCGAAAAATCGATTCCCCGCCAGTCCGCCGATACTTATGAAAGTATCGATCTAATGCGCGAAAAAGAGGGCCTCAAGGCGCCTTTCACCCCGAGCGAAGATTGACGATCGCCGCGTCTCTTTCGAAAAGGTAGAGAAGCGTCCGCAACGCGGTGCCGCGCGGCGTCTGAAGGTCGGGGTCCTTATCGAGAATCAAGCCTGCGTCGTCACGCGCGACGGCGAGTAGTTCAGCATGAGCAGAAAGGTCAGCAAGGCGAAACTCCGGCAAACCGCTTTGCCGCGTACCGAGGACCTCGCCCGCGCCGCGCAGACGTAAATCTTCCTCCGCGATCCGAAAACCATCTTCGGTTTCACGCAATATGCGCAGTCGCGAACGAGCCGATTCGCTCAATGGCTGGCCAAACAGGAGCAAACAGCGGGACGCTTTCTCGCCACGTCCAATCCGGCCACGCAGTTGGTGCAGTTGGGCGAGCCCGAAACGCTCGGCATGTTCGATGACCATGACCGTGGCATCCGGAACATCGACGCCGACTTCGATGACCGTCGTCGCCACGAGAATGCGGGCGGAGCCGGTGGCGAAGCGCTCAATCGCCGCGTCTTTATCCGCGGCCTTCATGCGTCCGTGAACCAGCGCCGCGGCATCGCCGAAGCGCGCCGACAATTCGCGATGGCGATCTTCCGCCGCCGCCATGTCGGAAAGTTCGCTTTCTTCCACTAAGGGACAAACCCAATACACTTTCGCGCCCTGGTCGAGGGCCCGGGCTATACCCTCCACGACATCGGGCAAGCGGTCGAGAGATATCGTTCGCGTGTCGACGGGCTTACGACCGGCGGGTTTTTCCGTTAGCCGCGATACTTCAAGATCGCCATAAACCGTCAAGGTCAGCGTCCGGGGTATTGGTGTGGCGGTCATCACGAGAACATCGACGCCACGTCCTTTTTCGGCGAGCGAGAGGCGTTGATGGACACCGAAACGATGTTGCTCATCGATTACCGCGGCCATAAGGTCCTTGAATTCGACTCCGGATTGAAAAAGTGAATGTGTCCCAACAAGGATATCGATTTCGCCCGCCACCAAACGGTCCAAGATCTTTTGCCGGGCCTTGCCCTTGTCGCGGCCGGTCAGAATTTCGGTTCTGACGCCGGAACCTTCCAGCAGCGTGGATATCGTCGCAAAATGCTGCCGCGCCAGTATTTCAGTCGGTGCCATCATTGCCGTCTGACCGCCGCATTCAACCGCGTTTAAGAGGGCGATAAGCGCGACCACGGTTTTGCCGCTACCGACATCGCCTTGCAATAAGCGCAACATCGCGCCGGGTGCGGCCATATCGTCCTGAATTTCCCGCAGCGCCACGGCCTGGCTATCGGTCAGCTTAAAAGGCAGATTTTTCGTGACCGCACGCCGCAAGGTACCGTTGCCCTGTAGACTGCGTCCTTTCGCGCGCTTTTGGCTGGCGCGCATAATCGCGAGCGTCAATTGATTGGCGAGCAGTTCGTCATAAGCGAGACGAGCACGTTCGGGTGTTAATGGCGACAAGGCCGTTGCGTCTTGCGGCGCATGCGCTTGAAGAACCGCGCTTTGCCAATCCGTCCACCCCCGTTGTTTGCGGAAGGCGGGATCCAACCATTCCGGCAATGCCGGCAAATCTTCCAGGGCCGCCGACACGGCGCGGGACAAGGTTTTTGGACTTAACGAGGCGGTGTTGGGATAAACCGCTTCGACACGACGGATCAAAGACGCTTCCTCGGGCGGTACGACATGATCTGGATGCGTCATCTGAATGTCATCGCGATAATGCTCCATGCGGCCACTCACCACGCGGGTCTCGCCAACCGGTAACAATTTTTCAAGGTAATCGGCGCGGGCGTGAAAAAATACCAGGGTGAGTTGTCCACTTTCGTCCGAGCAGCGGATACGATAGGGCTGACGCCTATTCGGCGGCGCGGAATGCGCCTCGACATGAACGGTTAATGTCGCGATCATACCCGGCGTTGCATTGGCGATATCGGGCGAATAACGGCGGTCGATAATTTCCCTTGGCAGCAACCAAACAAGATCGATAATTTTCGCGCCGGCCAGCTTTTCAACCAGTTTCGCGTTACGGGGACCAATGCCGGGCAAACCCGTGATTGGGGAAAACAGTTTGAAAAGAATTTCCGGACGCAAATTTCTTCTCCTGCCGCGCGGCCGCCTGCAACGCCGGCACGTCAGTCTACGGAGCAATGGCCATGAAAGGAATTATGATTTTTTCCGATTTACCGCCGCTTAGGCGAAGGCTATATCGTTGCGCTGTGAGGAGTTCCCGATGAATGATGTTCAAAGCGATCTGGACCGGCGTCGCAAACAACTGAAATTCCGTAGCTGGCATCGTGGCATGCGGGAAATGGATATTTTGATTGGTAAGTTCGCCGACCGCAATCTGGACGTCTTTTCCGAACGGCAACTCGATTTGTTCGAGGGCATGTTGCACGAATCGGACCCCGACATGTATGGCTGGATTACCGGGCGTCAGCCAATTCCGGCGGACCTGGATCATGATGTCATGCGACAGTTGAAAACCTTTACTCTCGGCGCTAGCAAAGATTGAACACACTCACGGAACTATTGGGACGGCCGGGCCGCGTCAGGGTCGCCGGCACACCGGAAGGGTGTACGGCCATCGAACTGGCGCGACTGGCATTCGATTCTCCGGACCGTCCCGTGCTTCATATTGCCCACGACGATGCCGGTATGTCGCGAATGGCCGGCGCCTTGGCGTTTTTCGCGCCGAATTTAAATGTGATGTCATTTCCTGCTTGGGACTGCTTGCCGTATGACCGCGTTTCTCCGAATACGGAAGTAGTCGCGCGGCGTCTCGATGTCCTGACGCGTATCGCCTTGGGGGAAATAGCTTCGCCGCAAGTCGTCCTTTCCACGGTCAGCGCCGCCGTGCAGCGTATTCCGCCACGCGAGGTGTTCGAAGCCTCGACGATCGGCGGCGGCATCGGGGCACGGATCGAGAAATCTGTCATTGTCACTTTTTTCGAACGTAATGGCTATGTTCGGGCCGGCACGGTGCGGGAAGCGGGCGAATATGCCCTACGAGGCGGTATCGTCGATATTTTTCCACCCAACGCCACATTGCCGTTGCGCCTCGACTTCTTCGGCGATGAGTTGGAAGGCATACGAAGCTTCGACGCGATGACGCAAAGGACCGAGGAATCTCTCGAAGGCTTTCAATTCGGCCCGGTCAGCGAAGTATTTCTCGACGATGAAGGCATCCAACGTTTCCGATCCGGCTATCGGAACCTGTTTGGCGTCACCTCGAATGACGATATCCTCTATGAGGCAATTAGCGCCGGACGTCGCTACATCGGGATGGAGCACTGGCTTCCGCTGTTCCATGAACGGCTTGAAACGCTCTTCGACTATGTGCCGAATGCAGCGATCGCGATGGACCCGGACGTCGAGATTGTCGCCGCCGAACGTTTCGAGATGATCGCCGACTATTATGACGCCCGGGCAACCATGCTAAAAGGCCCCGCGGGCAAGGCTTCCGAGGACGTCGCGGCGGTCTACAAGCCCGTACCGCCGGCGACGCTTTTTGTCGAACCGACGGAATGGCGCGATCTGCTCAATAAGCGGGCCGTTGCCCAGTTTTCCGCCTTCGATGCGCCGGATACCGAAGAAGGCGAGGGGCGGGTAATAGATATTGGTGGCCGCCGGAATATCGATTTTACGGAAGCGCGCAAAGTTGGCGGGGGCGATTTCCTGGACGCCGTCGCGGCGCGGCTAAAAGAGGAGACAACGCGCCGGATTCTCGTTACGGGTCACAGCACCGGTTCACGCGACCGTCTGGGCGCGCTGCTTGGCCAGCATGGCGCCAATGTTGCCAATACCGTGGACGATTGGGCCAGTGTTCTGGTTCAGGAACCTGGCGTTATCTCACTCGCGACCCTGGATCTGGAGCGTGGGTTCACGATCGATGGCGCCGTCGTCTACACCGAACAGGACATCCTTGGGGAGCGGTTATCGCGGCCGACGCGCCGCCGCCGCCGGGGTGAGGAATTTCTGACGGAAACGTCGAGTTTGTCCGAAGGCGACTATGTCGTGCATGTCGATCACGGGATCGGCCGTTTCGATGGCTTGGAGACCGTTCAGGTCGGCGGCGCGCCGCATGACTGCTTGCGGGTCCTGTATCATGGCGACGACAAACTTTTCGTACCGGTCGAGAACATCGAGGTTTTAGCGCGTTTCGGATCCGAGGATTCGGTTGTCCAGTTAGATCGGCTGGGCGGGCAGGCGTGGCAGGCTCGCCGTGCGCGGGTCAAGGAGCGCATTCGTGAAATCGCGCATGAGCTGCTGGCCGTCGCCGCCAAGCGGGTGCTGGCCAAGGGTATGCCAGTTGCCATCGAGGACAATCCGTTTCAGGAATTCTCGGCGCGTTTCCCTTATGAGGAAACCGATGACCAGCTAAGCGCCATCGCCGATGTCCTGTCCGATCTCGCATCGGGCCGGCCAATGGACCGCTTGGTTTGCGGCGATGTTGGGTTCGGTAAAACCGAGATCGCGCTGCGCGCGGCCTTTGCGGCGGCCATGGAGGGTTTCCAGGTCGCGATTGTTGTCCCGACGACCTTGCTGGCGCGGCAGCATCATCAAACCTTCGAGGAGCGTTTCAAGGGCCTGCCCGTGCGGGTCGCTCAGCTATCGCGCTTTGTTGCGGGCAAGGATGCCGATCGCGTCCGCGCCGAATTGGCGGAAGGGACACTCGATATCGTTATCGGCACCCACGCATTGCTTGGTAATACCGTCCGTTTCGAGCGGCTGGGACTGATCGTGATCGACGAGGAACAACATTTCGGCGTCACGCAGAAGGAAAAACTCAAGCAGTTACGCGCGAACGTCCATGTGTTGACCCTAACCGCGACGCCGATTCCACGGACCTTGCAAATGGCATTATCCGGTGTTCGGGAAATGAGCATTATCGCAACGCCACCGGTGGACCGACTGGCGATCCGCAGTTTTGTACTGCCCTATGATCCCGTCGTGGTGCGTGAGGCAATCATGCGCGAGCGTCATCGTGGGGGCCAAACTTTCTATGTTTGCCCGAGAATCGCCGATATTCGGAGCATGGAAAGACGGTTGAAGGAGATGGCGCCCGATCTGCGCATTGCGATCGCGCATGGTCAGATGACACCGGGCGATCTAGAGGATGTCATGGCGCGCTTCAGCGATGGCGGGGCGGATATTCTATTATGTACGCACATCATCGAATCCGGGCTCGATCTGCCCATGGTCAACACCATGATCATTCATCGCGCCGATATGTTCGGATTGGCGCAGCTTTACCAGTTGCGTGGCCGTGTCGGCCGTTCGAAAATTCGTGCCTATTGCTATTTCACGGTGCCGCCAGGCCGCCGTCTGACGCCGGCCGCGACGCGACGTCTGGAGGTCATGCAAACGCTGGATACATTGGGCGCGGGCTTTTCGCTGGCGAGTCACGATTTGGATATCCGTGGCGCTGGTAATTTGTTGGGGGACGAACAATCCGGTCATGTGCGCGAAGTCGGTGTCGAGCTTTATCAACGCATGTTGGAGGAAGCGATCGTTGCGGCACGGGACGACGGCGGCGTCGCTGAAGAGAGTTGGTCGCCACAAATCACGATCGGTACCTCCGTATTGATACCAGATCATTACGTACAGGACCTGACTGTGCGCCTGGGGCTGTATAGACGCTTATCGAACCTCGCGGATGCCAGTGAAATCGACTCGTTCGCCGCCGAACTGGTTGATCGCTTCGGTACCCTGCCTGGTGCCGTTGAAAATCTGTTGGAAGTCATTGCCATCAAGCAGCTTTGCCGCCGGGCCAATATCGAAAAACTGGATGCCGGACCGAAGGGCGCCGTGATCGCGTTTCGTAAAAACGAATTCCCCAATCCGGAAGGATTAATCGGCTATATCCAGAAGCGGAGCGCGACAATCAAATTGCGCCCCGATCAACGGGTTGTCTGTGTCGACAATTGGCAGCGCGATAGCGACAGAATTTCGGGTGTGCGGAAACTGATGCGCAGGTTGGTCGAAATCGCCGAAAGCTGAACTCTGTAAATTTAACCCGTGGCGATGGATTTGGGACGTTCCTGTGCCGCCATTTCGAAGAGCGGAAAGAAGGCTTCCGGTTCTTGCGCGCCGGAAAGCGCGTATTGATTGTTGATGATGAAGCAGGGCACCCCTTGTATGCCAAGCCGGCGGGCGCTCCCATCCTCGCGCCGGACCTCGTCCAGGTTTTCATCGCCAGTCATATAAGCCGCGATGGTTTCCGCATCGAGTCCAGCCTCGACCGCCAACGCAACGAGGCTTTCGCTATTTTCGATTTCACCGCCTTCGACGAAGTAGCACCGAAACAGGGCTTCGATAATTGCGTCGGAATAAGGCGTGCCGCTGGCATACCGAATGAGACGGTGTGCTTGAATGGTATTGGGCGTTCGTGCGATTCGATCGAAAGCGAATTCTATTCCCACGGTTTCGCCAACGCGTCGAATATTATCATAAAGCTGGCCCGCACGATCAGCGCCACCAAACTTCAGTGCGAGATATTGCGCGCGCTCCATTCCCCCTTCCGGCATGTCCGGGTTTAGTTGAAAGGCTCGCCATCGAATGCGCGGTTTGTGCTCTTCTCGCAATCCAAGCGCACGTTCCAACCGCCGTTTGCCGATATAGCACCACGGGCAAATTGGATCGGAATAGATGTCTATTTCCATCGACGCAGAGTGTGCGTCGCCGTCCATCAGGAGAGTGATTGGCGCGCGCGCGCCACAAGGTCCTCGACACTATCGCCTTGAGACGTGGCAGCGCTGCCACATTGCACCCAAACCGGCGCCGCGGTTGGGTTGCCATTGGTCAGTTTGAATGTGCTGTTCTGCAGAACCCCGACGATGCGATCCGCGGCTTGCCGTGCTTCGCGCTCCGCCGCGCCGGGCAAAACCGCGCAAATCTCAATTTCGCCAAGCCGCGCGGCTATATCCTCGACCCGAACCAATCCCGAAATCCAATCCGCCGCTTGTTGCATTAGAAACTTGGCGTCTTCCTGCTTGTCCCCAAGCCCCATGACATTTTGTATCGAGAACAGGACAAGCGAAAGATTGCGCCGTCGGCGGACGCCGAACTCCAATAAATGGGCTAGGTGGGCACGAAAGAATTCCTCTGAGTAGAGACCGTCGAGGGCATCCGCCGTTCTTGCTTGTAAGGTCGCGGTAAGAGGGCCATGCAAGTTCCAGCGAAGCCGTTGTCTGCGAACGAGAATTCGCAAGCTCGACGTGAGAGTCACGGCATTTGGCGATAGCGGGACGGTCATGCTGGCGCCCTGAGAATAAGGGGCATCTCCTAAGGTTTCCGAATCCTTTCGGGCGGCAACCAGCACCGGTAAATTGAAAAGCCGTGGATTGTTCCGTATATGCGCACAGAGATAGAGCGCCTTATCGAGAGGTTCGTCCTCATCCACGGCGATGATCGCCGCGTCGAAGGTTTCCTCGGCGACCCGCGCGCCGGCTTTAAAATAATCGGGCTCCAACGTCAATTTGAATTCGGTGTCCGATAAAGCTTCGGCGATTCCCGTAACGCTGGCACTTTCCGTACCCACGAAGAGGACTTGATAATTGTTCGTATCAACCTCTCGAACGCCATCGGTATCAACCTTCAATCCAAATTTGTCCGCGCTGAAGATACGCCGTTCAAACTCGGCATGCATCGTCGAAAGTCGAATAAGCGGTTGCAGGCGTGCAAGGATAATCTGATCCGGGGTGTCGGCGTCGAGCATATCATCCAACCCAGAATCAAGCCCTTCCTCGAGCATCTCCGGTGATAGCTTTGCATTCAGCATGATGATCGGAATATGCTGTGTCGATTCCGTGCGTTTCAGGCTTCGCGCCACCTCGAAGGCATCTACATCGTCAAATGCGCCCTCGAACAGAACGAGATCGGGCTGCCTTTCGCTCACATAATTCTGTACGTCAAGCCCATTGGATACCGCCAGCCCCGCAAACCCTGCCGGACTCAGCATTTCCACTCTAGCGACCGCGGCGGCCGCATTGCCACCGGCCACCACGATATTCGTCAGACTCGCCATGGCTCCCCGTCCATGCTACCCGCTGTTTAAGAATCGCGCCGGTAGCGTCTTGACCTTTATTGTGTAGCGACGAACCATAGCCGAGATGCGTGATGCGGCGCGAGAAAAAAAGAGAGTTTACGGTGACGGAGGCCAGAAATTGAGCGTATCGACAACCCCGTTCGATAGCGGTTTGGAAATGGGCGAGGCCAACTACAAAGGTTTGTCGCCACTCAGTTTTTTGAAACGAAGCGCCCATGTCTACCCAAATAAGACCGCCATTATTCACGGCGACAGGCACTACAACTATGCCGAATTTTATGCCCGTAGCCGGCGCCTGGCATCCGCGCTTGCAGCGCAAGGCGTGAGGGCGGGCGATACCGTTTCGGTCATGGCGCCTAACATACCGGAGATGCTGGAATGCCACTTCGCCGTTCCGATGCTGGGTGCGGTATTGAATGCCATCAATATCCGGCTCGATGCGCCAACCGTGGCATTTATCCTCGACCATGGTGAAGCCAAGGTCGTCATTACCGATAAACAATTCTCAAGCGTCATGTCCGGCGCGTTAAAACAGGCAGCCCGTACGCCCTATGTCATCGATATCGACGACGCCTTGGCGCCTAGCGGCGAATTGATTGGAAACACGGATTACGAAAGCTTTATCGCGGATGGCGATCCGGCGTTCGCCTGGGAAAGCCCCAAGGACGAATGGACCACGATTGCGCTAAATTATACATCAGGCACGACGGGGTCGCCGAAAGGTGTTCTGTACCATCACCGTGGCGCCTATCTGAATGCCATTGGCAACGCGATGACGATGAATGTCGACGCCCGCTCGCGGTATTTGTGGACGTTGCCGATGTTCCATTGCAATGGTTGGACCTTTACGTGGGGTGTCACGGCCGTCGGCGGCACCCATGTTTGCCTGCGTGACGTCGATCCGGCAAAGATTTTCCCGTTGATCGAGGAACACAAAGTCACCCATATGTGCGGCGCACCCGTTGTCCTTACGGCGTTGATTCACGCCCCGGAAGACGTGAAACGGCGCTTTGATCATGGCGTTAGTATCGCAACCGGCGGCGCCGCGCCGCCAAGCGCTGTTATCGCCGGTATGGAAGCTCTCGGGTTCCAGGTAACCCATCTGTATGGCATGACGGAATGCTTCGGCCCTTCCACGGTTTGCGTATGGCGGCCGGAGTGGGAGGATCTGCCGTTAGAGGAGCGTTCGATCCTCATGGCACGGCAAGGCGTCAACTACATGACCTTGGAAGATCAGGCGATCATCGACCCGGAAACGATGCAGCCGGTGCCGGCCGACGGCGAAACCATGGGCGAATTGATGCTCAAGGGTAACACCGTCATGAAAGGCTATTTGAAGAACCCGGAAGCGACGGCGGCGGCCTTGCGCGGCGATTGGCTGCACACTGGTGACCTTGGCGTCATGCATCCCGACGGTTATATCGAAATCAAGGATCGCTCGAAGGACATCATCATCTCCGGTGGTGAGAACATTTCCAGCCTGGAGGTGGAAGAAGCCTTATACCGGCATCCTGACATCATGGAGGCGGCCGTTGTCGCGGCTCCGCACGAAAAATGGGGCGAAACGCCCTGCGCCTTTATCTCCTTGAAACCCGGTGCCGCCAGCGTGGCTGAAAATGACATCATCACCTATTGCCGCGAGAATTTGGCGCATTTCAAATGCCCGACAAAGGTGATATTCGGACCGCTTCCCAAGACGTCGACCGGTAAAATTCAGAAATTCGTTCTGCGCGAACAGGTTGGAAGCACAACATGACGCTATTGCTTGAAGGTCAGCATGCCATCATCACCGGTGCGTCGAGCGGCCTCGGGCGGCATTTCGCTCTAACGCTCGCGAAAGCGGGAGCCAAGGTTGCCGTGGCCGCGCGCCGAACCGATAAATTGATCGAGCTGGTCGACGAGATTGCCTCGTTCGATGGCCATGCCCTGCCATTATCCCTCGACGTAACCGACCCGGACAGTGTCAAATCCGCCATCGAAATCGCGGAAACTGAATTGGGGCCGATACATATTCTCGTCAATAACGCCGGCGTGACACAGGCAAAAATGGCGCTCGATATCGATGAGAACGATTGGGATAACGTGGTCGGCACCAATCTGCGCGGCGCCTGGCGCATGGCACAGGAAACCGCGCGGCATATGGCGCGGCTCGGGCACGGCGGCAGTATTATCAATATCGCCTCGATCCTCAGTTTTGGCGTGACCCGGCAACTTTCCACCTATGCCATCAGCAAGGCAGCGGTCGTTCAGATGACCAAGGCGCTCGCGGTCGAGCTGACGCGGGACAATATCCGCGTCAACGCCCTTGCGCCCGGCTATATCGAAACCGATTTCAACCGCGATTTTTTCGCGACCGAACGCGGCAAGGAAATGATCCGCCGTGTTCCACAACAACGGCTCGGTCAGGCGTCCGATTTGGATGGCCCATTGTTACTGCTCGCGAGCGATGCATCCGCCTATATGACCGGCAGCGTTATCACGGTCGATGGTGGGCATACGCTTCCGTTAGTTTAAAGTAAAAGATTAGAAAAACCGGAGAACATTATGATTGATTTTACGCTTGCGCCCGAAGTGGAAGAGACACGGCTGCGCATTCGCGACTTTGTCGAAAAAAATGTCATACCGCTTGAATCCGATCCGGACGCGTATGACGAACATGAAAATATCGCGCCCGAACCAATGGAACGTCTCAAGGCGATGGCGAAATCGGAAGGACTTTGGTCGCTATCCTTGCCGGTCGAGGACGGAGGATTGGGCTTCAATGTTGTCGAGATCACACCGTGTTACGAGGAAATGAACCGCTCAATTTTCGGGCCGGTCTGTTTCAACGCTTCCGCGCCCGATGATGGCAATATGCGCGTCCTGAGTCAGGTCGCGCGGCCGGATCAGAAGGAGAAATGGCTGAGGCCGATCGCCGACGGAACCATCCGTTCTTCCTTCGTCATGACCGAACCGTCTCCGGGAGCGGGTTCCGACCCCAGCGTGATGAAAACCACAGCGGTGAAGAAGGGCGACAAGTGGATCATCAACGGCCGTAAATGGTTCATCACCGGCGCGGGCGCCGCGAAACATTTCATTTTGATGGCGAAGACATCCGAGGACGCCCGGCACGGACTGACCGCATTCATGTTTCACGCCGATCAACCGGGCTGGCGGATAGTCCGCCGTATCCCGATTATGGGCCCCGAAGAACATGGCGGACATTGTGAAATAGAATTCGAGAATATGGAAATTCCCGACGAAGACCGATTGATGGAAGTCGGCGAGGGGCTGAAACTAACCCAAATACGCCTCGGCACGGCGCGGCTGACCCACTGCATGCGTTGGCTCGGCCTATCACGCCGGTCGATGGAAATTGCCCGCGAGTATGTCGAACGCCGCATCAGCTTCGGCGAAACCCTCGCCAACCATGAAGGCGTACAGTGGATGCTGGGCGAAATCGCCATGGCGATCGAAGTTGGCCGCCTGCTGACGATGCGCGCGGCTTGGAAATTGGACCAAGGCGACTTCGCCCGCAAGGAAGTCTCCATGGCAAAGATTCAGGTTGCCGATACCTTGCATCAGGCCGTCGACACGGCGATCCAACTTAATGGCGCGCGAGGTTATTCGAAGGATACGGTCTTGGAATGGATCTACCGTTATGCCCGTCAGGCGCGTCTCGTCGATGGCGCGTCCGAGGTGCACAAGATGGTGCTGGCGCGCAACTATCTCAAGGAAGGTAATGATTTTTGGGGGTGGCGCGCTTAACCGACGAGGGAAAGGCGTGCGTATTGACCTATGAATTCGAACGAATTGGTGTCGAACTAGAGGGGCGCCTCGCGACAGTCACGGTCGACAATCCACCGGTCAATGTGATTACCATGGCATTGCTATGTTATTCCGGGAAGCTTTTCTGTTCGAACAGCTCTTGCGTACCGACGGTGCCCGGGCGAACATGCAGCGTTTTTGAGAAAATGGCGGTCAGACCCGCGCGGGCGAACTAAGAATATACGAGCTTTGCGCGGCGCTTGATGAGAACGCGCACCGGGCTGAGAAAGAGTGGTGAGAAAGGGGGGAAATCCTTTGAAGAACCTGGACATAAGACCGATTGCAGGCGCGCTCGGCGCTGAAATTCACGGTATCGACCTGTCTCAACCGCTCGATGATATGGCATTCACGGCACTCCAGCGTGCGCTGCATGAAAATCTGGTGATCTTTTTCCGCGATCAAGTGATAACCCCAGAGCAGCAATTGGCATTCGCACGCCACTTCGGCGCCCTCGAAACGCATCGTTACGCAAAAGGGCTGGCAAGCCATCCTGAAGTTCTGCCGGTTATTAAGGAAGCGGATGACCGGGCAGCGAATTTCGGCGGCATTTGGCACAGCGACGTATCCTTTCATGAAGAACCGCCAATGGGCCAGATTCTGTACGCCTTGCAGGTTCCAGATGCGGGCGGAGACACGATCTTCGTCAATATGTACAAGGCCTACGACAGCCTATCCGATGGGCTGAAACAACTGTTGGAAGGGCGTCGGGCGATACATACGGGTGAGCGATCCTACGGCCCCTCGGATAGCCAAGTGACACGTCGGCAAGACAAATTTAGCCGCTCAATGGACGTCAAGATAAAGAACGATGCGGAGGTTGAAGTTTCGCACCCGGTCATTCGGACGCATCCGGAAACTGGTCGCAAATCGCTGTATATAAGCGCGATTTCCATTCAACGGTTCGAAAACATGTCTCACGAAGAAAGCAAACCGCTTCTGGATTTCCTCATCGCCTACGCAAAACGCCCTGAATTCACTTGCCGTTTTCGATGGGATAAGAACTCAGTCGCCTTCTGGGACAACCGCTGCACACAGCATTACGCCCTGAACGACTATCACGGCCATCACCGCGAAATGCACCGGGTGACCATCGCTGGTGATCGTCCCGTTTAACCAAAACAATTCTGTCGTGCAGCCCTTCAGCGGTTGTTGGTTTTACGAGACTGATATCAAGCCTGATACGCCGAATGCGACTGCCGGCGCAGGATGATGGGTTTTAACGGCCTACCAACCGTTCACGCGGTCCCACTGATCAACGACCTGTGTTCCTTCGACGACGTTGTAGCAAGGGTAACCGGCCGCGGTGATACAGGCATGGTTAGGCAAGACGCGAACCATACTGCCTATTGGCAGGCGATCGTAGGCCGTGTCATCGGTAACGGGAATTACACCATGTTCCTGGCTGACTTTTGCGACGTGCAAGTTCTCAAGCGGCGCCATCGTTTCCGGGTCGCATAGGCTGCCATAGCCAACGTGCGGCCAATTCGCAGTGGCACTGATATCCTTCGATAGGGCCAAAGCGCCGGCATCAATCGTTATATGGCCGATATGTTTGTTATGACCTATGACGCTGGCGAGGACGGATAGGGCCAAATCCTCACGCGTGCACGCGTTTCGGGCCAATTGATCCAAATCGAAGAACACGAACACGCCGGGGCGCATTTCGGTAATGCCATCATAGCTTTCCCCATGCATCGCGGTGGGGGTCGACCCGGCGCTGACAACCGGGCAGGGAAATCCGGCCGCGATCAGACGCTCGGCGGCGCGCAGAACGGCTGTTCGTTCCTCCTTGGCAGCTTGTTTGATGCCATCGATACTAGTCGCCAAATAGGAGTGCCCGCCATGCGTCAGGACACCCTGCAAGTCGCAATTCTGGGCATCGTTCAGGATTGTACCAATATCGATTAATTCCGGGGCCTCGGGAAGCAATCCCGTGCGGGCATCGCCGCAGTCTATCTCAATTAGAACCTTAAAACGGATATCGTGGTCGTAGGCTGCGATAAATTTAGCGGTATCGATGCTATCGACCAGGATTTTAAGATCAGTCCCCCCTGCGATGAGCGCAGCGGCCTGGGACAGTTTTCCTGGCACGATACAAACCGCGTAAGTGATGTCATCGAAGCCATTTTCGCCAAAATAATCGGCCTCCGCCAGCGTCGAAACGGTAATGCCCCCGCTGTGGCCCGCCGTGGCCAGTTCCGCGACCCTGGCGGACTTCGCGGTTTTCAGATGTGGACGAAGCCCAACACCGTGCTTCGTCATTCGGGCGCTCATGCGGGCTGTATTCCGCTCGACAATGCCTTTATCGAGGATAAGTGCTGGTGTGCTCAGGGATTGCAAATCCATATTATTCCTCCACCGCGAGTGTGATGATTCTGAAGTTCGTCGTATTGAATGCAACGAGATTTAGGATCTGAATCACACTAGTTTGAATAAGTTAGTGTGCTGATTCACGCGAAATTCAATCATTTGAAATTCACGATCAGGACACTAGAGGGGACGCGGCATCTTCGTCTATCACGCAATCATGGTATACTGCCTCTAGACGAATGCCTACCGACGCTTTCGTATTCGACGGTCTGTATTTTGTCGCTCAAGGGAGGTAAACGCTCATGGAACTCGGCGAAATGCTGGCGGTATTCAATCTCGCGGGTCTGATCATTGTCGCGTTCATCGGCTGGACAAGTTTAAAGGCGACAAAACAACAGGTTATGGAGCTCGTAAACCGCGACTTGGCGGAAGTGCGCCGCCAAATTCGAATATCGATGAAGGGGCTTGACCGGGTCCAAGATCATGTCGCGGACAATCGTGAGGATATTCTCAAAATCGAAGTGAATATTGTGAGCATGCAAGACGAATTGGAATCCATGAGTCGCAAACTAAGCGATTTTATCCGTGACCATGGCCCGCAAGACGAAGATGCGACGGACGAGAACGGAGACGAGACGCCGGCGGGGCCGCGTCATTTGTACGAGTAATCGGTACCGCCACGCCTTAGTGAGCTGTTTGCAAAACCGGGAACACGGCCTTCGCGATCGCAAGAACGCGCATATCCTGACGTCGTGGCCCGACCAGTTGGATACCAATGGGTAATCCTTTCGGTCCGGTATTGGTTGGCAACGTAACGGCAGGGGTATAGGTCCATGTCGCAAGAATATTAAAGCAGGGATCGCCGGTATATCCCAAGCCTTCCGGCGCTTCGTCGGGGGCGCTGGGTGTCAGGATCACGTCAAAATTCTCGAACGCATCGGCGAGCCAATTTCGGCACGCCGCAAGCGACTCCAACGCGGCTTGATAGGCGTCAAAATCAATTTCTTGGCCGGATTTAAGGAATTTTTCGGCAAGCTCGTCGCTTAGTTTTTCGGGATGATGGGTCCGTTCGAACGTCAAAGCGCGTGGAAATTCGAAACCGGTTACTGTTTTTCCAAGATTCTCGTAGTTCTCGAACGGTCCTTCCAGCGTCAGGTCGGTGACAATTGCCCCCTTGCTTCGCAATGTGTCGGCTGCGGCCTCCAAAACTTCGTGCGTCGCCTGACTGGCCCGGTCCCAGAACATCGTCCGGCAAAA
>JAJFJC010000130.1 GCA_021774385.1 Alphaproteobacteria bacterium
TGCTTTGAGGGACCCGTCGCGACACGCCACCGCTGGCCCGCAGACGATGTCGCGTCGTAAACCTTTTTTCCACCATCCACTTCCCCCCTCCCCTCCTCCTTCCCCCCCCCCCTTCACTCACTGCTGCTCTGCCCATCGGCACATCACACCGAGGCTGTGCCACCATGCCCGATCTCGTTCGGCCGCAATGGACGGCGGAAGGTCTGCGCCTGGCAGCGGCTCCAGGACCACACCCTGCCAGCCCCGCCGCACATTTGCCTCCCGCCGGTAGGCCCTCGCCGTCTCCTCCCGTAGCGGGGGACTGTACGGCCAGTGGTAGCGCTTGTAGGCAGGGATGCGTGGCGTCCAGTCACGTGGAGTGCCCGACATTCTGGGCGGAGGCACCGGGCGCACGCCTTTCCGGTCACGGGTGGACGGACGCCGGATACGCCGGATACGCCGGATGCTTATATGCCCAGAGCAGCCTTGTTGGCAGCAACCCCCGTACCGCGATGCGGCGCCTTCTTCGTGCGCAGTCGGTCGAGGGATGGCAGCGGTGGAAATCAAGTAAACCCTTTACGCTACGCACCGGCTGCGCCCCCACCGCAGAGCGTGGGCTCATCGGCGGCACCCGGCGAGGGCGGGGGCACTGCGCCGCCGATGAGCATGAGCGGCACCTCGGTGCGCTCCGTGCAGTCTGTGGTGGTCTCGCGTGGCACCGTGTAGACGTCCCCCGCGTCCCCCTCCTCGTCCTCCTCGTCCGCCCCCTCGCTCCCCTCGCCCGCCGCCCCGATGCCCTTCTCCTCCCCGGCTGGCGTCTTTGTGCCGGATAGCAGTGTCCGTGTGCTGCTGACGTAGATGCCGATCAGCAGGCTGCTGGCGAGGGCGGCCAGGGCAAAAAAGCCGCCTAGCCGGTCCTGCAGCTGAAACCAGCTGGTGGCGTACTGGGTGCGCAGCACCTGGCCAGAAAAGGCCGGGCGCAGCAGAAAGGCCGTGCACACCTCGGGAAAGGGCACCAGGGCACAGGGCAGATGGAGTCCGCTGGCGTCAATCACCTGCATCTGCCACAGGTGGCGCTCTGTGCTCCGCGGCACGTCGATGAGCCGGGTCTGGGTAAAGGCCACCACGGTGCGCCGCTGGCGATTGAGCCCGGGCAGCGTCCCGTAGACCGGCGGCGGCTGCTCCGCCGTCTCGCCCGAGCCGCGGCTGGTGCCCGACAGGGTGTCCTGCTGCGAGGGGCCGCCAGTATCGGCGCCAACCGAGGCCAGGGCGCCGCCGCCGCCGTGCTGGGTGTACCGCTCCGGGCCGCGGGTGATCAGGTAGCGCAGGGTGCGCACCTCCTCCTCTGCGCTGCCTGGCGGCGGCTGCCGCAGCTCCACCAGCAGCCCGTCCAGGCTGCCGTCGCTGTAGCACAGCGGCACCCGCATCGTGTCATTGCTCTGCAGCTGCACGTGCACGGCCGAGCTATTCCGGGGACCGGCGCGTCGCACCAGGGCGCGCACCTCGTGGGCCATGGCGAGCGGCACGGCGCGCGCACAGTACGCCGAGGCCCAGTCGACCGCCCAGCTCACGCGGCAGCCGGCCGACGCCACACACTGCAGATAAACCGTGTGCAGGGCGTTGGCAGACTCGACCAGCGCCACCGCCTGGCTGGTCTCGGTAAGAGACTGAAGAGAGATGAGGATAAAGTAGGTCAGCAAGAGGAGCGGCAGCAGTGCCGTACAGCAGGCCCCGGGCAGAGAGCGATCCTCGGCACGGGGCGGCCGTGGAGCAAATCTGTCCAGCCGCCGGGTGCCGGCCACCGCGCACGAAACCACCGCCTTGAGCCCCATGTGGGTCCGAAGCCTGCCTAGGTGGCCGGAAACCCCCGACAGCCGTGGTAATATATGCATAAATGTACTCGACACACCGCCCGCTTATCCCCCTATGCAAACGAGAGCGGCGAGCGAGCTCGCATTCCGCGGCGCGCCTGGGTCTGCTGGATCCACCCTGCCAGCTCCTCGACCCGGTCCAGCTCCTCTTTCGGCGGGCGCGTGTCCGGGTACCGGCGCCGAAAGCTCTGCCGCCAGGCAAGACGGATCGCCTCGTGTGTCTCCTCTGGAACCTCCACCGTGGAGGAGACCGAGAAGCCGACCAACATGGAAAACATACTCTGCTCCAACTCGGCGTGCTCGGCCGGTGTCTGCTCGTCCAGTGCGACCTCAAGGTCTCGCGTCAGCTCACCGTTGCGGTCAATCCACGCCATATGCTGCATAGCGGCCGCCCAGGAAGCATCAGAGTCGGTGCCGCGCACAGGCGGCCGGGCGGGCACAGCGTTGTTCATGTCAACAGATCTAGTGGGCACAAGTCGACACACGTGGGCACGGGACAGTTGCTGCGCCAGCGTGGAGCGGCGGCTTAAGTAGGCAGGAGAACACCCCGCGAACCGAAGCTTCCTGCCCGGCGAGTGGAACACGGGCCATGTGTTCGAAAAATGTGCCGATTTACCCGTCTAGAGCGCGCCAGCTCGCAGAATCTGGTCAATCTGCTGCGACCAGTCTGCTGCGTTTGCGCGCCAGTCCATATCCCCGCACACCGTGGTCAGGCGGAATCCATGCTGTCGCAGCCAGGAGGCCCCGGGCAAGTCGCCGGGCCGTCCGTCTTCCTGGGCACCCAGAAGCCCCTCCAATCGCTGGTGCTGAGCAAACAGCCACTGGCGCTGGCGCTCATCCGTCCGGCCGCCGCCGTCCGCCCAGGTGTCGGCCTCCTGCAGCCGTCGCATGCAGGTGTCGGCTTGGGTGCTGAGGTGTACGATAAGGATGTGCTGCGGCTGGACAAGCTGACACAGGCGCGGGTAGATCAGCTCGGAGAAGAGCAGGTTCAGTCCGTGTGCGCCCAGCGGGTCCGCCTCGGTTGCCGCGGCACCGGCCACGTACGTGTCCCACAGGACTGAACTGTCCGAGATCAGCGGCCCGTCGGCGGGGCCCGCCTCGGCCAGGGCCAGCTCAAGGTCCAGCAGTCGGCGTAGCATGATCATGAGCTGGACGTTGTTTGCGTGCCCGGGCTGCGACCCTCCGTGGTCGAGGCCGAGGCGAGCATCGATCGTATCAGAGCGCCGCCCGGCCGCCGCCGCCGCCGGTGCGTATGGGTCGGGGGGCATCGGCATGGCCGCGTAGGGCGGGACGGGGAGCAACCGCGAGTCGGGCAGGGCGGTGTGCAGCCGGCGGCACAGCCGACTCTTTCCCGCGCCCTGGCAGCCATGCACGAGGATCAGCCGGACCGGGCCGAACGCGTCTGCCGGGAACTCGGGCACGGCCTGGGCCTCCTCGGCCGAGACAGTCAGGTTGTAGAAAAAGTGGACAATCTGGCGCAGCGGCGGCCCGCTGGCGCGTTGCTTTTGTTGCCAGGCGCCGACGCTCGTCGGCGGCCGCGGCGGCTGCGGGGCGGCCATTGGCAACGATCGCGCGGGTGCGTGGACCCGGCACACTTATGTGGTTGACATGGATTCTTTACTCGCCCGGCCCAATGCACATCCGCTTTGCGGTCGGTTCACCCGCTCCGGCCCCTGCACCCGGTGGGCGTCTGCGCTTCTCTGCGCAGCGAGGTGTGCTTTTGCAGCCCGCCCCCGGCGGCGGCGGCGGCGGGGTGGTCTCGGTCTCGTCCTCTTCGTCCCCGCGTGACCCGGAAACGCGCGACACCGCGCGGGCTGCCGCCAAGAGGGCGTCCTCCCGCGCCACTGACGGGTCCGCGGGCGCCGGCCTGGCGACGGGCTGCAAAAAGCGGTCCATGGTGACGACGCCGGCCGTGTTATGTCGCGCCAGGGCCAGACAGGCCGCCTCGATCGCCTGGTGGTCCACGCGGCAGCGCAGTGCCTTGGCTGGCTCTGCCGTCGGGACAAGCACACACTGAAACCCGCGCATGTTAATGTTGAGCGGGTGGGCGTTGACGCTCTCAATCAGCTGCCCGCGTCGCCCGGCCGCCACCTCTGCGCGCGCGGCCTCGTCGCCGTATCGGCTGACCAGGTAGCGCGTGGGCTGCTCTCCGAGGGCAAGCAGCAGTCGCGGCCGCACCGTCTCGATCTGCCGCTCGAGCCATCGGCCGTGCTCCGCGAGGGCTGCCGCAAAGGCTTGGCCTGCCTTGCTTCGCGGCGGCGCCCGCCTTGCCTCAAAGCCGCCGTCGGCGCCCTTCCACTTCCAGAGGGCGCACGTGTACACGCCCGCAAGGCCACCGTGGGCTCGGAGCATCTTCTCCATGATGGTCCCGGTGTGGCCAGACAGCAGCCTGACCTTGCGCTCGTCTTCCGCCGAGGGCTCGCCCGCGATGACCATCAGCCGCGTGCGAAGTGCCCCGTCCCCAAACACCATCAGGCTGCAGCCGCCGCCGCCCAGCTCCTCCCTGCACTCGTCGCGAAGCCGGCGCATGGCCAGCTCCCGCTCGGTGACAACAGTCGGCGGCCCGCCGGTGGACGCGAGGGCGGCCATGGTCGTGGCAGGATAGCGTACCGCTCAGGCGAGCGACCGGATGCGCGAGGGAAGCGGTCGATGGGTTATAAGCCGGACAAGCCCGGTCGGCGGAACGTATATCCGCCAGGTCGGCGGATACGCAGACCGGCGGCGTCTTGCGGAGACAGATGCAGGTCGCCGATATGCAGGCCGCCGCTGAGCAGTGCATGGCGGCGTCGGTGCTGTCGATAGAGACAGAGGAGCGCGAACCCGAGCGCGCAGCGGCCTGCAGGGCGCTTGCCCGGGCCCTCGACCTATTTCTCGTCGGCCACACGGGCAACGAGGCGACCACGGTCACGGAGGAAGCCCACCGCATCCTGTGCACGCTGCCCGGTGACATGCTGACCCAGGCAATGTGCTACTCGCTGCGCAACGACCTGGAGGCATTGCGTGAGTTGGTCGAGCACTGGCGACTGAACGCCTTTCTCAACGCCTCGAATCTTGTCACCAAGACCACGGCCATGTTTGAGTGCTATCTTTGCAGCCACCTGCAGCTCTCGTTTGTGCTGGTGCCAACCGCCGACAACACCCTGGACCCCACCGAGTCGCACCTCTTCCTCTGGCGTCCGCTGCCGTCGCTTCCGGGAACGCTGCCGATCGCCCAGGAGCCCACGGTGCACAAGCAGGAGCTGTGCGGGTACGCCGGCATGCGGGTACCCTTTGTCTCGCTGGGCCGCTCGGCCGGGGCCCTGCTGCGTGCCCTCGTGGCCGACCCGATCAGCTTTTCCAGCGCCGCCGCGGCCGGCGGCACCGCGCCGGGCATCGACGGGGGCCCGGCACCGGCCGGCGCCGGGCTTCCGGACCGCAGTGTTCGGATGGGCGACTTTGTGCACAATCCCGTGCTAGAGGCCCACTTTCCGCGGGCCGCCCTGCTCGCGATGCACATCCTGCACAGCAACCACCACAACTTTTCTGGGACCGTTTCCTCCCAGTACACCTGCGACGTGCACCGCAGCGCGCTGCAGGCGCTCTGTGCCGGCGGCTACTGGGCCGAGCGGGTGCGGGCCGTGGCAGAGAAGCACCGCAAGGTCTCGAGGTCCCGTCGCGCAAACAACCGGCTGGACAACGCCGCCGCAGAGCTGAAGCTCTGCACCGACAAGCTGCTGCTGGCCGATGCCATTGCGCGGAGGATTGCCGCCCGCATGGTTCCGTTCCGCTCTCTGGTCAGCACCATCGAGCGGACCTTTACCCAGCCGATACCCGCCCAGTACTCGGCGCTTAACCTGCTCATCGGTGCCCCCGACTGGGCCAGCGAACATCTTGCGCTCATGCCGCCGCCGCCGCCCGCCCGCCCGCTTGCCATTGCTGCGGCACCGGCAGGCGACGCCGACGTCGGCGGTGCATAAATACACACTGTCTGCACCGCCGACTGCGTTCACTCGCCCGATTCCGCAGCGTCGCCCGATCGCACCACGTCAGCCCCGGCGCGTGTCTGCGGACCGACGGGCTGGCGGGCGGTGCCCGACAACCGTATCGGGTTGCCCACTCGCTCGCGTAACGGGACCCGGTGCACATATCCCCGTTTGCGCGGGTCGGCACAGCTGTCCGCTCCTTCATGTTTTCCGCCCTGGCGCTGAGTCTGCAGGCCGCCGAGGCAGACATAATGGCGCCGGCTGACGTGCCGGTCGCCGGCAGTCTGGAGTTGATCGCCGGGCCAATGTTTTCCGGAAAGACGTCTGAGCTCTGCCGGCGGGTGCAAAACTGCGGAGGCCAGGCCATTGTTGTGCGACCCGGCCGCGACACGCGTGATGTGGGACCCTATCTGCAGACCCACGACGGAAGCACCACGGTGCGCTGCACGCTCGTGCTGGAGCACGCGCGGGAGCTAGAGCAGGTTGACGCAATGGACACCTCGCTGGGCACCGTGCCCGGCTGCGCCGTATTTTACGCCTTTGACGAGGCACAGTTCTACCACGCTGCCCAGCTGCGTGCATCTGTCGAGCGGTTGCTGAGCCGCGGCCGGCGCGTGCTCGTCGTGGGCCTCAGCGGCACCTTTGCCCGCCAGCCCTGGGACTACCTGGGGCTTCTGCTCCCCCTGTGCACGGTTGGACCCACGCTGCTGCGCGCCCGCTGCTCTGACTGCGAGCGTCCCGATTCGGCCACCTGGTCATTCCTTCTGCCGCAAACGTCGAGGGCCATGGACCCCGGCCAGCTGGCCGACGCGGGAGCCGGGCAGGCCATCTGCCTGGGCGGAAAGGGGGCGTACCAGGCCCTCTGTCCGCCCTGCTGGGCAAAGGCGACGGCGGGACCTGAGACGTCAAGAGAGGCGCCGGCGCCGGCGCCAGCCAGTGAGGGGTAAATGTGTTTACTGGAGACGGAGCCCGTCCAGGGGACAGGTGTTGTTCTGGCGCAACCAGCGAGTGATGCACGCGGCGTGGTAGGTGTGCGCACAGCCGAGCCGACACATCGCCTCCCCGGCCTCGACGGGCACCAGGCAGATGCTACAGCCTGCCTCCACCTCTTCCGGTCCAGCCGCGGTTCGCAGTAATGCCCGAATATCGTCCTCTGCGGCCGGTCGCCACTCTGCGTCGACCGGGTCCGGCACCCCCAGGTACCCACCCGGTGGCGCCGCGGGTGCGAGCGCTATCCACACCAACACGGTCACCTGTGCGATCGGGTCACGGGAATCCGTTGATAGCCCCGCCCCCGTCCCCGCCCCAGTCCTTTGTCCTCGGATCGTTTCCGTGGCCCGGTGGCGCACGTGCTCCAGGTGTGCCCGCTGGCGCGCTTCGTCGGTCAGCCCGAGCAGGTCGAGGTAGTCGGCTGCCCGTCCTGGGTGCCCGCACCCCGCTCGCGCCTGGATCGGCTCGTCACGCTCTCGTGATCGCGCGCGGCTGCGCCTGGTTCCGACCGGCTGGTGTCGCCGGGGGCTGCCGTCCATTCCGTCGCTCCGTCGCTCCGTCGCTCCGCCGCCCGTGCCGAGTGTGCCGAGGGTGGGTGGCGCCGCGGCGGCGGCTGATCTTATAGGGACGAGAGTTGGATGGCCGGTCAACCCCGGCGGCGTGCGTCACCCGCATTCGCCCGCGCAGACGTCGGCCGGTGCCGACCGGGGCACCTGGCCGATTTGTATCCGGCCCTCTATATGACCGGCGACGCGCTGCCAGCACCCAGACCTCCTGCGCGCTTCTGCCTCGCGCGCTCTGTGTCCCGCCACCATGCGCGTTTCCGCCACGATGGTGTTTGCCCTCTTTGCGCTGCTGGTCTGCACGGACGCGGCCGCGTCGCCGCTGCGGGTCTTTGTCAGCTCCCGGGCAACCACTGGCCACATCCGTGCCTTGGGCCCCGACGGCGCCGAGGTCGAGGGCGTCGAGGCGGCGCAGGCCACCTGCCAGCAGCTGGCGGACAGCGACCGGGCGGCCGAGGGCATGTACGGGCGCAAGTGGGCGGCGCTGCTGGGCGCCAGCGACCGCTCGGCCTTCTCTCAGCTCAGCGGTGCCGCGGGCTTCTCCAAGGACCTGGCCTACGTCGACTCAAACGGCCAGGCCGTCGCTCGCGACTTTGACGAGCTGACCGACAAGATGGCCGACCAGGCCGGCAGCAGCATCGCCAGCGACGAGAGCGGCAAGGCCCTCGATGTCCCCGTCTGGACCGGCATGCACGCCGACGGCCGCACCGCCCTGTCCTGCAACAGCTGGCGCTCTGAGAACGCCCGCGACAGCGGCACGGTGCGCGACAGCGGCCGCACCAACCGCCCCGCAATCTCCTGCGGCGAGAGCAACCACCTCTACTGCTTTGAGCTGCCCAGCCCGGGCTCGGACAGCACCGAGAGCGTGCTGGAGGAGCAGGACGACGACACGGCCGCCTTTAACCGCCGGCATCGCCGCCGCGGCGGCAGCAGTGGTGGCGGCGGTGGCCACGGCAGCAGTGGCGGCGGCGGCGGCCACGGCGGCGGTTACGAGTCGGACAGCGACGACGAGGACGACTACGACCACCCCCACCGCAGCCGTAGCAATTTCCCCCTCGCCCAGGGCAACCTCGAGTCTGGTCAGATTCTGGTCCTCATCGCCATTGCCGTGACTGTCCTGCTGCTGCTGCTGGCACTCTGTGTGATGAACAACCAGATGATGATGGGCGCCAAGTCGGCTTGAGCGCACTCTGCGCACGCCATCGGAGAGCGGGAGAGTGGGAGAGAGAAGAGCGGGAGGAGAGAAAGAGTGGGCGCGGTGGGACGTGGTCAAACATAAAAAGAACAGACCCGACTCGCCGCGATACGCCAAGCTATTGCGGGTAGGCATATCCGCCCCACCCGGCGTCTGCCTATTGTCCGGGCAGCCATGGCTGCGCGGGCCGACGGCCCCGTGAACGTTGCGGCGCTTGAAGTGCCGTTTTTGGCCATTGGTGCCGGCCTGCTTGTCGGCGGCATCGTCCTTTTTCTGCTCACAGCCCTCGTCCCGATCCTGCGCCTGCTCCTTGCGGGCACTGTGCTCGGGAACGTCCTCGGTGTCCTGCTGCTGGTCTGGCCCTGGGTGGTGCGCACGGCCGCCGCCGTTCTCGTCTGGCTGTCCTGTCTGCTGCCGGCGCCAGTGTCCTGGTGGCTCTCTACCGCCCTGCTGGCGCTCCTGGCCCCGGCCGCCCTGTGGGTGATTGCGGCCGGTCTGTCTGCCGGCATCATTGCCGTGAACGCGTGGTTCATCGACGCCTGGATCCACCGGGAGGGGAGCATTCGGCAACAGTAGCCGCGCCGACCCGCCACGCATCCGTCTCCGCGTCTATTAAAGCCCCGGGTTGCCCACCTGGCCGGCCTCGCGCGCAACGCATGGAGACTGCGATTCACGCCCACCTGGCCCTCGTGCCTTGCTTTACCTGGCTCCAGCACGCACATCTGTGTCTGGGCACGTTCGTTCTGCCGCTGCTCGCCTCGGAATACCTGCTGCCGACGGGACCCGCTGCCCTTTGCGGTGCCATGCTCTGCGGTGCCTGGCTGCGAGCACATCTGCTCGCGACCAGTAGACCCGTGGCGCGCCGCATTCGCTACGAGCTGTGCAGCTTCCTGCACGAGCTGGCAGACGAATCGGCGGCGGCCGGACACCGGGGGCACCGGGGGCGGCGGCGGCGGTGGTGGTCAGAGCATCCGCCGCCGGTCCCGGCGCCCGGTCGATACCTGCCACAGGTGCTTCTCCTCGGGCTGATGGCCGGGTGCGAGATGCAGGCACTGGTCAGGGTCGTGGGACGGGAATGGTCCGCCGTCGCAGTGTTTCTGATATTGGCCGCACAGGCCACAGAGTGGACGCTTCGCGCGTATCTGCAACTATACGCCCTGCGGGAGCAGGGCTGAGCCGCTGCCGCGGTAGACTGTACATGCTTATTTGATATTCCCCCATTATATGCCGTTGGCCCGCCGCACAAAAGAGCTGCGACCGGCCGCCGCCCGGTGTGTGCGTGGATTCCACTGGCGGCGGCGGGGCGACGGCGTCGTCATGCCGCTGGTACGCTCGACGCTGATCAGCACGCGCCGGCTGGGCCGGCGCCTGCTGGCCCTGGTTCAGCTGGCTGTCATCGATCCGCTGCGTGCCGTCTTCTGGGAGGTGGGGCCGGCGGCGGTTAACACTGCGCTGCTGCTCGTCAACTTGGTCCTCTGGGTCCTGGCGGCGGTCAATTGGCTCCTCGTGGTGCTCTTTGAGGTCCCGGCGGCGCTAATCGGCAATGTTGTGATCATCGGCCCGCCGGTGGCCAACTTTCTGCGCCTGCTGCGCTGGCTGATCACCGGGCTGCTGCTGGGCATCCTGGTCTTTGGGCTGCCCGCCGCCCTGCTGTGGGGCGTTGCCCAGCAGGAGCTGATGGTGCTCGGGGATGTGCTCTACTGCATTGTGCGGCCAGGACTTGCCGCCGTGTTGCGGGCCTGGGCAGAGTTTCGGCCCCTGTACGCCTTTTTTGCCGTGCGCTGGAACCTCTTCTGGGCCGTGGTCAAGCTCAAGTGGTTCGCCGGCATCTGGGCCGTGCTCAGCGCCGCGGTGCAGCTGCTGCTTCTGCTGCCCGCCCTGCTGGTTGGCCAGCTGCCGGTGGCGGCATTTCCCGCCGAGGCGCAGTCGCTGGTGGCCATGCTGCCGCCGGCCACGATGCAGAGCTTCTGGGACCTGCTCGACCGCCTCGTGGAGGCGGTCGTATGCGACCTGCTCACCGACGGCATTTTGCGCTGTCTGGAGATGTCACCAAGTCCCCTGGCCGGGCTGTGGCCACCGGCGCTCACGGACAAGATCAAGGAGGGGCTGCTCCTCGTCTGGCGGATAGCCACGTCCCCGCTCCGTCTGCTGATGGCGGCGGTGCTGCCGGCCTCGGTCGGCCTCGTGTACGGCAGCGCCGAGCTCGACCAGCTCTTCTTTGTCGACCTGCCGGACTACCTCTGCTGCCTGATCGACTTTGCGCTGATGCTGGCCTATCCGCCCAGCGGGCTGCCGCAGGTGTGCAAGACGCTGCGGCTGGTCTTCTTTGTTGGCCCGCGCACGCTGATCGGTGTGCTCTTTGGCGGAGACGACGTCGCCGAGCTGCGCGCCTGGCGCCAGGCGCTGCTCAGCTGCCTGAAGAATGACTGGCTCGTCCCCGCGCTGGAGCTCTTTGGCGCGACGCCGCAGCTGACCGCCTGCGTCTGCGAGCTGGCCCGCATGCTGCTCGACGTTGTCGACTCCACCTGGGCGGCGCTTGTCGAGTTTTACTCGCAGCTGGGCAGCGGCGCTGGTGCGCAGCTGGCCGCCGCGCTGCACGACGTGCTGGTGCACGTGTGCGACTGCTTCGTCCATCCGCTGGTCGCCACGCTCTCCGGCAGCACGATGGTGGCCGACTGCGTGTGCGAGCTGCTCGAGGCCGTGCTGGAGCAGGTGGAAAGCTTCGCGGTGTCGGCCTTTGCCGCGCCGGTGCCTGGAAACCTGCCGCACTTTGAGCGCACCCTGCTCGCCTACGAGCGCCTCGGCCAGGCCGTGCTCGACTGCACGCTGCGCCCCCTGGTCACGGGCTTTGCCTATGTGGCGACCGGCGGCAACGCGGCCGGCGCCACGCTGGCCGGGGACCGCGTCGTGCGCCTCGTCTCCAAGCTGCTCTACGGCTGGCCGCGCGGCCTGCTGCCGGCACTGGGCTCTACGGGCGGGCTTATCGGCGCCCGGCTTGCCGTCATCGACTACCTCGACGAGACGCTGACCTGCCTGATCCTCGACTGGATTGTGCCCATCGGCACCAGCCTCGATCCGACCAGCCCCACGAGCAGCGCCACGAACCAGAAGCGCGCCTGGTTCATCTGGAAGGACGGCGTCCTGCTCTTCTTCGCCGGCGGCCTGAACGATGCGTTCCCCCTTGCGGTGCCGCTGATGCTGCGGAGCGAGCTCTCGCCCCCGCTGCCGGGGGCGCCCGTCTTCGTCTCGGTCACGACCAAGACGCTCTTCATACGACAGGTCTTCTTTGCAACCCTGCACACGTCTGCGGCCGTCACCCGCGCGCTGCTCGCCAACGCGCCCTCTGGGGCAACGTCTGCGCCGGGTACGGGCGTCGACGCGATGGCCGTCGGTCTGGCCATCACGTCGACCCTGGTCACGAGCGCACCCGGGCCGACCTTGGACGCACAGCTGCGCTGCACGGCCTTTATGGTCGAGGGCGGCGTGAGGCTGGTCAGCGCAGCAGACGGCACCGCGGGGAGCCTCAGCGCCTTTAACACCTGGCTGCAGAACCTGTTCGTCAACGGAGACATTATGACGGGCTGTAACCTGGCCCCGGTGCTCAACGACCCCGGCGGCCTGCCCACCCTGCTCTTTGAGCTGATCGAGTCGCAGATTCTTGCCCTGATCCCGGGCCTGGGCCTGCTGGGCACCTTTGGCGACGAGCTGGTCGGGGTCTACTGCAGCTACTTTGCCCTGGGCGCGGCGCAGCAGCTGGCCTGCACCAACGAAGGGCTCGCCATCAACACCAACGCCGGCCGGGCACAGCAGCTGATCCGAAACCCCGACGTGTTCATCCAGTCTGTCGTCACCGGCCAGTACATTGCCGACCGGATTCACGAGGGGTGCCAGCTGATCAAGTCGAGCATTGGGACGGACATTATGCTGCACAGCGGCTTCACCGTTACGATTCCCGGCTGCGGGGGCTGCGGCAGCTTTGGCATCCCGGCGCTGTTCTTGACCTCGGGCGCCCTCCAGTCCACCCTTAATTCCGCCTGCAACCTCATCCCGCCGGTCGTCCCGCCGGTCCCGCCGCCGACGGTCCCTGCGCTGGTCGGACCGGTGCAGGCAGACCAGCAGCAGCAGCAGCAGCAGCCTGAAGCGGTCACCGAGCTGACCAACCTGACCGACGCGCAGCTGTGGGCGATTGTTGGACTGATGCACACCGATGCCATGCTGGAGCTGAGTGTGGCCCCGCTGCGCAATGACAGCCAGACGGGCGCGCCGATTCGCGGCTCGTCGCCGCGCCTGGAGAGTGTGGCCTGGATGCAGGTGGTCGGCCGCGAGCCAGAGCTGCCCGAGGACGACTTTTGCGGCGTGGTCCTCCGCTCGCCGTTCTTCTTCTTCAACTCGGACCACGGGCTGCTTTCGCTGCCAGCCGACCACATTGCGCCGATCTTGCAGCAGTTGGCACACGAGAGTCCGGCAGACATTTACTGGCACTGTGTGGCCCTCTACACGAGCCAGGAGACGCTTGCTGGCGCACTGGGCACACCGAAGCGCCTGCTGACACAGCGCCTGTACACGGGCGCCGCGCCGCTAGCCTGTCGCCTGGCCGACAGCCTGCTGGGCCGGCGCGGCGGCGGGAGCGTGCTGGGCGGCGGAAACGGCACCGAGAATGCCACCGGGAACGCCACCGCCGAGCCGGCGCAGGCTGTCGCAGCCGCGGAGGGGGCGCAGCTGCCCGAGCCGGCGGAATCCGCAGACCCGGCCCCAGGGGCCGCCGGCGACCACAGCCAGCTGATGACGCCTGGCATGCGAGCACGCTCTGCCCGTGCGCTGCGCGCACGGGCCCCCCGACCGCGTCGCCATACGGTGGGCCGTTCCCTGGATCACGCCGTGGCGCTGGGCGCCAGCTGGATTGCCGGGCGGGCCGGCGGTCGGCGGGTGAATCCCACGTGGTCGATTACCGCCTGGCGGCGCAGCAGCTCGGCGCGCGAGGCCACCAGCGCCGCCTGGCGCTCTGCCCATCGGCGATGGGCAGAGCAGGCGCCAAGCGCCCGTGCCACGCGGCCTCCCCGCCACGTGCGGCCAGCGGCGGCGCCGGCGGCCACAGAAGATGCGACCGCCAGCGGCGGCGCTCCCGAGATTCCCGAGATTCCCGAGAATCTTCCGGCGCCAGATGCCCCTTGGTGGCAGCAGCGGGTGGGCCGCGAGCTGCTCTCGGTCGGCGGCGGCGGCGACCGGGTGGCCGGTGGCTTCTGTCCTGCGCCCGTGCTGCGCTTCAAGGCTGCGCTGGCCGACCGCGACTGTGCGCTGGCCGAGAAGATTGCCGGGCGCGTGCGCCCGGCCGGCCGGCTGACCCCGGTGCCGCTCATGGACGCATTTGCGCTGACCTGCCCTCTGCACAATCTGACCACGGCGGCGCTCGGCCTGGGCACCGAGGTCGCAGCAGAGGCCGGGACGGGCTTTGTCATCGCCTCGCTGCGTCTCCTCCGGCGTGCGGTGGACCCGCACGGTCCGCTGCTGGGCTTTCTGTACCAGCAGACCCGCTGTGATCTTGATGAGGACATTAACGGCCTGACGAATCCAACCGGCTCCTGGAAGCCGGCATGTTTCCTCCTCTGCCTCCAGCTGTACGTTTCGCAGCCAGAGCTACCAGAGCGGGTGCCCCAGTCTGCCCCGTGGCCAGTACCCTGTCTGGACGGCAATACCGGGCTGGAGACAACGGACCGATTTGAGGTCAATCTTCCGGCCCTCATCCCGTTTCCCGACGACGGCCCCCTGCCGCCGCTGACCAACGTGTCGCTGCCACCAGAGCCGCTCTACTACGACCCGCTGGTCGCCGAGCTCACCTGCTCGACCTGTGGCGGTCTGGGCGAACGCGGGGACCAGTATGAGAGCTGCCACGACCGGGGCTTCTCTGACCCGCTGGACGGGCTGGTGTTCCTGCTGGAGACGCTGCTGCCTGCCCGGCTGGACAGTCTGCGCCCGGATCCGCTTATTGGTGCCCCGGGCAGCTTCCTTGGCGCCAGGCTGCAAAAGTTTGCCCCCGACCAGCTGGAGCCGCGCTACAATGTCAGCGGCGACTTTGCCCGGCTGGAGCCCTTTATTCCTGGCTTTCTTGTGTCGACGTTTGACGTCGAGGTCGACCGCGTCTGGAAGTCGCCGACGATGCTCTTCTGCGCCTTCCCGTGGCTTCTGAGCCTGCCCGTTCTGCTGATTGTGCTGGCATTTCTCCTCCTCTTCCTCTTCATCTTCGCATACCGCGTGCTCATCCCTCTGCTGTTCCGCCTGCTCCGTCACCTCGCGGTGCTCTGCTGTGGGCCGGCGGCGGGTGCCACCACCAAGGACGGGCTGGCGTCGCGCCGCTACCGCCGGGAGGCCAAGCCGATGTTGCTTGACACCGTCCAGGCGTACCTGGGCGGGGAAGGGGACGGAGGAGAGGGCGGACACGACAACGGCTGGCCCGAAAAGGAGGCCGCGCCACCGCCGGAGATGACCCCAGCCGAGGCAGCTGCGTCGCTGTGGCCACCCGTCATCGACTCTCGGCGGCAGTCGTCGCTCAAGACTGAGTAGTAAATCCCCTTTGTATATCTATCGCCGCCCGCCGCCGCCGCCGCCGCCGCCGCCGCCGCCCGCTGCCACGTTGTTCCGGCTCTGATGCGGCCGGGTGTCACACTGTCAGCAGAAGCAGACCCGCTGCGCTGCCTGGTCTGGGCAAAATGCCACCAGTGTCTCTCGCCGGCGGTTATTATGGTCTGCGGTGGCTGCGACCTGGCGGCCTACTGCTCATACGAGTGCAGGGAGCTTGCCTGGGCGGGCGGCCACGCCGCGCGCTGCGGCGCAGCCGCGGACCGATACACCCCCACCGAGACCATCACGCTCCCGCCAGTCGTGCTTCCCCCGGTTACGGCCGTTGACGCGGCACCCCTTGACGCGGCCCGGCTCGGCACGACGCTGCCGGCCATCCAGCAGGCCACGCGCGAGGCTGCGCAAGCCGCCGAGTTGGACACGATCAAGGTGGCCGCCGAGACCCAGGCTGCGCTGATGACCGGCATACGGGCGGCACTGGCCGAGCAGGGCGTCGAGGACGAGCAGGGTCTGCTGGAGCTCGGGCGGCTGCTGGAGGAGCAGCGCGCGCGAACGCTGGCGCAGGCCGACATGATGTACAACCGGGGACAGCAGGCACGCGCCGAGCGCTTTGTCCGCTGGATGCGCGACATTGACGACGCGATTCGCGGGAAGATCTACAGCATCCTCTCGCCGCTGGCGGGCAGCCGCGAGTTGCCGGCCGAACTCGCCGTGCCGCCGCAAGACATGCCCGCAGACTGGTACCAGCGACGGGACAGCGCCCGCCTGCGCGGCATTGTGTACGACTGGGTCTACTCAACCCGCGTGGCCCTGCGCGCGCTCGACGGCACCGACGTCGGGGAGGCGCCGGCCGCGTACGCCACCGCCGCCACGACGGCGGCGGCGGCAGAGACCGGCGTACCAAGTGCGCTGTATGCGCGCGTGACGGAGAAGCAGGCGCCGTTCGGATCGCTGAGTCTCGCCGAGCAGCAGAGCAAGGTTGCCGCGGCGCGACAGTTGGCCGAGGAGCTGGTCGAGGACACGGTGCTAAAGACGTTTTCGCACGACCGCGCAGACCCGGCACGCCATGCAACGGTCACCGTCGACGAGATTGGCCGGTCGATGCTGGCAGCCGGCGACCTGGCGGCCGGCCGCGTCGCCAAGGGCAAGCAGCCGGCGACCGCCGACGCCCCCCAGACCACCACCACCACCACCGGAGCCGCCGATCGGGGAAAGCAGCCGGCCGCCACCACCCCTGCATCGACCGCCACCACCACCACCACCCCTGCCCCCGCCGACGAGGGCGAGCCTGCCGAGTCGCTGGAGACGCAGTGGCGGCTGTGGGTGACGATCGGGGCCGCCTTTCTGACCGCTATCGGCGGCGCCGGGGCCTACTACCACTTTGGGACCGCGGCCGCTCAGGCCACCCGACAGGCCGCCGTGGAGATTGCGGAGACGGTCAAGGGACAGGCCGCTCGGCTACGGGCGGTCGTCTCGGCCACCATGCAAAAGCTGGCCAGCGCCAAGCTGGACACACTGCAGCTACAGGAGCTCTTTGACGATCTGGCCAGGGCGCCGCTCGTCAATCCGCTGGACGGCAGTGACCGGTTCCGCGTGCTCGGCGACGGGGCCCTGGACTTTCTCAAGATTGGCATTGACCTGCGCCTGCGCGACCCCCAGGCAAAGGAGGCGGCCGCCCGGCGGCTGGTCGAGCTGACCGCGCTGCTGCAGGGGGGAACCGCCAAAGAGCAGGCGGCCGGCTGGGCCGCCCTCGAGCGCTTTCTCCGCGACAGCCTGGGCAGCGATGCCCTGGCCGAGATGAAAGACGCCGTGGTCACGCAGTGGCTTGACAGCACCGTGAAGCGGATGGAGGCAATGGGAAACATTGTCAACGTCGGGGAGCTGCGCAGCCTGGTCACACCGCTGATCGCCACGCTCAGCCGCGGCGCAGAGGTTGCCGAGAAGATTCTGGACACGGTCGACCGCGGGCGCCTGATGCGGGCGTACTTTACCGAGACGGCCGGACAGCTGGGCGGCGCAATCCTCTCCGACGTCTACCGGCCGATGATCGACACGGCAGACCGCGTCAGCGCCACGCTCGGAAAGCTACTGGGGCCGGCTGTCGCCGAGGGGGTGGCCGTCGCCGCCGCCGGCGCCGCCGGTGGCGGCGGCGCGGCCGGCAGCGGACCGGCGCTCTTTTCCCTTGGGACCGGAATGCTGATGTGGAGCTTCACTAGCGCCTCCTACATGACCTACATCCCCCTGGTGGCCCCTGGGGTCAGCGCAGTCGTCACCGGCGCCATGGTGGCCGCATTGCGCGGCGCTGCGGCGTTGCTGACGCGCCTCGGTGTGCCAGAGGATGAGACAGACCTGCGGGAGATGGCCAAGGTTCCCGGCCTCCGCGAAAAGGCCACGGTGGGCTGGAGTATTGCGAGCTTTGCCCGCACCGCGCTCACCCAGCTCGGCCGCATTCTTGACGGCGCCGCCAGCCTGACCGAGGTGGTGGTCCCCGCCGCCGTCGACGGGGCCGTCTCGGCCGTTCAGATGATGGCGTTTGCCCTGGCCACGCAGTCGCCGTCGACCTTTGCCGCACTGTCTGGCCTCTTCTCCGGCATGTTCACCAGCGCCCACCTGGCCATTCGCGGAATCTCCTCCTTTGCCGCCATTGCCACCGCGGCCACCCTGCTGCAGAAATCTACCCACCTGGCCATCTCGGCCGTGGGTGACTATCCCCTCTACACCGCGTACCAGTGGCTGGCCAACCGGTACGGCTCCAAGGCGGTCCAGGCCGAGCTGGCCGGCGCAGGTCGCTGGCCGCGGAGAACCATCCTGTACGACCTCGTTGCCATGGTTGCCACGAGCTACTTTGCAACGCGCGCCCGCGCCACGGCGGGCACCCTGATCATTCTGGCCCTTGGGCCGCCGGTAGCGGCCGTCCTATGACTGCCGCCACGGTGCGTCGGTGTATGTAAAGTGTCTGCTCCGCCTACAAACGTTGACGGTGCCCGTGCCAGAGGCGCCCGGTCACGGCGGCGCCGCGTGCTCATGGCAGAGGCGTGCCACCACTGCTATCGGCGCCTTGCGGCCCAGGGCGGCGCCCACGTCTGCGCGGGCTGCCACTTTGCCGCGTACTGCTCTCCGGCCTGCCAGCGCGCGGACTGGCTACCTGCCGCGCATGGGGGCCGCTGCAACGCGCTGGCCAAGACGTTTTACGGCAGCGCAATTGCCGCCCGGCGCCGGCTCAACACCTACGAAAAGCGCCGGCGGCAGCCAGACGACGGAGACGTTGCCGGACCGGTCGAGGACGACTCGACGTCCCCCGGTGTCCCGGCCGCAAAGCGCCCACGGATCGGCGGCGGCGGCGGCGGCGGCGGCACAACGGCCCAGCGCCGTCGGGATCGCCGACTTGTGGCCCGCCAACAGGAGACTGCCAGACACGCAGAGACGTTTGCGGAGGAACAGCACACACACCTCCTCCGCCTCCTCGAGCGCCTGGGCATGCAGTGGACAGAGGAGATGGCGCGGGCGCACCACGAACACGCCACGGCCGACTGGCTGTCGCGTGCGTTCCCCCGCGACTCATCCGGCCGCCTCGCCTATCAGCGGGCCAGCGCTGCCGCCGACCGGCAGGTCCGTGCCTTGCTCTGGGCGCAGCGGCGGCGGCAGGCGACGGGCGACCGCGACCCCGGGCCGGAAATGCGCCGGCTCGGTCGCCTGGTCGGCGCGGTGCCGTCGACCACGGCCGAGCAGCAGAGCGACGCGCGGGCCGCCGTCATCAGCCTTATGCACACAGAGGCCGCCCACGTGCTGGACATCAGCCGGCGCATGCCTGGCGCGCGACAAGCCGGCAAGGGCAAGGGACCGGCAGCCTACGCCACCCCGGCACCCGACACGGCCGGCCCGTCCGCCGCCTCCGACGTCGCCCAGCTGAGCGATGAGCAGGCCAGGGCACAGAGCATGACAGTGGCCGCGGTGCTCAGGGAGCACCGTGCAACCGAGGCAGGCGAGGCGGCGACCACCGCGGACCGGGCAGAGATTGCAGAGAAGAGCAGCGTGGAGCAAGAGGCGATCGCAACTGCCCCCACTGGCCATCTTGCCTGGCAGACTGCACAGAATGCCTTTACGGCCTTTGTGGCAGGCCTGGGCTTTGTGTCGCTGTGGTACTACAGTGAGCGGGCCACTCACCTGGCCCTGGTGCAGAACGCTACTGCCCATCGCGCGGCCGGCGAGGGCCTGCACGGGGCCCTGGCGGTGCTGGCCACGCCGCTCGACATTGCCGGCACACTCCCGGCCGCTGACGCACTGCCAGGGGTGGCCGCCGCACAGGCTCCCCTTCCAATTAACAGCCCGACCTGGGCCGCCGCCTTTCGCCGGGCGCGCGAGGCGCAGGCACGTGCGGGCGCCCGGGTCGACCTCGAGACTAGCGCGCTCGCCGCGATACAGCAACAGGCTAATGCTGCCGTCGGTGCCACGCAGACGCTCGCCGCCCACTCAAAGTACATTGACGTCCTAAAGACGTTTGGCCGGGAGATTGCCCGGTGGATTGGCGACGCGGTCGGCGACGCGGTCGGCGAGAGCGTCACCCAGCAGTTTGCGGACATAATCGCCAAGGGGGACTCTCCAATGGCCATTGCTGCACAGGTGCAACTCCAGGCCGATGATCTACGCGAGCAGCTCCGGGCAGAGACGGCCGCCACCGCCACCACCACCACCTGGGGCGACTTTGGGGTGCCGCTCGCGGTGGCGGCAGTCTCCACGGCAACCTTTGTCTACCAGGGCTACACGAGCGTCAGTTGGGCTCAGTGGGTTTACGCCCTGTTGCCGCTGGCAGAGGTCTCTGCCGCCGCGGCCTTTGCGTGGTACGGCGAGCTGGTGCATGCCACCTTGGAGGACTTGCTGAGTCGCAGCGGACTCGCCGACTACCTGCTGGCAGTGCCCGGGGCGGATGAGGAAGGCGCGGGGGACGAGGACTGGCCGGACCGCGAGTCGGAGGGAACCGTCCAGGCGGTCGAGACGATCCGCTGGATGCTTTCGCGGGCGCTCCCGGTCGCGCGCACCGGCTTTTCCGCCACGATGCGTCTGACGGCGGTCACCGGTGGCGCCTACACCGGGGCCGTTGCCAGCCTGATCTCCAACCTGACCTTTGTCAAGGACGTGTTTGGCGAAACGGCGACGGCCGGGGCGGCATTGGCCGGTGTCACCGCGGCCGGGCTCCTGGCCACTGGCAGCTGGAATCCGCTCATCATCGTGGGCCGCGGATTTGCGCGAACCGTCTCGCGGGGCTACCTCGGCTCACTGGCCACTCTGAGTACCAGCCTGCCCGTCCTGGTCCAACTCGTGCTCTCTGCCGTCTTTGCCTGGGCCGTGTCAGTGCTTGGACTGAGTCAAACGGCCATCTTCAACCTCATGGTTGGCCAAGGAGAGACGCCGCTTGCCCTGACGCTCGTCCGGCAGGCGGCTGGACTTGGAGCAACCATCGTACTGTAGCGCCCGCCCCTGCCTCGGCCGCCGTGCTGACGTCGGCTGGGCCGGGCGCACCGGGTCGCCGCCACCGCCGGACCAGTGTGTGTAAAATGGACACACACGAGGCGCTGCCACCCGCAAATGGCCCACCCGCGACAGGACCCGCGATTCCCATCCAACACCCCGCACAGACAAGACACGCCCAACACTGGAAGGTACCGACATACCGGGGGAAACAGGCCCGGCCCCCGCACGGGGCGGTGGTTGTTTTTTGTTTTGTGACGGCGGCGGCGGCGGAGGTGGTGTGCGGCAAAACTGTTTGCCCACCCATTCCCGTCTGCCACCTGCCACCACCCGCCACCCCCCCCCCTGCCTGCCACCGCCTGCCACCCCTGTTCCAACCGCCTAATCACCCCCCGTGGGCCGCGGTTTTCGCTGACGTGGTCGCGTGCCGAAATCCAGAAAATCCGTCAGACCACGTTTCGCCCAACCTGACGCAGACCACGTACCCCCCGTCCACGTCAGGGTTTCGGACCGCCCACGCGCACCCTAAGCCATCTCTGGTCACCTGACGTCTGTACGCGTCAGACCACCGATGGCTGAGCTGGTGACCGTCACGACGATCATGGAAAATCCTCCCTCGCGTCCGGCGCCACGTGGCGCCGGCCAACCGAGGCCCGTACGGGCCCCGGGCGCCCGCGCTAAGCCACCATTGGGCTGACGTGGTTTGTTCTGGAAGACTGACGTCAGGTCTTCGT
>JAJFJC010000014.1 GCA_021774385.1 Alphaproteobacteria bacterium
GAATCCGGCACCACCGGTGATTACGATTTTCATAGATTGGTCCCTTTATCTACCTGACGCCATCCGCGTACAGGTTCGCCACGCTTCGATCAAGGCGGTCGCATCGGCGTCGCCTTTGCCAGCGATATCATAGGCGGTGCCATGCGCCGGCGTCGTTACGGGGAATGGCAACCCACCAAGCACGGTGATGCCGCTGCCGAAGCCCATCAGCTTCATCGCGATTTGACCCTGGTCGTGATACATCGTGACGACGCCATCATAGTCGCCGTCCCTTGCCCGCACGAATACCGTATCCGACGGATACGGGCCTTCAGCCGCAATACCGTTGTCAACGGCTTGCCCGACGGCGGGGCCGATGACATCGATTTCCTCGCGACCGAAATTGCCACCATCGCCGGCATGCGGATTCAGTGCGGCGACGGCGAGCTTCGGCGACGCCACGCCCGAGTCCCGCAAACTTCGATCGAGCAATCCGATGGCGCGCTCTATACCGTAAATTGTGATGTGGTCGGCGACATCGCGGATCGCAACATGGCTCGTGACCCGCGAAGTCCACAGTCTGTCCAACACGTTAAGTTCGCCGACGTCGCCGTCGAAATTCAATTCGGATTTCAGGAACTGCATTTCGTCCTCGAAGCCGATGCCGGCCATATGCATGGCCTGCTTGTTCAATGGCGCGAAAACGAATCCCGCGATTTCGCCGGAGGATGCCATCCGTGCAACCTGCTTCAGCGCACTTAGCACTTCCTGGCCGGCCGCCGCGGTCGCTGTGCCGGTACTCGTTTCGTTTGCGGGCGCTTCCAGCGGATGAAACTCGATATCCCTGTCGACCGCCACCCCGGCAATCGCCTGTCCACCCACATAGACTGCCGGATCCGCCACCAGCACCACATCCGCCCCCTCATGCGTTTCCGGTTGCGTCAATAGCTTGACGGCGATTTCAGGACCGATTCCGTTGCGATCACCGAGTAACAGGCCGATTTTCGGTTTCATGTGTCCCTTTCTCTTCCTTGCACTATCGTTGAACGGCATTCCCACAAACATCGAGGTACCGTAAGAAATTCGATTATGTGGTACCTAATGTTCAATAATGCGATCAATAGGCCGGATCGACCCACGCGCCAACCGTTCCCTCGCCCTGCGAAAATTTTAGAGTCATCCGTGAGTTTGATGAGTCCAAAAAACAAACCTAGCCTCAAGTTAGAGCGCAATAAATTCTACGGTGCGGCGGCAGTGGAAGCCGCGCGTACGACATACCGGAAATACCAGTAATGAGCAAAGCGGAAGATACCGGGATCGCGGCTAGGCTGCAGAATGCACATGCGGAATTCGAACAGGGCCATTGGGATACCGCCGAGGCGGCATTTCAAAATATCCTCACGCTCGAACCGCAAAATGCCGACGCGCGGTATTTCCTCGCCATTATCGCCTATCAATCCGGGCGGCCAGCGGAAGCGCTCAGACAAGTCAGGCAGGCAATAGCATCGCGTCCCCATTCGGCGGACTGTCACAACCTGCATGGCGTTGTATCGATCGCGCTGGAACGGCATGAGGAGGCCTGCGCCGCCTTGCGTAAAGCAATCGACTGCGAACCGACATTCGCCGATGCCCATAACAATCTTGGCGCGGCGCTTGAGCCATTGGGCCGGTTCGAAGAGGCCGATACCGCCTACCGACATGCCCTCACGATCCAACCGGACTATGCACAAGCCTATAATAATCTTGGCCGGGTCATGCTAGCATTAGGGCAGCCGGTGGAAGCCGAAGAAGCCTACCGGCAGGCCTTCCTACTCGACTCTGGCCTTGCCGATGCCCGTGTTGGCCTTGCTGTCGCCCAGCAGCGACAAGGCGCTGTCGCAGCCGCGGAAACGACAATCGAAGACGCCCTCACGGCCGACCCTGACCATGCCGAACTGTATCGCTATCTTGGCGCGCTTCGCCACGGCCGGGGAAATCTCCACGGCGCGGAAACAGCCTTGCGCGCGGCTATCAACTTGAAACCCGAACTCTCCATTGCGCATGATAATCTCGCGGGAGTGTTACTCGACAGAGGCCGAATCGAAGAGGCGGAAACCTGCTTCTTGAAGTCAATCGCACTCGATCCGCGGAACAGCCGCGCCCACGCCAACCTGTTGCTGTGCCGGAATTATTATTGCGACGACCCACGCGTGCTGTTTAAGGACCATCAAACGTGGGCGGAACAGCACGCCGCGCCTATTGCTGAGATATCCCACCCAACCGTCCGGGCCGCTTCCGAACGGCTGCGTGTCGGTTATGTCTCAAGCGATTTTCGTCGCCATTCAGTCGCCTATTTCCTTGAACCGCTGCTCCTATATCGCGATCACTCACACTATGAAACATTTTGCTATGCCAATTTGGAGAACCCCGATGAGACCACGGCACGGCTTCGCGAACACTCCGACAACTGGCGCTGGGTGGCCGGCCTCAACGACGATCAACTCGCGGTAAGGATCCGCGAGGACAGTATCGATATTTTGATTGACCTGTCCGGTCATTCCGCGGGAAACCGCCTGCTGACGTTTCAACGCCGCCCAGCGCCCGTGCAAGCTACCTGGCTGGGCTATCCCAATACGACGGGGCTTTCCGCAATTGACTACCGCATTACGGATGCGGTCGCCGACCCGCCTGGTGCGGAAACCTTTCACACGGAGTCGCTGGTACGGCTCGAAAATGGGTTCTTGTCCTACACGCCACCACACGAAGCACCAGATGTTACGCCATTACCAGCAGGAAAAAGCGGACGCGTCACGTTCGGGTCCTTTAACAACCTCCGCAAGATCACGCCCGATGTGATCAAGCTGTGGGGGGAAATTTTGCGGCGGGCACCAACCGCGGGTTTGTTGCTAAAGGCAAGGTCCTTCGCCGACCAGGCAACCAAGGCGCGCTTCATCGACGCCTTCGAGAAACATGGGATCAACGGCGAGCGGCTCGTGCTGCGCGGCTCGGTCACCTCGCCTGATGAACACCTTCGCGCCTATGCCGACATGGATATCGCCCTCGACCCCTTCCCCTACAACGGCACGACGACGACATGCGAAGCCCTATGGATGGGCGTTCCCGTCGTCACGCTCGCGGGCAACCGGCATGCCGGCCGCGTCGGCGCAAGTTTGCTTACACAAGCGGGATTGGAGAGTTACATCGCGACCCAACAGGATGAATATGTCAGCATCGCATTGGACCTCGCGCAAAATGTTGACGTGCTCTCGGCTACGCGCCACGCGTTACGGGAAAATATTAAACGATCACCCCTTTGCGATGGCGCGGGGTTTTGCAGCCGTATGGAAGCTGCTTACAAAAATATGTGGCAATTTCATCAAGAATCGGCGACACGAGAACCATGATCTCAAACTTCGATTTCCGAAGAGCACGACTATCTTCTTCCGATTGAGACGTGGATCAAATTTGTACATGCCAACGCCATTAACGGTTACCGCATGACCACCTATTCAGACCGAGCCTGCTGTCCTAGGAAATATGCTCTCTGAAGCCTATCGCTTTTTGTAGTCTGTAATTTTGGAGGCCATACTTGACCAGAAACCGAAAGTTACATATCGGCGGGAAAATCAAACATGATGATTGGGAAGTTTTAAGCTTATCCGATGCGGATTATGTCGAGCATAAAATGAATGCGAATGATTTATCGACCTTCGAAGATGGCACATTTTCCGCGTTATACGCTTCTCACGTTCTCGAACATTTCGACTATCAAGTTGAATTATTGGGAACATTAAAGGAATGGCATCGAGTCTTAAAAGGTTCCGGCAAACTATATGTAAGCGTTCCCGATCTTGAAATTTTGTGCAAACTTTTTATTGAACCATCGCTCTCACCTGACGAAAAATTTCATGTCATGAGAATAATGTTCGGGGGGCATGTGGACGAACATGATTACCATGTCGTTGGATTGGATTTTATTTTCCTTCGCAGTTATTTACAGGAAGTAGGGTTTTCCAAGATCGAGCGGGTTCGATCATTCGGCATATTCCACGATACCAGTGAACTCATATACAAAGGTGTCCCCATTAGTTGCAGTGTAATCGCCGAAAAATAGGGTTCTGATGATTGGCCTTTCCTTTGAACGTTCAGGTATCGCGGGTAGGCTCGCGTGAACGGCGAGTTGAGAAACACACAGGCCCTGGCAGAGGCGGCACAGCTTTTTCAGACCGGGCAGTTCGCCGAAGCTAAAACCGCTTGCGCGCTGCATCTAACCTTGCAACCCGACGATCATCGCGCCTGCCAAATTATGGCATTGATAGAACATCAACTTGGAAACCAGATTTCGGCCATCGATCATATTCGGCGCGCAACCGCGTTGGCGCCCAATGAAGCCGCCTACCATGCCAATCACGGCGCAATCCTACACGCCCATGGCGACATCGAAGGCGCGCTCTCGGCATACCAGAATGCCCGCGCCGCCGACCGCACCTTTAGCGACATCGACAAGGCGATTGGAATTCTACTCGATGCATTGGATCGTCCCACCGAAGCTGTGGAATCCTATCGGCGGGCCCTCGAATTCACACCACAGGATGTTTCTCTTCACCTCAATCTTGGCGCTGCGTGCCGCAAAGCCGGCGACTACAAAAGCGCGGCGGATAGCTTTCGCAAAGCCATCACATTGCAGCCGGAGACCGCCGATGGACATTACGACCTCGCCGTTGTTCTTCAAGACGCCGGCGATCATGCGCTGGCCCGCGCCAGCCTGAACAATGCGATCCACTTGTCGCCGGATGTAACCGTTTATCACCTCGCGCTTGGAAAAACGGAATTGGCATTGGGAAACAATGCGGCTGCCGATGCGGTCTTTCGAAAAGTAATGCTGCTTGACCCAAACGGTTCGAATTTCAATCTCGACGGTACCACGGCGGATATCGAAACCGCCTTGGAACGCGGCAACATCGCGCGCGCCGATCAGCTTTGCCGCCTCGCCATGGCGGAATTCCCACCCTGCCCGCGGTGGCCCTTTTACCGGTCAAGGATTGCGGCACATCTTAACTTGCACGATCAGGCCCAGCATTGGCTCACCGTCACCAAACAATCAATTGCGAATGCCGCGCCAGCCCTTTTCCCGGCGCTTGAAGCACGGCTGCCGGAACTCCAATCCAAACCGGCGGAACGCCCAGGAAATTTACATCCTTCCCCTTCCTATTTGCTGATCAAATGCTGGGGTTATGGGTTCTGGTCCGATGTTTCCCATGTCCTCGCCTCGCTTCTGCTGGCTGAAATGACAGGGCGCATCCCGGTCATACATTGGGGCTCGAACAGCTGCTATACGGACGCGCCGGAACTGAATTCCTTCACGACCTTCTATCAACCAGCCAACGATGTAAGCTTGGAAGAGCTAGCCGAATTGGATTCCGATTATTTTCCCGACAAATGGCATGCGGGCAACCTGGATCAGGATGGCCTCAACTATTGGGTCGGCCCGGGCTCCCGGCAATCCGGACTCTATTTTCTAAACCGTCCGGAGAAGATCGTCGTTAGTGATTTTTATACTCAGATCTCCGAGTTGCTACCCTGGCTCGATGCGGAACACCCGCTACATGGGTGCAGCGTGCGCGAAGCCTATTACCAGCTCTATCGGAAATACTTCAAACTTCAGCCCACGGTGCAGCGGGAGGTCGACGCGTTTATCGAAACCAACTTCACCGGACATCCAAGCCTGGGCATTCATATCCGTAATGTGGACAAGGGCTATGAAAATCCACGGTTTCAGGAAGAGTTGGCACAGATACCGCCAATCGTTAAAGCATATATCAAGAAGTATCCCGACCTACGGATATTCCTGTTAACGGATTCGGTAGAAGCGCTTGAAACATGGCGGCGGGAATACGGGGAACGAGTGTTCAATTCCGACTGCACGCGTACGAGCAGCCAATTCGCACTGACTTGGGACGATGTCGACTCGCGTTACCGGCTCGGTGTCGAAATCATCAAGGATACCTACGCCGCCGCAGCCTGTGACTTTTTCGTTGGCCTCGGCTGTACAAACGTCCCGGCCATGGTAGTCAATTTGAAACGCTGGCAAGACGAAGACCTGCACATCATCGGCGATATCGTAATGATGAAGGACAACTGGTCGCTACATGACTGGTAAACCCGAAGTTCCATCAGGACCGATCGCGGACCGCCCCAGCGACATCGATACCAGCGAGTTGCTCGTATACCTTCACAACAGCACAGTCGTCTTCACGGCCATACCCCGAAGCGGCGGCGGCGAGAAATTGTTGTAGCGCGGCGGAGGCAACCGGCAGCGGGAATTTCAAACTGCGTGCCGCATCCGCGACAATCCCAAGGTCCTTAGTAAAAATATCGACGACACCGCGTGGCGCATAATCACCGGCAAGGATATTCGGAACACGCGACTCAAAGGCGACGGAATTTCCACCGCCATGGGTAATGACATCGAAAACGGTTTTAGGATCCGCCCCCGCCCGCGCTGCAAGCGCAACCGCCTCGCAGGCAGCGGCGACATGCACGCCGACCAGAAGCTGATTGATCATCTTTACTGACGACCCGGCACCAGGTTCCTCCCCCACGTGATAAATTCGGCCACCCATGGCCTTGAAGGCACCGTCGGCCGCCGCCATCGCCGCATTGGAACCCGAAGCGATTACGGTCAATGTGCCCGCATCCGCACCCCGCTTCCCGCCTGTTACGGGTGCGTCGATGAACTGATGGCCTGAATCCGCCAAACGTGCCGCGAGGTCCCGCGCGTGTTCCGGCGCCATTGTCGTGCACATCACCACGGTAGCGCCCTTGGCCAAGGCCGGGACCGCGCCGTCCTCCCCAAATAGTACCGCCTCGGCCTGATCGGCTGAAAAGACGCAAACAATCAGCAATGACGCGTCCGCCGCCGCCAACGCAGGGCTTGTCGCCGCCGACCCACCGGCTTCGACCACCGCCGCCATCGACTCACTATTTATATCGTAGCCGCAGACCGCAAAGCCGCTTTCGAGGAGTTTTTTCGACATCCCGACGCCCATCGCGCCGAGCCCGATGAAGCCAATATTTATCGCCGTCATGGAGCATCTCCATTCGTTATTGGTTGATACGATAATAGCGAACCGCATTGTCATGAAACAGCGATGCCCGCTCCTGCCTGGAGAAGTCCGAAACGATCTCCAAAAACCCGTTAAATATTGTTGCATAGGACGCAACCAGCCGGTCGACCGGAAAATTACTGGCGAACATGCACCGCTCGACCCCGAACAGATCAATTGTATCGAGCACGATCCGGCAATTGCTGGTAACGGTCCACGGCGTGCCGGCCGATCCGATACCCGAAATTTTCACCGCGACATTTGGCGCTCGCGCAAATTGGCTCATTGCCTGCCGCCACCCCGCAAGACCATCGTCGCTGCGGTCCGCCGGCAAGCCGGTATGATTGAGAATAATTTGAGTATCGGGGAAATCGCATGCCAACTCATATGCCTCGGCAAGGCGTGCCCAAGGCGTTTGCAAGTCAAAGGACAAATCGTACTTATCCAACAACGCGTATCCCCGGCGCCACCGCGTATCCGCCATAAACCCAGGGGGCTCGGGCGGTTTATGCCGCACGCCCCGAACGAATGAGAATGCGGCCTGTTGCGACAATACCGTTTCGACATTGTCGCGATGCAACCAAGCTTGAGCGACGCTGACGGAGGGCAGGCCATGCTCGGCGCGAATCCGTTCCAGCCAGGCCGTTTCTCCAATCGGGTCTGAGGCATCCCATTCGGCTTCAATATAGACCGACCCAGCAAGCTCAAATGTCTGCGCATCGGCAATAAAATCCTCGGGAAGATAGTTCCGCCGAATTGTGGTGTAATCTCCATACCGAAAAGGAATTTTGCCATCTTCCGTGAGCCAAGGGTGACGGTTTTGGGACAGGTCCCAGAAGTGATGATGCGAGTCGATAAGTTTCATTTTGTTCGCCATACAAGCGGAAAAATCGACAACAAGGATTAAGCGCGGCAATAGGAATTTATATTGATACAACCTTGCCCGCGCCGTTCAAACACGAAGTACGCGCTTCAACGCCATCCTATTAGGCTAAATGATGTCGGGTGCCCTCTATAGAAGCGCCCTCCTCTCCAGCCGATGACAAAAGACATTCTTGTAGTCTCCTCGTTTCTATCCTACTGGCGACAGCGGATTTCGAGGAAGAGTTCAGTTGCTTTGATACCGGAGACTACCAAAGGGCATTTTTAGCCGAAACAGAACCCGCTTTGGGCACGATTCCATGAAATCGCGGAACTACAATTCGCGGCATAAATTGCGCGGCGCGACATTAAACAATTTATCTTAGAACACTGCGGAAATTATTCTCTTTTATACTTTTTATTCACAAATTGTTTCGCATTTAGCGCGGCCATTGCTTGCGCGAACGTGACTCTTTGATGAAAATAGCACATCGAAATTTGCGACAATCCCTTAAGCAAATGTGATCCATCATGATTATTGCTGAAGCTCGGCACGATGAGGCGCTCATCCTTCAACCAGACGGTCGGTTGGATCAGGATTCGGCGGCGGATTTCCAGGAGCGGCTCGTTCAAGCCGTGAGTGGCCCCGATAAGGCGGTGATCGTGGACTTTAGCATGATTCCATATATTAGCAGCGTTGGACTCCGTGCGATAATGATCGCCGCTAAACAGAGTAAAGTCGAAGGTGTTTCCCTATCCGTCGCCGCGTTAACACCAACCGTAAATGAAATTTTCGAAATCAGCCGCTTCAGCTACGTGGTAAACATATTTGAGAACCTCAAGGAAGCCATTGGTGCCGTGTCCGATACGGCGCTTCAGGCGTACGAAGCATCCTGATTTGCCATACCTAACCGGTTTGACTATT
>JAJFJC010000131.1 GCA_021774385.1 Alphaproteobacteria bacterium
ACAATCTCCTGTGTCGAGTGAGGTTGAAACCCCAAATCTCAACACAGAAAACGCCCCTACAGCACGACACTGCGAAATCAACGCATGAAAAAACTACCGCGGTAGCGGTTTAGTCCTTTGACCCATTTCAGACGACTTCCACCGCGCCAAATTGAACCAAGAAGTCCCGGACCTTTTCCGCTAGTCCTTTAGAATCTGATTGAATGACCAACATACTCGGTTGGCCATCTATTGGATCGATGTCGACTCTCTCATCGTATTCGGGTCGGCGGGTTACCGTTAACTCCGTCCAACTAGGGTCTGTAGCTGAAGCTGAGTTTCCGTCGGAATCAAAGTCAATGTGAGGCCCCCACAATTCATTTGCTACCAGACTGAATGGCGGTCTTGGCCCTATGACTCTGACATAGATTTTTTCGATTCCCGTCATGCTAAAATAAGATGCCACGAACTTCCGTTCCTGGCTAAAAAGAGAACTCGCGGCGTTTCGATTTGACTTCCGCTGTTCCCTCAGCATCCGACATGGCGATACCCACCGATAGGCTTAACTGAAAAGCCATTTACACGACTGTGTTCATTGCGCAGAATCGGCTGTTCTGGTAGTCTGTATTATGGAAAATATTTTCAATTAAACTTCATATTTACAGAGTGTAAGTGATGCCCAAAGAGTCCGCGAGAGCCACAGCAGCCTTCGAGGCATACCAGGGATTAGGCCCGGCAAGGTCCATCGCCAAACTGTGCCGCGTCTTATCCGCAAATGACCCGGATTGCCCCAGCCTGTCCGGCCTGAAGTACTTTTCCCGTACACATAGATGGGTAGACCGTGTAGCCGAGTACGACGCGAAAGTCGCTGATTCCGTACAAGAGAAAGCTATCGAGCAAGAAGCGGACAAGCGCGTCGATGCCATGGGTGCTGTAGACGCATTGATTGTTCAGTGCGCCGAAATGTTGGATAGACTCAAATCCTCCACCCCGATTGAGATCCATACGCCGCAGGACTTGCGCGCTACAGCGACAACGCTGGCGGAAACCGCGCGTCTGAAGGAACTGCTAGAGGGTCGCGCGACTGATCGGGTGGAGTCGATGAGCCATGAGGAGATCAAAGCTGAACTCGCCGAATACGAGGCGGACGTGATCGAAAAATACAGGGCGGGGCTGATCCATTGAACGCTGAAGGAACTGCTTCTGTGTTGAGAAAAAGTCTCAGATAAACTTGATGGCAGCCCCAACGAGAACCAAAAAAATCAAAAACAAAATAAGTACCCAGAAATTACTGTTAACCTCTCGACGAGAATCATCGATCCGTGCCAACACCCGCTCTTCCAACGCTGCGAAGGTTTCTTGAGAAACTTGAGACTGGCCGGCGACCATGTCGGAGAGCTTATTCACTATACCTGACAGTTCTTTGAAACCTCCACTGTGCTGCATATTCCGCGATAAATCGCTGATCTCCGCACGCACCCTTTCGATATTTTTAAACGCTGCGTGTCCTGGGTCTACATCTGCGACATCGTCGGGATCTGGTCGCTCGAACGCCTCGGGGTTCAAAGGGAAAATTGATGGATCGGCTTCGTGCAGCCGCTTGAGTTGCCCATCGTATTGGTCCCTCGTGAAATCGCTCTCTGTATTGTCCTCTGGCTTTCGTTCGGCATACCAAACTAAATCGTGGAGCTTCAGCGAGATTGCGGCGGCTGAATCGGAATAGTTCCGAAAGAAACTAGGGTTGCGGATTGCAGCCTCTAAGAAGTCCAGACCATCCCGCTCGTAGAATCGATCTAACTCCTCGGGCGACGATGGTTCAATAGCGCGATATGCGCCCTTTCGAACCCACACATCGTTGTACGTGAACATTTTTTCTATCAAGTTAGAATGTGAAGGCAATCGTGAGACAATCGCTTCTCTCATCCAATCGTGGCTTTCCCCATATTTTGGGTCCCTATATTCATCCCCTTTTGGCGTTGGAGTTTTCCAATGTTTCAATAACTGTTTCAGGTAAAGCTCTTCGCCTCTCTTGTGAGACTCGTGCCAATCCTTACTACTGTCTCCGGCGCTTTCTCCGTAGAGAAGTTCGGGCATTTCCTCGCCGGTGTTAGCCAGCGCGCCTTCTGCGTCTGGCTTCCACTCGGCTAGTTCAAAAATCTCCCGATAGAGGTTGGTTGCCCATCGCGGACTCGGTTCGATCCTTAAGAGTAGTTTGTAGATTTCACCGAAGGGACGGTGATGGCGATACATATCATAGCCGTCAACGAAGTCTCTAAATTGCCGATCCTGTCTAAGCTGAGGATTTCTGAGGGCAGCTATAACCATCATCATCCACCGCTCATCTTGAAGGTCGGAATAATTTCCATTTCGTGCAAAAACGTCAGCCAAAACATCCATTTCGAGGCGAGGATTGCCAAAAAAGGCTAAAAGTTCAAAGCCGTCACCGTTGCTGAGAAGTTGGTCGAATACCTTCTCCGGCAGCAGTCCGGTGTCTAAGTCTCGAAATAGCTTAATAGGTCGTAGACGATTATGATTCGCTAGTACAGCAACCCGCAAGTCCTTATCGTCCTTCGCAAGAATTTCGTTGATCACCTCTTCACTGTCACAGAATTGAGCAAGCGCGAGATCAACAATCGGTTCGGCGCGCGACACCAATTCCTTTTGAAGATCATCAGACAGCGCATAACCGAACGCCATTGGTGTTTGAGTATGCTCACGCAGATATCGGTACACTTCCTCTGGGCTTGCATTCAGCAGGAAGATCCGTTCGGCGGCTTCTGGGAGTATCCGTTCCATTCGCACCCTGCCCGTTTCATCCAGGAGGCCGGCAGTTGTTAGGGCCGCGTGGGCCTGTTACACCGCTTCGCTCTCAATAGCATCGCCGATAATCCTCACAGCCGTTATTCCGTCCGCGAGTGCTGGATTTGCCATTATCAAGCTCACTGTATTCGAGTTTGGAATTAATCCAAGGCTGTTTTATTGAGCGCTCATTTCCCACATTACGATCCGCCGGTCCCCGTCGCTGGTATCCAGCCGGGGCCGGAACGATTGGCGCACGCCGCCTGCCGTTTCGACGATTACCGCGTCGGCAGACATCGCGACGATTTTCTTGTCCTGAAGCAGCCAAAGCAGACCAGCAGTGTGGATCGCCGCCTCGGGCTTTATCCTATCAACGCCGAAGATATCCAGTGTCGTCCAGCCAAGCGCTAGGGCTTTCGCGGCCCAGTTATCAGCAAAGCAGCCAGCGGCATCGACTGCCTGCCGCCAACGCCTATCGGATATGTTTGATGGCTTGGGCATCGTATCGAGCTTGGCCAGCCCTTCTGCCCATGCACGGGGAACCTCGCCGCCGAATTCGATGATGGCGGCGCGTTCATCAAAATCGTCTCGGGGGCCTGCTAAAGTCGCTAAAGCTGCTAAAGTTGGGCCTTCGAGCGGGGTCTGAGTATTTACTTTAGCAACTTTAGCAACTTTAGCGACTTTAGCAGGGGTCGGGGTCGTTTCGAAGGAAACTGAGCGGGGGTCGAAAATCGGGAATAAATTCATGCCGCGACTCGAATGATCTTCCAGGCGTCGCGTCGCTTCTTTCCAGCAAGAACGCCACCGCCGTCGATTGGCTCCAGCCAGCCGTGATCTACCAGGATATTGACGATCCTTGATGCCGATTGCTTGTCTCGGATCGCGTTTGGACCGTTCTGATAAATGTCGGGCAGCGATACCTCGGGCTTGCCCCATTTGTTCATGAGCCAGTCCAGGACCTCCTGAGCGATACGCAGGTTCTCGCTGATCGCGATGGCGGCAAACAATCTCAACGCCTCACCGGCATAGTGTTGAACAAGGTCAATCCCAGCGTCCATATGGGAGCCAGACACGGCTTCGGCGTCCAGATTCTCCACCAGGGCCAGAATTGCCGCCAAACGAGCAGCATGTTCCGCCAACTTATTGGCCAGTCCCTTGATCGGCTCCATATCCCCGCCGGGGCCGATGAGGTGTTCAACGTGGTCGGAAAACGCAATCCACTTGGTCCGCGCCTCCAGGGATAACGGCAGTGTTCTTGGCAATAGTTCGTTATTCTTCCCCTCGGCGGTCGGCATAGGAGTTTCGAGGATCGACAGAAGCCGCCACGAATAGGCTTTGATGGCAATATCGCTGCTCGGATTCGGTTCGCGCCAGAACCTTGTCCCAGACGCCGCGCGCGGCGCTGTCAGGAGCACGCGGGACAACAGTCCCTGGTCGGCGAGCATGGCGTCCGACAGTATTATGGCCATCACCCCGGATTGAGCCATGAGGTGCAGGGATACGCGGCGACCCGGCAGCGTTACCGCACCATCCCCGGCGCGGACACGCTTGATCGGGGTCCCGTCCCACAAACTTGAAAGCCCGGCGGCGGTACGGAGCTTGTTCTCCATGGTCATCCCGTGACCGCCGACAAACTGCCCACCCTCGGCGGAGAAGACACCGATGCTCGGTTGGCCGGTGATCAGCATTTTCACCAAACCTTCGTAAGTAGGCTCCGGGCAAACCTGCATGGGTAATAACGGCGCCGACGGTGCGGTCCCGAGATCATTCAGGGCGAGCCGCTTGGCGTTCTGGTCGGGATACCCTTTCTTGTCGCCAAGGATTTGAGCGCGCTGTTTTTCCCATGCGTCTTGGCCGTTCTGCCACGCGGGAAAATCTTCGTCATAGCGTTCGCGTAGTGACGCTTCGTGTTTGGAAACCGGTCCTAAGGCCAGTTCGTCAACCCGTGACTTCCGTTCTCCTGAATCCGCAACGGTTAGAAAGAAACAAGAAACAGGACGCTTCTGACCCGTAGGCAGTTCCACATTGGCGTGGCCCTGAACCGCCAGTGTCGCGGCGGCGAGAACAGCTTGTGTGCACATGGCTTCGGGAGCCTGTGACTGGTCATGAATTGCCGCTGCCGCATCGCCCAACAAGCCGTTCAACGCTTCAATTGGAAACGGTTCCGGGTCAGGTATTTTTCGCACCAGCGGGCGCGGAGCGTTGCTAAAGTTGCCAAATTCTGACGAAACGGACTTGCCCGCGTTGAATCTATCTTCTGCGCTACGCGGCATGGCGGGCCTCCGAGAAACGAATGTCGGGAAGCGCCCGCACCGGCTCGGACAAGGCGTTGGTGAGCCGTTCCGCAAGAGATTCGTTGTCGCACCAGATTCGCCCGACACCGCCGAGCCAAAGCCGGAGGTTGGCCTTCCAGTCGAGGATTACGATGCCGTTCCTATAGCCCTGCAACCACGACAGAGGCGTCTCGTAGACGGTGAGCACTTCGTCTATCCCCATGCAGGGAACCGCGCGCTCTATCTCTTCCAGGTTCAGTACGGGCATGGTGTCTCGGAGCACCCACCATCGCGAAGGATCATCTGGAAGAAACGCCAAGAGGTCGGTGAGCCCGTCCTCAAATTCATCGATTTCGTATGAGTCCGATACCGGAACAATCACTGCGGGCTTGCCGTCATCGTTGAACTGAAATGTGCTCCCGCTCGTTTCGATGCGGGCCACGCCGAATGCAGCGGGCCCTCGAAAGAGAAGATCGCGGGAAACGCCGTGCGAGGTCATCCAGTCACGGTGGCTGTCGCAAACGGAGTAAACCGTTTCGGCGAAAAGGTCGAAAATTCTCATGTCAGGTGGCCTCGGAACCAGCGAGCATTCGTTCAAGGGCTGCAATAGGGACAAGGACGCGCTTCCCAATACGAACCGTTGGAATTTCACCGACGCGAGCCGCCTCGTATGCAGCGCTGCGCCCTATGCCGAGCACCTCTGCGGCCTCCGTGACCGATAAGGTTTTTCTGTCCATTACCTTACTCCTAGCTGTTTAAACGTCTTGTGCTGTACAGGTACTTGGTCTAACTATGTACTATTCAAAAGTAAGACTTGCATAGGACAACTGAAGTTTATGCCGAACTCCCTCCAAGACATTGATTTTTATGGCGGTTTTTGGTGGCGTTTCGATCACTACGAGATAAACGATGGCTATATTCGTCCTGCCGAGGGCGCGAACCTTGAGCGGTACGACCCTTGGAAAGCTAATCACGACACGCCGGCGTTGTACGAACCAACCTTAGTACTCGCGGACGAACTCGAAAGAGGATCAATCCAACGAAAGAAACGGTTGGACGAGCTTTACGACGCCCTCGTCATGGATGCGCCGGACATTGAAAAAAAATTGGCTGAGATTGGAAGAGAATTGGCAGCGACTCTGCCTAGCTCCGTACAAATTCAGCTACTTGATTGGTGCGCCGAATTCGGTTTGCCGGGGATTTTGCTGCATCGGGTGCAACACGTGACCTTTGCCGCGCAATGGGAGAAGCAATCCGAAAAATCGCTGGCTGATAATTTGGTCGCGATATCGCGTACCTATTATCGCGCGAATGATGGGTGGCGAGAATCCCGGTCTAATCTCAGAATGTCACTACCATTCGATAGCTCACCAACCCTCGGCGACACAGTCACGCGGGAAGAATTCGGGGGAGCGGTGCCGCGCCCGTTAGTGCTCGCCCGAGATATGCGTAGTGTCCGATACGAAGAGGAGAACATCGGCTTTTGGGAACGATTCTTCCCGTCTGTACTATCTCAAGCGCGGCCTAGGCCAATCCCTCCTCACCCGTTGTCGGAAGATTTCTGGCTCTCATACGCAGAGCCACTGCCCGATTTCATAAATGCATTAGTCAGTTTCCGAAATGCAGTGATAGGGGCATCGGCTTGGAAAGAGGGGAAGAATAACGCTGGGGAGGCTCGCGCGCATATGGAATGGCTGAATGCGCAGACCTTTGGAGTATCCCCATTTGCCGCGCCTGTCCCTGACGCGAGCATTGAAATGCAATGGGTGTCCCCTTCTCTAATCGCTTCCCTGTCAACGATGGTGTTGCAGGACCTGTCGGAGCAATTGCGGGTGCTTCGCTGCGAGAACTGCCGAAAACCGTTCGTTACCAAGGCTTATCAGGCTCGCTATTGCGGTGACACCTGCAAGTGGGCCGTAAACAAGCGCACCCAGCGGGAAAACCGAAAAGCCTAGGCGGCCCGCAGGGAATAGGAGGATTCGACATGGCGAAACGTGGTCGGAACGAGGGATCGACGACACATCAAGAAAGGTTTGAGCGATGAGAGGCAGCATCCAAAAACGCAGCAAGGGCTCATGGCGCCTAGTCTTCGATCTGGACCGCGATCAAGGCGGCAAACGTCGCCAGAAGACCGTGACCTTTAAAGGCAACAAGAAAGACGCGGAAGCGGAGCTGTCTCGTCTTATCGCGGAATTTGAAAACGGTGGATTCGTTGAGCCTACCAAATTGTCACTATCCGAATTTTTGGAATACTGGTTGGAGAACCATGCAGCGCCATCGGTGAGCGCAAAAACGATGGAACGGTATGAGGATATCTGCCGACATCACCTCATCCCGGCGCTTGGCAATCGTCTCCTGCAAAAATTAACGTCAACGGAAATCCAAGCGTATTACACCGAAGCGCGGAAGAGCGGCAGGAGATTAGGTGAGGGAGGGCTGGCGGACCGAACGGTTTTGCATCACCACCGCATTCTTCGCAGCGCACTCAAGCAGGCCCTCACGCATCGGTTGATAAATTTCAACCCAACGGACGCCGTGAAGGCCCCAAGGCCCGAGAATAAGGAGATAGCGGCGATCAACGAAGCGCAGACAGCGGTACTACTGGCCGCCGCGCGAGAGACCACCATCTACATTCCGATATTGCTGGCGGTGACGACCGGGTTGCGGAGAGGCGAGGTGCTGGCCTTGCGATGGAAAGACATCAGCCTCGATAGCGGCATCTTGACCGTGAACCAGACGCTTGAACAGACGAGAGGTGGCGTCCGCGCCAAGGCGCCGAAGACTAAATCAAGCCGGCGAAGCGTGACGATCCCCGATGTAGCGATGGGTGACTTACGAGAGCACCGACGTACCGTAGCGGAACGGTGCCTACGTCTCGGTATGGGTTGGGATGATGAGGCTCTTATATGTGCCCGCTACGACGGACAGCCGCGAAGCCCGCATGCATTTTCGAGAGCATTCGATAAGCTGGTGGCCAGGACCGATATTCCCCGTATCACGTTCCACGGCCTGCGACATAGTCACGCGACGCAGATGCTACGCGTAGGTGTCCATCCCAAGGTCGCACAGGAGCGCCTGGGCCATTCCACCATTGCCACGACACTTGATCTGTATTCACACGTGACCAAGAGCATGCAGCAGGACGCAGCGGAGCAAATTGACGCGACATTGCGGCACGCTTTCAGCAAACATTCCGAGAACAAAAATTAGAAATCTTTGTCTCGTGTGACCATTTTGTGACCAATCCGGCATTTTAAGTCGTGACTGATCTGACATAACCCAATAAAAACAGCAGTGGAGGAGCATCGTTCCCCGGTGGGGCGCCCGGTCATCAAAACCGGTAACCCTCGCTCCTTTCAAGGAACGATGTCAGATCAAGTCGGAACTAATACACATGAATGGCGCCGTATTCGATGGCGTCCCGCTGTTCGCTCCATTCCTGGCGATACGCAGTGTATTCGCGCGCGACCGAGCGCTGTGCCCCACCATCCATACCGAGCGTCGGGGCTGCCACGGGACGGTTCGATAGGCGGTCGCTCAACTCGCGCCAGCGGTTGTCATGCTGCGCCAAAGCGCGTTCCGCATCCTCGATGACCTGGATCTCGGCGCTGGCGGTCGCCGTCACGCTGGTATCGGGAACCGGATCCGGCTCTTGGGCATCTTGATTGAAGGACTGCATCAGCGATTGTGCACCGCTGTCCGCGCGCGCCGCGTCGGGCTCCATTGTTGGTGTACGGTCTACCGGTTCCGGTGCCGCTTCCCGTCCCACGGCGCTATCACCAAAAGTTTGACCCAGGTCCGAGGCCCCCGTGGCGACGTCGATTCCGTTACGATCGGGCAAGATGGTTCTCCTTTATCAAAAAAACTGCCTCGCGTCTCAAAGCCCACCGGCTTCGACACCCCAATCGGCATCGGGTGACAGGGACACGCCGCTATCGCCGAAGTCGGTACCGTCCATCACGGCGTCGCAAGCTTGCAACCGCGCGTGAATCTTCTCCGCCTTCTTGCGGCCGTAGACCGCGAGGATGTCGTAGCGCTCGCCGAAGCACTGAAGGACGACATGGAAGGAATCGCCGTAATACTTCTTGCGGTTCCAAGACCACCATTTGGGTGGCCGCTTGCGCTCGAGGAAGGCGTGGCGGTCGCGCTCTTTCTCCGCCTTGTCGTGCCACAGCAAAACGAAGCCGTGCGGATGCGTCCGCTCGAAGTTGCGCGACGTAAACGTCTTTCGGACCTGGATCCGTCCTGACGTAAAGGTCACGACGGCACGTTTCTTGGTAAGCTGGCGAAACCCGTACCATGTTGCCGGAACGGTAATGCACGAGGTCAGGAAGAGCGTACCGAACGTTACTAGTGTAATAGTGTCGTCGGCGACCATACCGTAGGTGCCGGCCCCGAACAGGGTCAGGCCGGAAGCGATACCGCCATAGAGCGAGAGACGCGCGCGCAATGGCGTCGATGCGGATGTTTCCACCACGGTGACGGTTTCGCCATCCGGACCGACGGAGACCCGGGTTCTCGGAAACCCCCGAAACGGAGAATTCGACGCCCGGCTTGCCGGCTTGAATATCGTTACGGCGGACATGAATTTATCTCCTCGCAAAAACGAATGAACAAAAAACGTTCATCCGTTCTAGCGGAAGACGGAATAAGCTGACCGCGCGGTTTCCTCGTGCCTGGCGCAGCCGCCGATCGCCGGTTAGCCGGAACCTATGCCAAACGCCGCACGGAATGAACCCGCAGCGTCATAGTATTCGATACGCTGCAGGATCATCGGTGCCTTGCCGGACCACAGGATGAGCTGGCGCTTGTATTTGTCGTCGCGGGCGAAGTAGCGGCTGATCTCGTCGGGCCGCATCAAATCGAACAGCTCGATCGCACTGTTCTCGCCCTTCAACCCCTTCTGGGTTTGCTCGGAGGCGGTCTCGCCGGTCCGGGTGGTTTCCACGGCGGTCTTGTCGAGACGTTTCGACAGGTATTCCGTCGTCGTCAGATCCACGTTGCCGAACGCCTGCAATATCCCGGCATTGGCGGCAAAACTTTCGAAGCGCTCGCCATACAAGGCCTTGCCCTGTCCCCAATCCTGCAGAATGACCCAAAGCTTCAGGTGGAAGGAGGCGCTCTGCCCCGCCGCATCCTGCAATTGGCTCATGAAGCCCAGCACCGGGAATTCGTCGAGACAGGCCAATACCGGCGCGTCCGGTACCGTTTCCTCGATCTCCATCGCCTGCAACAGCTGATTGACGAATATCCGGAGCCAGCGGTTGCACATTCCCATGCGCATGGCCGGCAGGCAGAGGTAAACGCTCACTTTATCACGCTTTAAATCCGCCAAATCGAAGTCGTGGCCCGACAGCACGTCTTTCATGGCGCCGTAATCGATGAACTGGGTGTGGCGGTTGAGCGAAGACAGGACACCGGCCCGCTCGGTCGTGGATTTGTCGTAGAAGCCCGTGATGCTGCCGGCAATCGCGTCGGCGATATCCAGTAGGCCCTGTTCCTCGATCTTGCGGCCAGCGGTAAATATCTGCACCGGCAAGGTGAAACGTTGGCCTTCCTCATCGGTCGCCAGCGCGCTGCCGATCAGTTTGCGCACCGTCACCAAGGTGCGCTTCTTGTCCGCGATACCCGGCGCGTAGGCGACGTAAAGAATGAGACCAAGCAGGAACTGGCCGGCCGCTTCGTTCCAATGCGGGTCCTTCTCCTGGCCGGAGCGAACGATCAGCGCGTCGACGATCTGCATGGCGTCCTCGACCGCATAGGGATTATCCCGTGTCAGAACCGCCATCGGATTGTATCGCGCCCGATATTTTTTAGCCTTGCCCCGGACCCGCTTGAACGGATCGAGCACATAAACCTTTTGCCCGAGCTGCGCACGAATACTCGCCGTTATGGTCGCCAGTTCCCCCTTGGGATCGATGCAGAGCACGCTGCCCGGATAAAAATAGAGATTGTTGATCACCGTGACCGATTTGCCGGACCGGTTACCGGCAACGGTAAAAATATGCCGGTTGTCTTCGATCCCGATCATTTGGCCGCCCACGGCGCCGAGCAGGATCTTGGCGCCGGGATTGGCCGGATCGTAGTGCAGGTCCTCGCGCGCCAGGATGCGATCCGGGTCCTGGAAGAAGCCCCGGGGCACCCGCTGCTCGCGGAGATAGCGGCTGGTCACCCCGCGC
>JAJFJC010000132.1 GCA_021774385.1 Alphaproteobacteria bacterium
CCGAACCGGGCGCGCTGGCGCTATTTGGTGCCGGTCTTATCGGTCTCGGCGTTGTTCGCCGTCGCCGGAAACAGCTGGCTGTTTGATATAAGCAGTTAAAGCTTTGTCACAAAAATTAGGGCCCGGTGGAAACACCGGGCTCTTTTTCGTGCCTATTTTTACCACTCTTAATCTTCGGTGGTGATAACCAAGACGTAGCCAGCGGCCTAGCTCATCTCGCGCACGCTCATATGGAGTATCGCATCGCGACGACAAATGGATTTAGGAGAAAATTCCGGCTACGTGGTCGCCAGGCTTCCAACGATTTCGCGCCGAGCTTACTTCGCCGCCGGCGCGGTGCCGATCTTTTTCTCTTTTGGTGGGGCGGCGAAGCGGCGCATGCGGCGGCGGATTTCGTCGGTGATCCGCACGGCCTCCGAATTATCGCGGATGACGCGCGGTGTCAGCAATACGATCAATTCCGTACGCCTGTCCGTATTATTTCTATTGCCGAACAGCGGTCCGATGATCGGCAGTTGCGACAAGATTGGGATACCCTGAACGGTCTCTGTCCTGTCCTGTTGGATAAGTCCGCCCAAGAGTACCGTCGTTCCGCTTTGGATGGCGATCGAGCTCTTGATTTTGCGCTGGGCGATGGTCGGTGTGAGCTGGCCGGTGTTGGCGGCCTGCGAAACGTTGCTGACTTCCTGTTCGATGTCGAGGGTAACCAGCCCGCCGCTACTGACTCGCGGGGTGACGTTCAGGATAACCCCGGTTTCGCGAAATTGGATATTGTTGACGATATTCGCGTTCAGGTCCGAGCTTTGCTGTTGTTGCGTAATGATTGGGACTTCGTCGCCGACCTGCAAGCGAGCGGTTTGGTTGTCGAGTACCATCAGCCGCGGTGAGGACAGAATTTTGACATCGGTGACGCTTTCCAGCGCATCGACCACGATATTGGCACTGCCGGTCGTCCGGACTGTATTGAACCCTGGGAAAATCGGGGCGACGGCGCCGGTCGCCAATTGGCTGAGCGTGAAGTTGAAATTGCCGGTGCTCAGGAATGATTGAACGCCGTAGCGTAGCGTGTCGGTCAGGGTCACATCGGCGACGGTCGCATCGATCATGACTTGCAGGGGGACAATATCGAGTTTTTTCAGCGCCCCAAGCACCATCCGGTAGTCACGCGGCGTGGCCAGGATAAGCAAGGCGTTCGTGACCTCGTCGGCGATGATACGGATATCGGCATTCTCCGAAAACGAAAGTCCTTCGCTGCGCCGCAGCGCGGAGGGTAGGCGTTTTTTCACCGGTGGCGGTTTGGCCTCGGTTGGTTTTTTCGGCGCGCCGTCGGCGGCGGGCGCCGCAGTTGCCGTTTCGGTTGCGGTTCGCCCGGGGGCCACGACGTTCAGGCGTTCTTCCTTTTTCTTGCCGCCGGTGCGTCCGGAAAAAATATCGTTCAAAAGGCCGGAGAGTTCCGACGCCTTACCGGTCTGCACGTAGTAAACGTACAGTTTCACTTCCGCTTCCGCCCCGCGGTCCAGGCGTTTGATCCAGCCGCCGGCTTCGTCGATTATTTCATTGCGTGGCGACACCACCAGCAGTGCGTTCAACCGCTCAATAGGCATCATCCGAATCAAGCCCGCCAAGGGTCCTTCGGAGGCATCGCCGAAAATAAGCTCAAGTTCCTGAGCAACCTGTTCGGCACTGACGCTGGTCAGCGGAAACAAGCCGACGGACATGCCCTTCAGCCAATCGACATCGAACATCGCGGCGGCATCGCGCAGCGCCGCCACCTCTTGCGAAACGCCAGCGATGATGACGAGGTTACGGTCGATATCGACACGCATCGCGCCGTCGGGTGGCAGCATCGGTTCGAGAATTTTCGCAAGTTGTATCGCCGAAACAAACCGCAATGGCATGACGAGGATATTATAGCCCGGTCGAATTGGCCTTGGATCGGTCCCACCGATTTGGCTTATGCCTTGCCCCTTGATTGCCTCGGCGATCGGAATGATCCGGTACAATCCGTTTTCGGCGACAAGTGCCGCGCCGTTTTGACGCAATATAAGCTCTAGTGTCGGCAATACCGCTTCGCGTGGCAGCGGCTGGACGATCTCCATATTGACCACGCCCTTCACGCGTGGGTCGAAGTTGTAATTGATTTTGAGAATGTTGCCGAGAATGGTCTGAACTACCTCGCGCAGTTCGATTTTCTCGAAGTTGAAGACGTATTTACCGTCCGTTTCAAGCGCGACATTGCGCCGGCTCGGTACGTTGCGCACGAAACGATTGCTGCCACGGTAGACAAGCGGGCCCTCAAGTCCGCGCGGTTTTTCCGCCTCGGGCGGTACGGCTTGGTCTCTTACCTGCTGATTTATGACATCGCCACCACCAAGTGGCGACAGCGTTTCCACCACAATTGGCTTGGAACGTCCGTCGGCATAGAAATCGCAGGACGCTAAAGACAACAGCGCAAATATCGCCGCGAAGCGTAGTCCTTTCCCAGCTAAAATCATGGCCGGTGTTCGTATTGCTGCAGTATTGATGAACTATCTCCCGTTGGCGTAAAGCCGTGTTATTATTATTTGCGGTACGTTAACACTTTCCGAACACTTCCAGCGAACGGCAATATTCTTGAATTATCAAATAAAATCGATTTACCGACGCTATTCAAGGCGAAAACGATGCTATTGTGAAGCCCCTTTTTGCTTTGAAGGCTGGTGGCGTTAATTATGGGTGCATTCAGCAAGCATATTTCCGGTCGTTTGAAGCTCATTTATTTGGCCGTGATCCTTGTTGCGGTGATCGCTTATCCTGATCCTTGGTTTTTGAGCGCCCTGTTTGCCGTGCAAATCGCACTATGGGCACTCGACCGAATTGGCCTGCGGGCACTCTGGCGGACGGTCAAACGCCTGTCGGTTTTGTTCTCCATTATCTTGCTTAGCTATGCCTTTGTATCGGTGGGGGCGAGCGGCGAAGATAGCTGGTGGCCACTAGATTTCGGTTTCTTCGAGATCGACGTGAATTTGACTGGGGTGGCGCTTGCTCTGACCATGTGCGGGCGCATCGCAACCCTTGTTCTGGCGAGCGCTTGGGTTCAGCGCTCCGGATCGCCGGGCGAATTGCTGCGCGCCATGGAAAGTTTCCATGTTCCCCAAATTCTCGCCGTATCGATAAACGCGACCTTGGAACTCGCGACCGGTGCCGAGGAAGGCGACGGCAAGGGTAAAGGGAAAGGCGGCGGAAAGGGTCAGCGAAATCAGAAAGGGAAACAGCGCGGTGTCCGCGAACGGCTAAGGGTGACCTTCGACGATATACGCCAGGCGCGCCTGGGATTCTTTACGAAGATGATTGCCGATGCCTTGAAGCGGGGTGAGGATTTTGTCGCGCGGACCGCACCCGGACTCGATAAAACACTGGCTCGGGATGTCGCGGTGATCGTGGCGGTGGCCAGTGTCGCGATGGCGATGAAGGCGGTCCAGGTCATGCCGGGCCTGCCGATCGCACCGGGTCATAAGAACGTTTTGATCATACCGTTATTCCTGCTCGCTGCCGCCCGGACCGACGCGCGGTTCGGCGGCTTGTGGGCGGGGCTTACCATCGGTGTCGTGTCGGTAATGATGGGGTTTGGGAAATTCGGTGTGCTTGAAATCGCGCATTTCGCGGTGCCAGGTTTGCTCGCCGATTTGATTTATCCCTTTATCGCCGGCGTGCAAAAACAGCTTGCGAGATTCGTTCTTTTCGCATTCGCTGGCGCGTTGCTTGGACTAGGAAGATTCGCGGCGAATTTCCTGGTGATTTTACTGGCGGGGGCGCCGGATATCGCTTTCGTATTTTATCTCCCGATGCTCGTATCCCAAGTCGTTTTCGGGGCGCTCAGTTGCTTTGTCGCTATCGCGGTTTTGGCGCTGGCCGCGCGTGAACCGTCGAATGAACCGCTTGGACGCGACAATATTGGGGAAAACTAGGCGGCATCACCGACGTTGCTTTCGACCAGTTGCTCCGCGCGAAAAAGGTCCTTAAAAAGGTGAACTGGCTTAACTTTGGGTTCTATCTTTACTTCAATTATTTTACCTGAGCGGCAATAACCAGAATATTAGCTGGCGATATGCTTTTCGAAAAAAAAGCTTACTAAATTCAGCACAAAGTAGTGGTTGGCGTGGTATTAGTCACGGGTCAGGAAGGGTCGCAAGTGTTGTCGTGACATGCTTGGCGAGCCATGATAGGCGAACGTTTTATCTTATTGGAAACTTGTTATGACTTCATCGACAACGGAAGACGGCCGGGTTCATGTGGAAAGCGGCCTTATGCGCGAATCCTTGGTCAGCAAATCGCTGAATGAAGCAACGGAGTCCGGGCGGGTTCGCCCAATGGTACCCGATGTGAAGTTTATCGCCATTGGCGGACAGAGCATTATGGATCGCGGTGCATCGGCGGTATTGCCGCTGGTCGATATGATCGTGGAATTGAACCAGACCTATAAACTGATTATCGGCGTCGGCGGTGGCGCCCGCGCGCGGCATACTTTTTCCATTGGGCTTGATCTTGGGCTGCCGATCGGTGGTTTGGCGCGGATCATGGGCGGTGTCGAGGAACAGAACCGGGATATGCTGCAGTTTCTCTTGGCACCGCACGGCGGCATTACCTTTGTGAAAGATCATCTGCAGGACTTACAAATGTTCCTGAAAGGGAACCTCATTCCGGTTTGCATCGGCCAACCGCCTTATCACTTCTACGAACCCCCGCCGGAGCACGGTGCCTTACCTGAAAATGGCAGTGATACCGGTCTCTTCCTCATGGCCGAGTTGATGGGCGCCGATCAGATGATCTATGTGAAGGATGTCGATGGATTGTATCGCGAGGACCCGGACGTCAACCCTGACGCTGAGTTCATCGCTGAAGCGACGGCGGCCGATGTGACCAGTTGGGAACTCGCGGACCTACCGCTGGAACGTAATCTTCTGGAATGCGTTGAAAATGCACGGTTGGTGCAGACCATACATTTGGTAAACGGTCTCAAGCCGGAGACCATCAAAATGGCGCTCGAAGGCCAACCGGTCGGAACAAAGATTCGCAGTAGCCGAAATAGGGGCGCGGCATGAGCAACAAGCCACAGGATGGCCGAATTTGGATTAATGGCCTGGAAACGAACCTCACCGGTAAGACGCTTTCGCATCTCGATATGGCGGATATTAAGCGTGAAACGCCGCCCATTCGTGTGCTGCCGGATGTGTGGGTCGTAAAGGTCGGCGGACAGAGCGTCATGGATCGCGGTCGCGATGCGGTTTTTCCAATCATCGAAGAATTGGTCAAGGCAAATGAGGCCGGCGTCCGTTTCATCATGGGCGTGGGGGGCGGCACGCGGGCTCGGCACGCCTATGCCATGGCGCTGGACCTCGGTCTGCCGACGGCGGCGCTTGCGAAGATCGGCGCGTCGATTCCGATTCAAAACGCGCGCATGCTGCAGATGCTGACGGCGAAAGATAACGGCATCATGGTCTATCATGACGACTTTGAAAAACTGCCGCTCTATCTACAAACCGGATGCATTCCAATCATTTCCGGTATGCCGCCTTTTGAATTTTGGGAAAAGGCACCGAATGTAGGTCGGCTACCGCAAAACCGAACCGATGCGGGGCTCTATCTATTGTCCGAGTTTCTCGGTGCGAAAGGCATGATTTACATTAAGGATGAGGACGGCCTTTACACCGCCGACCCGAAGACTCATCCGGACGCGACCTATATTCCTGAGACGACGGCGAAGGAACTTTTGGACAGCGGTCAAGATGATCTGGTTGTCGAGCGCGTCGTGTTGCAATACATGATGCGCGCCGAGCATATGCGAGAAATACAGATCATTAACGGCACAACGCCTGGAAATGTAACCAAGGCGTTAAACGGTGAAATTGTCGGTACGGTAATCCGCGCCTGACCTGTCAATATTCGCTGGTGTTACTGCATTTCGATCGTGCGAATATCGCGGAGCAGGGTGCGTTCCTTTTTTCCTTGTTGAATCTCAATCAACTTTAAGAACTTACGCCGCGTTTCGACGAGGATATAACGGTCCGGCGTTTTTACTAACGCGTTAGCGTCGAAAGATTGCCGTGATCCGTCGCAGGTGGATAGGCCCACCTTGTTCCAGCCACGTTTACTGTTTGTAATGAGTGCTGAAAGGGGCAAAGACATTAGCTCGTCGCCACCCCCCTTTTCCCTTTTCTTGGCGTCGGGTTGCTCGAAAAATTTGCTAAGCGATCCCTCCCAGGCCTGCTTCCCATTAAGAATTAAACGGATCGGTGCGTCGCTGGTCCGTTTGCAATTTTCGCCTTGGATTTCTTGTTTTTCCGCGCCCCCGGTTCCGGTCCCCGATCCGGGCGCGTTTTGCTGACGCCTCCCCCCGCCTTTGCCGCCACCCTGTCCTTTTCTACCGCCGCCGCCACCGCGTCCTTGTCCGGCACCACTTCTATTCCCAAGGCTTTGTGCCGTTTCGTCCCGGCGCGACAGGGCTGGTGAAGACATGCTGCCAGCAAGAGTTAGAAACGCAAATCCTGTTGTAAGAAACCGCCGCCTACGATGCGTTCCTATTTGTGTCCCATCGTGTTCCACAATCTTCATCCTTTCAGTCAGATAAGCATTGCGGCATGGCGAATGCTCGCATGTACATTCAAACCAATTTTCAAATTTAGCCGGCTACATGTTAAACGATCGACCAAAGCAAGAAGATACCCGTTCGCCGTCAGAATCGAAATGCTTACATGTGTCATTTTCTGTGTTGAAATCGCGGCAATTTCTCCCTCCAAGACCACGAGGGCTGATTGTTCGCCATCGGCCTCAAGGGCTAGCCCGACATCGCGCGCCAATATTTGGAGATAAACCGACGTGCCAATTTGTGTGTGTGTTGATGGGATCGTTGCCGTGCGGTCATTTGCAAACGTTAAGGATACCGCACCCAACACCGCGTCGTACGCCGAGAGCTCGACCCGCACGACGGCGCCAAGCGTTGTTGCATGTGCATCAGGATCCAACGTCGTTTGGACGATGGCGGGGGCGCCACAGGCTTCGATGCCTCCACCGTTCATTGTCGCCATCATGCTAGAGAGGTAAACGAGTTCCGACAGGTCGTGCGTGACGTAGATCATCGGAATCGCGAACTCGCGCTCGACTCTGCGCAGGAACGGCAGGACCTCTCGTTTGCGTTGCGCATCAAGGCCAGCACAAGGTTCATCCAACAGAAGCAGGTTTGGTCCAGCCAGTAAGGCCCGCCCGATGGCAACTCTGCGCGCTTCTCCACCAGATAGGGTCACCACGTCGCGATCAAGCATGGGGGCGAGATCTAGGTTTTCGATAACATCGTCAAATTTAATCCGTTGCCGTTCGATCGGCGCGCGTTTGTAACCGTAAAGCAGATTGCGGCGTACGTTCAAATGGGTAAAAAGATGGATGCCTTGGTCGATTAAGGCTATTCCCCGGCGGTGGGGCGGTTCGAAATGATCCGCATCTTGTAGACAGATGCCGTCCAGCATCAATCGTCCTTTCGCACTCCGCTCTAATCCCGCAATACATCGCAATACGGTGCTTTTGCCGGACCCCGAAGGTCCGAAAATTCCCGTGATGCCGTTGATCGGAAAGCTTGTATCGACGTCTAGGGCAAAGTTACGGCGCACTAAGTCGAATTTCAGATCAAGCCGGTTGGTTCTATTCATCGCCGCCACTTCCGATCGAGGGCGTAAACGCAAACTAGAACGATGAAGGAAAACCCTAACAGGACCGCAGAGAGCTTGTGCGCTAAGGCATAGTTGAGCGTTTCGACGTGGTCGAAAATAGCGATCGAGATAACGCGTGTTTCATGAGGGATATTGCCGCCAACCATGAGAACCACGCCGAATTCACCCAAGGTATGAGCGAACCCTAGGACCGATGCAGTAAGAAAACCGCGATAAGATAGTGGAATCAAGACGCTGAAAAAGGCGTCAATGGGACGTGCACCCAATGTATAAGCCGATTCGAGTGGTGCCTTGCCGACCGACTGAAATGCGTTTTGAATCGGTTGTACGACAAACGGCAGAGAATAAAATATCGACGCGATTACCAAGCCGGTAAATGAAAATGTCAGTGTCGTTCCTGTGAGCCGGATCCAAGGTCCCCCAATCCAACCCTCTGGGCCTAGAAGGATTAGCAAATAGAATCCTAAAACAGTTGACGGCAGGACGAGCGGCAATGCGATCACTGCTTCGATTGCCGGGCGGATCGGCGAGCGTGTATGCGAGAGCCACCACGCTATCGGTGTGCCGATAACAAGGAGGCAAAGAGTTGTTACCGCCGCGAGGCGGATACTCAAAAATAAAGGGCCACTACCGGGAAAGAACTCGCCCAAACTCAGCGCTCCTTGGTATTAGTCCACGGCGTAGCCGAATTCACCAATGATAGTCCTGGCGCGCGCACCTTTCAAATAGGCTAGGAGCGCATTGGCAGCCAAGTTACCCTCGGCGCGGCGCAATAGCACGGCCTGTTGATCGATTGGTTCGTGCATATGTTCCGGTATGACCCAACGGCATTCCCCTGGAATCGTGTCGTGTACTTTGAATTGAGACAACGCGACGAAGCCGAGCTGGGCGTTTCCGGTCATAACGAACTGATAGGTCTGAGCAATATTTGCGCCCCGTACCAGCTTTTTGGTAACGCTTTCCAGGAGGTCGAGGTTTTTAAGTGTTTGGCTGGCTGCGAGGCCGTAAGGAGCTGTTGTCGGATTGGCGATGGCTAGCTTATCGAATGTGCCGCTTTTCAATAGGTCTCGGCAATTCGCATCTTCCTTTCCTCTTCCGCCATTCCATACAACAAGCCGTCCTCTCGCATAGGTCATAAGGGAACTAGCAACCCCAACGCGCCGTTCGACGAGCCGACGAGGTCGTTCCCGGTCGGCGGAAAGAAAAATATCGAAAGGAGCGCCGTTAATGATTTGGGCGAAGAGTGCCCCTGTCGACGCGGTGCTGATTTGGACCTTGTGGTTAGTATTTTTTTCGAAGTCGCTGACTAGAACCTTCAAGGCACGATGAAAATTGCTCGCGACAGCAGCGCGGGCAAATTTCTCAGGTGGGGCTGCTATAGCTGTCGCGACCGGTATGAAAATCAAGATCAGAAAGAAATGAAAACTGTGCCTACGGCTGAAGGCGCGCAGAAGTTTATAAAAGCGAGTGCGGTTAATTTTTGTAGTCGCGCGTGCGATCACGAACGGGTTGTCGAGCCGTTGGATTTAAATGCCTCTTAAGGTTAGAAGTTGTTGTTAGCGCTGCTGGCTAGTGTTTTTAAACCGTGGGTGACGCCGTTCCCTGTCGCCTTTGCGCCGTTTGCCCACCGCCGCCGAGAGACCAAAATGTTTTACCGCGTTCACGCGTTTTGTCTTTTTACCGTTTCTAAGCGACCGAACGAAACTTGTTGGGTTGGATCTAGCCCCACGCGCTTTCGATTGAATATTGCGCCTGCGTAACCCGTTTTTTAAATGTTGGGTCCGCCGGTTCGGGATGACTTTGCGGTTCGGTATAGCAGCTGTTTGCGTCGTCTCTTCCTTGGCGTGAAGAAGCACGAGGTCTTTTACATCCCGCTGCGTGACGACAACCGCGCTCGGTTTAATTTCAGCGATGCGCCATTTATCGACAACCTGCCCGACGGTTACGCGAAGGAGTTCATTCTTACTCGCGTGGCGAACCAGCGCATAGGTCTCCGAACCATCCATGACGACACCAACCAAGGAAAATTGCCCGCGACGTACGGGTGGTAGCGGTGGCGGTGGAGCGGGTACTGGGGCTGCTTTTGCTACTTTTTTTGGCTTAGGTGCCGGCGGTTTTGGCGGCCGGCGTGTTTCGGAAAAAAGCGGCCGTCCGACGATTACCGCATAATGCGAAATGGGCGGCATCCGAAAAGGCTTAACGTTTGCTGATTTGGGCTGTTCCGCGCGAGCGGCCGGGGCGATATCGGTATCAGCCGATAAATTCGACGAATTCTGTTCAGTGCCCAATTCTAGGGCACGCTTGATAAAACTTGGGCTATCCGGTGAGCGCAAAAAAGAGTCATGAACAGAGGCTCCGGCGGCACCCAGAGAAATCGTGAAAAATATAGCTGCAAAAAGCGTCTTAGTCATTCCTTACGGCCTGTATTTACCCGTTTTGCCTGTATCCTTTGACCTGAACCGCAACCTTTAAGACGACGGCCTTAATATCTCCCAGCTTTCCGCCGGTTCGGTCGTCTTTGGCGCGTACGCTCACGTCACTCAGCGTTAGATGTATTATATCAGATTCAATGGCATAAAGGATAGTCTTGAGTGTATGAATATTGGCTTCTAGCCTTAAACCGACGATGACCTCTTCGAGCTTGCCAACCGTTTCGGCGTCCAATGTTTGAGCACTGATAAAGGTGCCGCCGCCCCGCGTGATAAGCTTCTTCAGCCGGTCCTGCAAATTTGCCGCAGCGAGTTGCGCGCTGGTTCCGGGAAGTAAGTGCTTCTTAATAGAATTATCGCCTGTGATCTTCGATAGGCGTTTTTCGAGGGCGGGTTTCTCTTCTAGTATCCGCGCGTATCGGTCTATGCGAAATTCAAGATCTTTTATCGTGTCGGCTTGTTCGTAAAACGCCGCGACTATTGGCGCCACCACGCCGAAATATCCGCCTACGACGATGATTAAAAGCAAAAGTATTGCCAGAGCACGACTCAGCATCGGTGTTAGCCTGCCGTTCATTTGGCGGCGCCCGTCCGAAGTATCCGTGCGGAAATAATAAATTTTTCCGTGTTCTTTTTGGGGTCTCGCGTTACCGGTGCCTCGAATTTAACCTCTGAGAAACGGGGCGAGGCGTCAATCGTGCCTATTAGTGCTGACGCTTGGGGGGAAAATCCCGCGACGATCAGGATTTCGTTTTCCACATCGAACCTATTGAGCCAGGTACCATCGGGGATGAGCCGGCTCAAACGCTCAAGGACGTCGAGCATCGATGGATGTTCGCTCTTTTGGACCGTTAAGAAGGAATTAGCTCGCGTGGCTTCCCCGATTGCGAGGCGCATATCTTGGATCGTTGCGGTTTGATCGCGTAGCTGTTGAAGTTCTGCACGAAGTTCCTCTTCCTGTAATTGAGCGGCATGGAATGGTGCGCCAATTGCAGCAATTAGACAGATAAGGGCAGCGAAGGAGAGCGCGATTGTCAATCGGTTCCGCCATTTAGCGCTAGTTTGTTTGCTATCCTCTCTATCCAAACGCAAGGTTACAGGTGTATCGGAGGTTTCGTGGGCCAGTTCGATCGTATCTGGCCGTAAGCCAAGGATCGACATCATTTCTATTTTTTCATCGACGGCGTCCTTTGGGACCACGAGGAGGCGAATTCGCATCGATCCGTTGGCGACTTGACGATCGACGATTGCGTAATCGAAATATACTTGATGCGGTGCGAATGGCGTCTGGCGAGTGATCTCAAAGCCTAGCAGATCTCCGAGATCGGCCTCAGCCGCCTGTGGTAGCTCAATAATTTTTTCCAGTCCGGAGGCAGCTGGAATTGCGAGGGCAATTTCCTGATTTCGGCGCTTGGCACGGCGGGTCGCCTGTGCGGCCGGATGATCGGCATCGGCATCGGCATCGGCAGCAGATACAGTGCCAATCTGCTCATACCGGTTGCCCTTGCGCGATCCAAAGTTAATGTTTTCGCCATCCCACTGGGCGACGATAGCCGCTTGGGTAACCTTTCCGTCTTTGCGTCCAGCCTGTATGAGGCCGCTCAGTTCACCGAACCACCAAGAAAAGAATTTGCCGAACGTCGGAAAGGCAGAATAGGCACTGTCACTTGAATTCAGGGTCATCTTTCGTTTTGTTCACCTTATCTGTTCGCGCCGCCCGCCAGTCGAGAATCCAATAGCGCCGCTTGCCTGCCTCGGGAAGCCAGATTACGGCTTCGCGCGTAAAGGCGTCACCTCGGGATGTTCGCGCTGTCGAACGCACCGTATAGACTGGTCCCGTATCGCTATGCAGCCATTTACTAACATTGTTCAAGGCCGGTAACGTTTGGCGGGGTACATCGTATCTGTTCGCTTCCCGGGTTGCCAGAAGTGCGTCGACTTCCTGTTCGAGGACACCAGGCAATGATAACATGGCTTTGCGCGGTGCGAATTCAGTATTGATGGCATCTCGGCCCGTGTAAATTGTGATCGCGCTGGCTAGTTTTCGATAATTACTATGGTCGACGCCAAGAACTTGCTGGATCTCGTCGATACTTTGAAAAAAGCCGTTCTTTGCACCATAAGGGAGGCCCGCTTGTTCGTATGCGGCATCTTCCGCACCGTTAAGTCGCTTCAGATCGTCTTCGTCGCGCCAGTCGAGGATAGCGTCTACGATCTTACCCCACTCACCGGTGTCGAGATCTAGCGATTGGCCAAGTTCTCGGAGTACTGGCTCCGAGGCTGCGTTGAGGTCAATTTTACCAGATTCGTCATACAGAGAAATCGTCAAGGTCGTATCTGCAAATTCCTTGGTATAGGGCGAGCCGTCGCGCAACCAGGGTGGATCGTCACCTAGTTCGGAATCTTCTCGCAAAAGTTCGCGAATTCCCAAATGTATGCCTGCATCGGCTACCGTTCGCGCCCGGGCGTTGCCGGTCTCGTTGAAAAAGGCCTTGGCTTGGTTTCGAGAATCGACCGCGTAGACCGTCGCGACAAACGACATTAGCGCAAGCAGCCAAAGCACAACGACCAGTGCAACGCCGGCCTCGCGGTTGCTGAAAAAACTGAATTTATTTGACCGGTTGTGCGGCATCTTTCTCGCTCGTTTCGCTATCGTCTTTCTTAGCCCCGGTGTTGCTACTCGGTGGCGCGTCTTTTCGTAACAATGCGGCTTCTTCCTCATCCAGTCGGCAAATTTCAGGTTCTTTGCCGGGCTGAAAAAGGCACCCTATATCCATGTCTATGCCAACGGAAACGATCAAGTCTGGCCAACTTTCCGCCTCGTCACCATCGCTAATCGACAGCCGAATCAATGACGGCATCCGGTCTTCCGCACTCCAGTTGCTGGACCAGCGGGCCTCGTTTTGATCTTCGGCGGTCCCGTAATATTCCAATGCGAAATTAAGGGGCGCTGGAATCAAAATTATGTCTTCAATTGTTTTAGGGTTATCGCGTTTGCCAGGTTCACGTTCATACGGCGTAAGGTTTAGCCACAATGCTTCGCCACCTTCGGCCTTAGCTAAGTAAAGCTTGACGGTATAGGGACCCGCAATGCTGGGGTAATCCGGTAGAATTGCGGTGAAGACGAGCGACTTCGCACCGCCCTCGAACGCAAACCGGATCTTATCTCCATCTTTCCAACTCAAGGGGTATGCGCGCTCGATAAACCGGCGCAAAAGTCGATGCGATGTTAGAATTCGGTCTGCCCGTTCGGCACGTGCTTCCGATACCGCGTTGGTGTGACTTGTAATTCGCAACCCACCAAAAATTATCGCAAAAATCGCGCCGAGCAGGGTTAACGCCACCAGCATTTCAACAAGCGTAAAACCGTTCTCTTTGATAGTAACTTCAGCCGGCATTTTATTGGCCCTCCACCCGCGAAGGATCAAGGCGTAACGTTTGAAACGTTATGCTGCGGCTATGACGTCCTTCTTGCCAACTGACGACCGTTTGGAAGGAGAAGAACAGCGGTACCGTATCATCCGGTTCGAAAGGCAAGACATTCAATCGCCATTCGAAGCCGCCCTCGGTTGTACCGGAGCGGTTGCTCTCGGAGTAGGGGGCCGCCGCTGCCGCTTCGGCGATAACAGCTTCCGCGATAATTGTTGCCTTGGCGAAATGTTCGCCGGTTACGCCGAGTCGTATACCTGAAGAGTAAACTCGTAAAAGCGGCGCAAGCGCTACTGCCAAAATCGTTAACGCGACTAAAACCTCGATTAACGTGAAGCCGCCGTTGTCAGTCTCAACGTGTCTTCGGGTCTCTTTTTTCGCCATCGGGTTCCTCGACGAATGTCCTACCGCTCAGCCAGTCAATGATAACTGAAATTTTGCGGTTACCGTCGCTAAGTGTCACGCGCCCACCGGTTGAGCCACCGTCGGGGAAAAAACGCACGCCGGCGCGCGATGGCCTCGTTTGTTCCGACTTCGCCGTAACGGCTTTGATATTGATACTGTCTGGTAGTGATGACTTTCGAACGAAATCGTCCGCCCCAAGTGTACGCGTTTTCGAATCGATCTCGAACAAGACTTCTCGATTTTCTGATATTGCCGCCAACCGCGCCTGTCGCGCCGCGGCGATCACCTTGCGGGATGCAAGTTTCAAGTCATTGCCAAGGTTGGCCTTACCAACAAAGGAGACTGTAACCGACATGGCAATCGACAGGATAATAAGCACCACTAGGAGTTCGAGCAGCGTAAAGCCGCTTTGGACTCGAGCCTGCGCGTTGATTGTCCGTAAGTCAGTTATTGCGGATGTCTTCGTTTTCGTCTTCTCCCCCTTCGGCATTGTCGGCGCCGAGCGAATAAAGGTCGTAGTCACCGTTTTCTCCGGGGAAATTATATTGATATTCATTTCCCCAAGGGTCGAGTGGGACCGCATTGCTTTTTGTATAGGGCCCGTTCCAGGTTTTCGCCGATGACGGTGCCTCGACCAATGCTCGCAGTCCCTCCGAGGAATTCGGGTAAATGCCGACATCGAGTCGATATAAATCGAGAGCCGCGCCTAGGCTATCTATTTGTAACTTTGCAGCATCCGTTTTCGCGCCACCGAGATAACGGATCGCGCGTGGTGCCGCCAGCCCAGCCAGAAGCCCCAGTATGACCAAAACGATGAGCAGTTCGATCAACGTAAATCCGCGTTGATCGCGCGTCTTTCGGTTCTTCGCCCGTAAAACATTAAAACGCATGGTGCGCCAGACCTGAATGACGCTCGTGAGGGGCATGTTGATCGATCCCCGGTACTGCTTGTTCTTCATTTGTATTCTCAAAATGCCAGTTCGTTGATGCTTAGGACAGCCGAAAGCACGGCCATGATAATGCCGCCGATAAGCAATCCTAAGAGCAGAATTAGACAAGGCTCGAGGATCGCCAGTAGGCGTTTCAGGGCGAGGGTCACTTCTTCGTCATAAAGGTCGGCGATCTTTTCCAGCATCACGTCGAGCTGCCCAGTCTCTTCTCCAACGCGCGCCATCTGCGTGGCGAGATCGGGAAACAAACCGGATTCGGCTAATGGCGTCGCGAGGCCCTTACCTTCTTTTAAGTTCTCGGTCAGCGTCGAGATGCCGCCCGCGACCTCGCTGTTGGCGATGGTATCGCGGACTATACCCATTGCCGCGAGCAGGTTGACGCCGTTCGCTAGGAGTGTGCCTAGCGTTCGGGAAAGGCGCGCGACTTCGAGTTTACGCAAAAGGTCTCCGAGGAGCGGGGCGCCAAGTAACGCGCGATCCAGCCACCGTCGCACGCTCGGAACGCCGACCAGAACTTTGCCCAAGAAGAGGATGCAGAGAAGACCTATAGGTAGTACCCACCAAAATTCCGTGAGCCATTCGCCCGCGGCAATGACGAAAACCGCGGCGTCCGGCACGCTGGAGCCGCTATCCGCGAATAGTGATCCGAACTGCGGTACGACCTGCGTCAAAAGTACGGCGAGCGAAACGATTGCGACCGCCACGAGGATGATTGGATAAATTAGGGCCGAGGTAATTGCGTCGCGTAGTTCACGCGATTTGTCCATATATTCCGCAAGCCGGGTCATGACGCTTGCCAATGCGCCCGCCGCTTCACCGGCGCGGACCAGATTGACATAAAGGCGGCTAAACCGTCCGTCTTGATTTTCCAGAGCGTCGGAAAATGGCATGCCGCCTTGCAGCTTCGCCAGTAGGTCCAATACGACTTCCCGCATCCGGTTCGTAAAACCGGCACCGGTAAGGACCTGCAAGGCTCGTTCGAGCGGCAGGCCCGCATTCAGTAGGACCGAAAGTTCGCGGGTAAAATGGCCTAGCTCCTTTGCGCCTAGTCGCCGGCTGATAATACGATGTTTGCCACCTCGCCGTATCGATGTTGTGACGCCTGCAGGGCCAACCTCAACTGGGAAAAAACCTGTCTGGTGTAGCCGTGCTACGACGGCGCCTTGATTCTCGGCTTCGATCGAGCCGTCTACTTCCTTACCGGTTCGGTCATAAGCGCGGTACGCGAACTCCGGCACCTTACACCTCCTGTGTAACGCGCAGGACTTCGTCAATCGTCGTGAGACCGGCACAGGCCTTACGCAAACCGTCCTCTCGCATCGTGCGCATACCGGCGGCGGCCGCGCCGGCGTGTATTTCGTTGGTGTCGGCGGCACGCAAAATAAGCCGCCGCGCGGATTCGTCTATACGCAATATTTCGAAAAGGCCAAGGCGCCCAATATAGCCAACGCCGTCGCATTTATTGCATCCGACCGCATTGTAAATTGTCGGTTGATCGGTTTCGGCGGCGGCGCGAAGGTCGAGTCGTTCGACCAGTTCGACAGGCGCCTGGACCGCAACGCGGCAATCAGGACACAAAGTCCGTACCAGCCGCTGACCGACAATCGCGCGGAGCGTCGAACTCATTAAATAATCCTCGACACCCATATCCAGCAATCGGGTGATCGCGCCTGCCGCGTTATTCGTGTGCAAGGTGGAAAGAACCAAATGCCCGGTCAACGCGGACTGAACGGCAATTCGAGTGGTTTCCAAATCTCGCATTTCACCGATCATGATGATATCCGGATCTTGACGCACGACGGATCGCAGAAGGGTGGAGAAATTGAGCCCGATTTGTTGGGCAACTTGAATTTGGTTGATCCCTTCGATCTGATATTCGACAGGGTCTTCGACGGTGATAATTTTCTTGTCCGTTGTGTTCAGAATCGACAACGAAGAATACAGGGACGTCGATTTGCCGCTTCCCGTGGGACCGGTAACGATGATGATACCGTTTGGCTCCGTTAAAATTTCCCGCAAACGGATTTCCTGGTCCGCCGCATATCCGAGCGTGGGTAGGTCGAGTACGAGCGACCCCTTGTCGAGCAGCCGCATTACGACGCTTTCACCAAACACCGTTGGTACGGTGGATACGCGAACGTCGATGTCCCGGCCGCGATGCTGATAGGTAAAGCGTCCATCTTGGGCAAGTCGGCGTTCGGCGATGTTTAGCCGTGACATGATTTTGACGCGGGACGTAATTGCAGCGGCCAGTTCGGGCGGTGGGCTTGGCATTTCGCGCAGGACACCGTCGATGCGGTAGCGGACTTTCAGCTTCGCTTCGAACGGTTCGATATGGATGTCCGAAGCACGCCGTTCCAGCGCGCGCGCGAGGAGCATGTTAACCAGCCGGATGACCGGGGCCTCGCTCGCCATGTCGCGCAGACGCTCGACATCATCCTCGCGAATCTTGTTGGCAAACTCACCATCGACGCCGGTGAGAATGTCATCCAGCTCGGAGCTACCTTCCTCGTAAAGCTGCCGCAGCGTGGTTTCGATATCGCGCTCGGTCGCGACAGCGACGTCCAGTGATTTCCCCAAACTTAATTCCATGGCATGGATGGCGAAGCTGTCGCTCGGGTCGGCCATCGCGAGGATCAAATTGTCTGGATCGATCTCAATAGGGAGAATTTTTGCTTCATGCAGAAATTTTAGCGAAATGGTTCCCAAGGGAAGCGGTTCGTCCGGCAAATCGGATTCTTCGATCAGCGGGACCGACAATTGAACCGACAGCGCTTTTGCCCGGTCCGCATCGGAGAGCGTGCCGAGCTTGGTCAGAACTTCGCCGATACGGCCGCCTTCCTGCTCTTGCAATCGAAGCGCGCGCGTAAGTGTCGCGGTATCGATAGCGCCTAGTTCGATCAGCAACTCGCCAAAACGTTTCGGTTTATCCTTCTCTGGCAAGGCGGTGACGGCTTCAGTCGACTTTATGCCGGTATCATTCATGACCAAAGGTTATCCAAAATGATGAGGTCAAGAGGGCCGAATATCCACGTGAGCCAAACCGCAAGGGCCAAGTATGGGCCGAACGCGATTGCCGTCCCACCATTAATCGGTCGCCTTCGAGCACACGCGCTGGCAAGTGCAAAAATTAGCGCGGTGATCGCGGCACCCAAGACAATGCCGGGTAACGCTTCCCAACCCAACCACGCCCCGCCCGCGGCCAACAGTTTTGCGTCGCCGAGGCCTAACCCATCGCGGTTGCGCAGTACCCGATACAGGAATGCAATTGCCGCAAACGCCACGAATCCCAAACTGGCGCCAATCAGATGGTCCGCGAGAATTGTTGGATTGTCGAGCCAGGCGAAAATCAGGCCAAGACCAACTAGCGGAATGACGATGAGATCCGGCAAAATCCGATGCCGGATGTCGATCGCGGACAACGTGATCAGCGTCCACCCCAACAGGCAGGAAACGAAGACATGCCAACCCTCGAACACTAACCCAGACCAAATTGCGACCACGACAGCGCTTAGTTCCATCAGCGGATAGAGCCTGTCTATTGGTGCACGGCAATGCCGGCATTGACCGCGCAGGACCGACCAGCTGAACATTGGTATGAGGTCACGAGCACTTAGCGGCGCGGCACAGGAAACACATGCCGACCGCGGTGATACGATGCTGAGGCCTCGCGGAACGCGCCAGGCAACGGTGGCCAGAAAACTCCCGACGCAAGCCGCTACCGGGATCGTCAGCCAAAACAGCAAAACGGTCACCCCTGATGCGCCAACCATATTAAAACACTGGATAAATTATCATATCTTCGCTAATTCTATCCTTACTTGAGGTTGAAGTATAGGCGATTGGAATGACAGCCTTGCGCGCCCTGCCTACCGCCT
>JAJFJC010000133.1 GCA_021774385.1 Alphaproteobacteria bacterium
ATTTGATGAATTCATGGTAGCCAATAAAGTTTGCTCATTGGGTACACGCTATAACATGTTGTCCGGAATTGGCTATTTTTCCCCGTCACGGCCATAACCGAGGCACGTCCGAGATGCCCTCAACACCCGACATCCATGAAACACTTTAGTCTATAGTGTTTCAGTTTCGATCCAATAGCTGGCCATACTGCCGGTTTCCACCTCTGAGAACAGAGCTCTATAAAACAGATCGTCCAGTGTTCTGTTTCATCGGCCTAAAACGCGCGCGCGAACGACGCCCTCAATCGTAGCCAAACGCCCACCGTGTCGTTCCCGTGTGGATGTTCTTCACGGAATGAACGGCGTCGCGGGGGATGAAGACCTCGTCGCCGGGGCCGGCGGTGCAGCACTCGTCGCCGATGGCCAACTCCAGCGCGCCTTCCAACACCGTGACGAGTTCATTCGTGTTGTGGACGAAGCCGTTCCATTCCTGGCCCGGCGGATCCGTGAAAAGATGGTAGGAATACCCTCGCGCCCGCCAAGATTCGGCAACATCTCCCTGGTCCACCGGTTGCGGGAATTTTTCGCGTACGATTGTCTCCGGCATCGCCACCCCTTTCGTTTATTGCGCCCGCCTGCATAATCTTCCGATACTAGTGGATAGAACGATCAGGGAGGAATTTTTATGACCGAACTTCGCACCATTACCGAAGGGCTACGCTTTCCCGAGGGGCCGATCGCGATGCCGGACGGGTCGGTCGTCCTGGTCGAGATCGAAGCCGGACGGCTGACCCGGGTGCAGCCAGACGGCAGCAAGGAAACCATCGCCGAAACCGGTGGCGGGCCGAACGGGGCGGCCATCGGACCCGACGGCGCCTGCTACATCTGCAACAATGGCGGCTTCAACTGGGAAGAAACGCCGGAGCGGCTGCGGCCGGTCGGACAAGGCGACGATTATGGCGGCGGCCGGATCGAGCGGGTCGACATGGCAACCGGTGCGGTCGAGGTGCTCTACACCCATTGCGGCGACGTCTCGCTGAAAGGGCCCAACGACATCGTGTTCGACGCCGAGGGTGGTTTCTATTTCACCGACCTGGGGAAGGTGCGCGAACGCGACATGGACCGTGGTGCGGTCTATTACGCCAAGATCGACGGCAGTCTAATCAAGGAAGTCGCCTTCCCGGTCATCACGCCGAACGGTATCGGTTTGTCATCGGACGACAAAATCGTCTATGTCGCGGAGACCGAGACCAGCCGCCTGTGGTCCTACGAGGTGATCGCACCAGGCGAGCTCAAGACCGAGCCCTTCCCCTCCGTCAATGGCGGCAAGCTTGTCGCCGGCCTGCCGGGCTATCAACGTTTCGATTCGATGGCTTTGGACAGCGCCGGCAATATCTGTGTCGGCACCTTGATCCGCGGCGGCGTCACAGTCATTTCGCCCGATGGTCAGAATATCGAACACATCCCGACGCCAGATATGTTCTGCACGAATATCTGTTTCGGCGGTCCGGATCTGAAAACGGCGTATCTGACGCAAAGCTTTACCGGTAAGCTGGTTGCCATGGACTGGCCGCGCCCCGGCCTGCCCCTGCACTTTCTCAACGATTGAGGCCGAACATGGCGGAAATTAAGGACCCGATTGCCTTCGAGCTGTTCAAGAACACGATCTTTTCGATCGCCGACGAAATGGCGCTGACGATCTGCCGCACGACCTATTCCGGTGTGTTGCGCGATAATATGGACTTTTCGACGGCCTTCGCCGACGCCAACGGCAAGCTTGTGGCACAGGGGCTGACCCTGCCTGGACATCTGGGCTCGATCCCCGATGCACTCGATGTCGTCGTCAAACGTTTCGGCGAAGAGATGCAGCCCGGCGATATGTACATCATGAACGATCCGTTCGATGGCGGCATGCATCTTCCGGACATCTTTATCTTCAAGCCGATCTTCGTTGAAGGCCGCCGCCTCGCCTTCGCGGCGACGATCTGCCATCACGCCGATGTCGGTGGCCGGGTGCCCGGCTCGAATGCCAGCGACTCGACGGAAATTTATCAGGAAGGGCTGCGTATTCCGCCGCTCAAATTGTACGAGGCGGGCAAGCGCAACGACACGATCTGGTCGATCATCGAAAAGAATGTGCGTATCCCAGTGCAAGTGTTTGGCGACCTTCGCGCGCAATTGGCCGCCTGCCATATTGCCGAAACCCAGTTCCTCGAACTGGTCGAGGAGTATGGCGAGGAAACCGTTGATATTTATATGGCGGAAGTCATCGACTACGCCGAACGTCTGACCCGCGCCGCCGTCAGTGACTTACCAGATGGCGAACATAGTTTCGAGGATTGGATCGACGATGACGGCATCGATATTGGCAAACCCATCCGCCTTTTCGTCACGGTGACGAAGAAGGGCGACGAGATGACCTTCGACTGGACCGGTAGCGCCGAACAGGTCAAGGGGGCGATCAACAACACCCTCTCCTACACCAAGGCTGCGTCCTACACGGCGGTGCGCTCGATCCTGCCGGACGGCATTCCCAATAATGAAGGCGTCTTCCGCGCCATTCAGGTCACGGCACCGTCGGGTACAATCGCCAACTCCGTACTGCCGGCGGCTTGCGCGGCCCGTGGGCTTACGGGCTTCCGCATGGTCGACTGTGCGTTCGGCGCACTGGCGCTGATGGTGCCGGACAAGGTCGGCGCGGCGTCCGATGGCGGCAATACGGGCGTCTCCATCGGCGGTTATGACGACGAGCGCAAACCCTACATTTTCGTCGATTTCGCCTGCGGCACTTGGGGCGGGCGGCCCTGGGCGGACGGGTTACAAGGCAACTCCAACATCTTCGCGAATATGGCCTCGCAATCGATCGAAGTCATCGAGGCGGAACAACCGATGCAGATCCTGAGCTACGAATTCCTCACCGATCGCGCAGGCGCCGGCGAATATCGTGGCGGCGCGCCCTACAAGCGTGACTACCGCTTTCTGGAAAAGGAAGCCATTCTGCAGGTCCGTTCCGACCGTCGCGCGATTAAGCCCTATGGGCTTTACGGCGGCCGGCCAGGCAAGCCGTCGATGAACTATCTGAACCCGGACGGCGACAACCAGTTGCTAACGACGAAGCCGACGATGAACATCACGCGCGGCGACGTGTTCCGCCATGAACTCGCCGGCGGCGGCGGTTGGGGCGATCCGTTCAAGCGCGACCCGGACGCCGTCTTGCAGGATGTACGCAACGAGTTGGTCAGCGCCCATGCCGCGCGCGAGGAATATGGCGTCGTCATCAATGTGGAAAGCTGGGCCGTCGATGAGGCCGCGACCGAGGCTTTGCGGGCACCGCATAAAGGTGCCGAACTGCAAACCGTTGTGTGGGATTGAGCCATCATGAGCCAATTTAGAGTCGGCGTCGATATCGGCGGCACGTTCACCGATATCGTCTTCCTCGGCGAGGACGGCCAGGTCCGCACGAAGAAGGTATCCTCAACGGTCGATGACTATGCGCAAGCCATCGTCGATGGCCTGGCGCAAGTCTTCGAGGAACAGGGCCTAAGCGGCAAGGATATCGTCGAATTGCTGCACGGCACTACGGTCGGGTCGAATGCAATCCTGGAAATGAAAGGCGCACGCACGGGGCTCATTACCACCGAAGGGTTCCGCGATGTATTGGAAATCCGCACTCTGCGTATGCCGCGCCTCTACGATCTGCATTGGGAAAAACCGCCACCCTTGATAGAGCGCTATCTGCGCCGCGCCGTCACGGAGCGGATCGACACCAACGGTAATATCGACACACCGCTCGACCTCGCCGACGCCAAGGCCAAAGTCCAGATGCTGCTCGACGAAAAGGTTGAGGCGATCGCAGTCTGCCTGATCAATTCCTATGCCAACCCGGTACATGAGCAAGCCATTGCCGACATCATCCGCGCCAAGGCGCCGGACCTGCCGTTCTGCATCAGCTTCGACGTGCTGCCGGAAATGAAGGAGTATGAACGCACCTCGACAACGGTCATCAACACCTATGTCATGCCGATCGTGAAAGGCTATCTGGAATCATTGCGCAGCGAGCTCGACGAGGGTGGTATTCCCGCCCCCCTGCTGCTGATGCAATCGAATGGCGGTCTCATGACTTCGGAAGCGGCAACGCGTCTTCCCGCCAACATCATCGAGTCCGGTCCGGCCGGCGGCGTGATTGGCGCGCAAGCCCTGTCGCGCAAACTCGATATGCCGGACATCATTACCTTCGACATGGGCGGCACAACGGCGAAAGCCTCGCTGATCGAAGGTACCGAAGTGACGCGTTCGCTTGAGTATCAGGTCGGCGGCGGCATCATGATCGGCTCGCGGCTGATGACGGGCGGCGGTTACACCTTGAAGGTACCCGCCATCGATCTGGCTGAAGTTGGGGCCGGTGGCGGCTCTATCATCAAGGTCGATGCCGGCGGATCCATGCAGGTCGGTCCGCAGAGCGCCGGCGCGCATCCGGGGCCCGTCTGTTACGATCTCGGCGGCACCGAACCGACCGTAACCGACGCCAATGTCGTGCTCGGTTATATCAATCCCGGACATCTGGTTGGCGGCGCGGTCAAGCTCAATCCCGACAAAAGCCGCAGCGTCCTGGAAGAAACCGTCGCCAAGCCGATTGGTCTCGATGTCGCCCACGCAGCCTACGGCGCACACCAGATCGCTGCCTCGAACATGATCCGCGCACTGAAGGCAGTCTCTAGCGAACGCGGCCGCGACCCGCGCAAATACGCGATGCTGGCATTTGGTGGCAACGGTCCCTTGTTTGCCGCCGGCATGGCGAAAGCACTGCGCATGACACGTATTGTTGTGCCCCCCTCACCCGGCCTGTTCTCGTCTTTCGGCCTGCTCTACGCGGATGTCGAACATCACTATTCCCGCACCGTCCGGCGCGTCCTGCGGGACAGCGATCCAGCCGAGTTGACGGCGGTTTGGCAAGAACTCGAGGATGCCGCGCGGAACCAGTTGCAAACCGATGGGTTTACGGCGGAGCAGATGCGCTTCCAACGTGCGGCGAACATGCATTACAAGGGCCAGATTTTCGAACTCAACACGCCCGCGCCGGATGGCGAGATCGATGCAGCTGCCGTGGCAACGCTCGAGGAATCCTTTGGACAAGAGCACGAACGAACCTATGGCCACCGTGCCGGGCCGGAAGAACCCGTCGAATTGGTCAATATCATGCTGGTCGGCCAGGGGGTTTCCGACAGACCACGCGTGCCGGACCGCCTCCTCGGAGAGGATGTAGACAGCACGAACGCACTGCCACCTCGTCAGGCCTATTTCGGGCCGGATGCCGGCTGGATCGAAACACCTGTATTGCGGCGCGCGGATCTTGCGTCCGCGAAAACCGGCCCCTGTATCGTTGAAGAATATGACGCGACGTGTTTAGTGCCGCCAGGGGCCACTGCAAGCCTCGATTCCTTCGGGAATATTGTTATCGATCTTGAGTAAAAGGAAGTAAGCAATGCCCTATAAAACATTCGGGTTCACCGAAGAACAAATTCTCATGCGCGACAATGTGCTTGGCTTGCTCGACCGGGTCCTACCAGCAGAGAAAATCACCAAACTGGAAAAGAATTCGGAATACCCCATGGAGGCGTTCCGCGCCCTCGCCGAGGCCGGTTGGCTCACCCTGCCGTTCGACGAGGAATATGGCGGTATGGGTGCAGGATACAAGGATTTCGCCGTCTTCATCGAAGCTCTAGGGTATCATTTTCCAGGAATTCGCACGGCCTATATGACGACCGTCGTTTATGGCGGGCTCTATATCCAAAATCTTGGCAGCAAGGCCCTCAAAGACGAGTTCCTGCCCCGCATTCTAAAGGGCGATATCCGCATGGCGGTCGCTATGACGGAACCGCAAAGTGGCTCTGACGCCGCCGGTATCCGCCTGCGCGCAACCTGCGATGGCGGTGATTATGTCCTGAACGGGCAGAAGGTCTATATCACCAACGCGCATGAATCGGACTACATCGTCGTTTCCGTCAAAACCGATCCGGACGCCGGGCGCAAGGGCATCAGCCTGATGGTCGTCGACACCACGGCACCCGGCTTCGAGGTGCGCCCCATGGATCCACTGGGCAGCCGCACAACACTCCTCAACGAGGTCTTTTTCGACGATGTCCGGGTGCCGGCAACTCGCTTGCTGGGCGAAGAAAACGGCGGTTGGCGCGGCCTGATGAAGGGCCTTAACCTGGAGCGCATCCTGATCGCGGCCAGTAGTGCCGGGCAGTGTTTGAAGATAATCGAAATCGCCAAAAACTTCGTCGAGGAGCGCAAAGCCTTCGGCAAGCGGATCGCCGACTTCCAGGCGGTCGCCCACAAATTCGCCGAAATGGCGATGATGACGGAAACTGCGCGGCTGCATGCCTTTAACACGGCGGAAATGCTCGATGCCGGCGAAGACGCTGTCATCGAAACCGCCATGGCCAAGGTCATTGCGTCGGAGAACAACTTCAAGGTCGCCGATTTGGGCATGCATATCATGGGCGCAGCCGGCTATGTCCAAGGCGACATGCAACGGCTGTTCCGAGACGCAAGACTAGGCACGATCGGTGGCGGGACCAGCGATATTCTGCGCAACGTCATCGCCCAGCGCATGGATCTCTGAGGGGTTCAATGCGCGGCACTTTCCTTTTTTTTATTTTGGGAGCGGCAGCGCTCACGCTTAGCTCATTTGCACAGGCACAATTCAAAAACCACGCCGACATCTGTATTTCCGGAACCGGAAAATTCGACCTCGACGTCAGTTTCTGCAGTCTTGCAATCAAGTCAGGCCAGCACAGCCAGCTGAACCAGGCGACTCTGTTTTCGCATCGCGGGCGTGCCCGCCTGGAGCTGGGTGACCATCACGGTGCGGTCCAAGATTTCGCCGCCGCGCTCGAGCTCAACCCTGGCTCCGCCATGGCCCATAACGAGCGAGGCCGCGCGTATCACAAAACGGGCAATAACGCGCGGGCGGTGGACGCTTACACCAAAGCCATAGAACTTTTCCCGCATTATGGTGCGGCCTTTCGCAATCGCGGCACGGCGAAAATATTCCAAGGCAAACTGCAAGACGCGCTTGCCGATTTGGACACGGCGATTGCAAGCGTCAATTATGATCCCGCCAGTCGCATCTTGCGCGGCATCACTCATTACCTCAGTGGCAATTTTGACGCTGCGATTCCTGATCTGTCCGCGGCAATGGAACTGGGTTACCCATACCCGGAAGCCGTACTTTGGATCTACCTGGCAGAAAGACGACTAGGACGGGACGGCAAGGTGACATTGCGTGATAACGCCGACGATTTGGTAGGTGCAGACTGGCCGCGTCCCCTAATAAAGGCATATCTCGGCGAAACGACTGCACAAGCTGCGCTAGAGGCAGCGAAGCACGAGAACAGCGCTATACAGCGCCGCCGAAAAACACAGGCCTACTTCTATCTTGGTCAGTTGGCCCTATTAAACAATGACATTGTCAATGCGCGGAAGAAATTCGATAAAATAATCGGATTGGGTTTCTTCGATGCAATCGAATATGCGGGAGCAATGCTAGAATTAGGGCGGCAGGCCCACTGAACATAGACGTTTGACGCACAGCGGACCGTGCTAAAGTACGGAAACAGAGGATTTTACGAAGGTTTTTACCATGAGCTATCAACATATCGAAGTGGAACCGATTGCCGGCGCGCTCGGCGCGGAGATCAATGGCGTTGACCTGTCCAAGGACATAGGCAATGCGGCATTCAGCGAAATACAGCAGGCGTTGCATGAAAACTTGGCGATTTTTTTCCGCGATCAAGACCTGACGCCGGATCAACATAAGGATTTTGGGCGGCGCTTCGGCACGCTCAACATTCACCCGCAATATGTGCCACTCGACGGCCACCCTGAGATCTTGCCGATCCTCAAGGAACCCGAAGATACGCTGAATATCGGCGCCGCCTGGCACACCGATGTGAGCTTTCTGGAACAGCCCTCACTGGGCTCGATCCTATATGCGCATGACGTGCCGGAATCCGGCGGCGATACGATGTTCGCTAATCAATTCCTCGCCTACGAAACGCTCTCCGACGGTATGCGCGATATGCTCGACGGTATGACGGCGATTCATAGCGACCGGGTTCTTAGTAATCCCGCGAGCGCCAAGAATCGAAACGAGGGGCGCTCGACCCTCATTCGTGAAGATGCGATGACCGAGGAGGAGATCGTCAACGAGCACCCGGTGGTGCGCACCCATGTCGATACCGGTCGCAAATCGCTCTACGTCAACCGTGCCTTCACGACTAATTTTACCGGGATGACCGAAGCCGAGAGCCAGCCCCTGCTCGATTTTCTATATGCGCACGCGGTACGGCCCGAATTTACCTGCCGGTTCAGATGGGAAAAGAAGTCGGTCGCCTTCTGGGACAATCGCTGCACGCAGCATTACGCGCTGAACGACTATCAAGGCCAGCGGCGCGAAATGCACCGCGTCACCGTGAATGGCGAGCGGCCGATTTAGGGCAACTTAGGCCGCGAAATCGCGCAATACATGACCAGGCCCTTTCGCGTGTTCAATGTAGTCGATGCCATCGAAGACTGACGTGCCATTGATCCAGACCCCGTGAATTCCCTTGGGTTGGCGAATCGTGCGCGGTCCCCCGCCGGGTAGATCCGAAACACGCTGCGGGTCGCTGACCCCGATCGTCGCCGGATCGAACAGCACCATGTCCGCATGCGATCCCGGGATTAGGCGACCACGGTCCTTTATACCGTACAAATCCGCTGGATGGCTGGTCAGCCGGCGTACGCCTTCCGACAGCGTAAAGACGCCAAGTTCGCGTACCCAACGGGACAGCAAGTGCAGCCCGTAACCCGCGTCGCACATATAAATGAGGTGTGCGCCGGCATCTGACAGCGAGACCACGCCGCAATCGTGCTGTAGCAGGCGACCGACGCCTTCGTCGCCCACATTCAGAAATTTTCCGAGGAACGCCGTCTCGAGGTTTTCCGATAGGGCGAGATCGAACATTACGTCCATTGGGTCGGCGGATTGCTCGGCCGCCAGACCGGCGATATTGCGGTTCTGCAGCGCCGCGTTCTCATCTAGAGCCGGCGCCGCGATCACGACCCGATCCCAGGTGCCCTTGAAAATGGTGCCTACAATCGGGTTCTTGAGATCCTCGCGGAACCGGTCGCGGAAACTCGAGTCCCTGTAAACCGCGATCAGTTCTTCGCGAGACGCGGCTTTGATATCCGCGAAAGAGGCATGGCTGTGGAACGGGTAGGCGTTCGCCATGGTGAAGTCGAAAGAGAGCGGCTGACAGGGGATTTGGATATACAGCTCATTGCCCCGTTCGCGCGCCGCGGCGCAATCCTCGAACCAGCTCAGGCCCAGCTCCGGGTCGCTCGCATTGTACATCGCGGCGCCGGTGGTCAGGAACATGCGGCGGCCGATCTTCTCGACAATCGGCTCCATTGCCGCAACAGTGCCACGGCCGCCGGCGGACATTTGGACGATGCCCTTGCCAGCCTTGCCGACGGCTTCCGCCAAATGGCCGAATTCCTCGACCGACGCGATGGTTGACGGCATCGGAATCCCGCCGTAGCCGGAATGATTGATCGAAAAGGACGAGGCAAAGCCGACCGCACCGTCCTTTAGCGCCCCTTCGACAAGCCGGCGCATCTTCGACAATTCGCTCTCCGTCGGCGTCTCCCGGATCCAAGCTTCGTCCCGCATCACCGCCGTGCGTACCGCGGAGTGCCCAATGAACACCGCCATGTTGGGATAGGGCCCGGTCCGTTCCAGGGCCGCCATATATTCGGGAAAGGTTTCGAACTGCCAGTCGATACCGGCGCGTAAGGCGTCCAGATCCATGCCTTCGACAACGGACAGATTATTCATGATGTAGTCTCGGACTTCCGGCGGGCTCGGGACGATGCCGAAACCGCAATTGCCCATAACACAGGTCGTCACGCCTAGCGACGGCGACGGCGAACAGGTCCGGTCCCAGGTGACCTGAGCATCGAAATGAGTATGCAAATCGACGAATCCCGGCATCAGCGCGAGGCCTTGCGCATCGACTTCTTGCCGCGCTGCGGGCTCGTCGGCGCCTATACCGGCAACACGGCCCTCTTCGAACCAAATATTGCCCTTCATCGGCGCCGCGCCGGTTCCATCATAGATTTCCGCGTCCTTGATCAATAAATCGAACATGGTGCACCCCATTCCCTGCACGCCGTACAGCGGCGCGCTCTCAGTCTCTGCAATAACGTGACGTGCAATTAAATCAGCCGCATCCCGAACGCGCAAATAAACGCTATTCGTGACAACCTCCTGTGCATCATCGCGTGACCCCCGTCATGAAATCGTTATTCTGCTATTCGTCCAAAAAGTATTTCGTAAAAAGGCAATTGAACATGACCACCGCCAACCCCGGACCGGGCGGCGAACAGCCGGACAGCCCCTACGCTTGGCGCCGGCTGGCAACCGCGCTTGGCTTAAGTACGGTCGGCGGAATCGGCCTGTGGTCTGTTGTCGTCGCATTGCCAGCCATCGAGACGGAGTTCGGTGTCGACCGCGGTGGTGCGTCGCTACCGTATACCGCAACCATGATCGGTTTCGCGATTGGCGGTGTCTTGATGGGAAGATTCACCGATCGCTTCGGTATTCGGGTGCCCGTTGTGCTTGGCACTCTGTCAATTGGTATCGGCTATATCGCCGCCGCGAGCGCGACAACCATGTGGCAGTTCATTCTGGCACAGGCTGTCCTGATTGGCATGTTCGGCAGTTCATCGACATTTGGCCCTCTGGTTGCGGATGTGACGCTATGGTTCGTGAAACGGCGCGGTGTCGCGGTCGCCATCGTCGCCAGCGGCAACTATCTGGCAGGAACGATCTGGCCGCCAATCTTGCAATATGCGATCGAGACCGTCGGCTGGCGGCAGGCCCACATTGGGATCGGCATATTCTGTCTAGTGACCATGCTGCCACTAGCGTGGTCGCTCGGCCGGCGGCGGACCGTCGACGAAACCGAAATACGTGCCAGCGGCCGGCATATGCTGGCCAAGATGAACATCTCGCCGTCCAAGCTACAGGCACTTCTTATCGTCGCGGGCATGGCCTGTTGTATCGCCATGGCGATGCCCCAGGTTCACATCGTCGCCTATTGCGGCGATCTCGGCTATGGCGTAGCGCGTGGTGCTGAGATGTTGTCATTGATGCTGGGCTTCGGGATCATCAGCCGACTCGTTTCCGGCGTGATCGCCGACAGGATTGGCGGCGTCCGCACCCTGCTCCTGGGATCGGGCCTACAATTTCTCGCCCTCTTGTTCTACATCCCGTTCGATGGTCTCGCCTCACTCTATATCGTCTCGGCCTTTTTCGGACTGGCACAGGGCGGCATCGTGCCGAGCTACGCGCTGATCGTTCGGGAGTATTTTCCAGCACGCGAGGCGGGTGCCCGGGTCAGCCTCGTCCTGATGACGACAATCGTCGGCATGGCAATTGGCGGCTGGATGTCGGGCGAAATCTACGACCTTACCGGTTCGTACGAAACAGCGTTCCTCAACGGTATCGCTTGGAACCTACTTAACATGTCGATTGCGTTCTGGCTGTTGAGTGGTGGCATAAGCAGAAAGCCAAAAGCGGTTTAACCATCCGCCCGAGCGCGAAGTTCATCCACCGCTTCGGGATTGACCAGCGCTGATAGGTCGCCCGCTGGTTCGCCCAAAATTACCGACCGCACGACACGGCGCATGATCTTCATGTTGCGGGTTTTCGGTAGGTCGCCGACGAACAGGATGTCGCGCGGGCGATAGGAGCGGCCGAGCGCGTCCGTTACCGCCTTCGACACCGCACCGCGCAGGGCCTCGTCCGCCGTTTCACCTGGCATCGGCACACAGACGCAGCAGAGCGCCGCCCCGGTGACCGGGTCGGGTACGCCAATCACCGCCGCTTCCGAAATTCGGCCACTCGACATCAGCGCGCCTTCGATCTCGGACGGGCCAGTACGTTTTCCTGAGATATTGATCGTGTCGTCCGAGCGCCCCGTGACGTACCAGTAGCCTTGTTCGTCAACCATCGCCCAGTCGCCCTGGCGCCACATATCGGGAAACATCTCCCAATAGCTTTCCAGATAGCGTTCATCGTCCTGCCACAAGCTTCGGGTATTGCCGATCGACGGCGTCGTCATGACCAACTCGCCCAACACACCGGGCTTGGCCGGCTTGCCCTCGGCATCGACAACGCGCGCGCCAGTGCCAGGAACCGGGCCGGAGAAGGAACAGGGCGTCATCGGCTCCAATAGGGCGCTGGCGATGATGCCGCCGAAACATTCGGTGCCACCGCAATAATTCATAATCGGCACGCGGCTACCGCCAACGCGCTCGAACAGCCAGCGCCACGCACCCAACGTCCAGGGCTCACCGGTCGACGCACTGATGCGCAGGCTTGAGAAGTCAAACCCGTCGACTTCGTCGCCATAGCGCATCATGCCGCGCACAGTGGTGGGCGCGATGCCAAGCCACGTCACCTTGTTGTCCTGCATCACCTGCCAATGGCGCGTTGTATCGGGGTAATCCGGCGTACCCTCGAGAAGGACCTGACTGCCACCGACGAAAGTCGTCGCCAATGCGGTCAAAGGGCCGACGAGCCAACCCATATCGCTGACCCACATCATGCGGTCGGTCTGTTTGAAATCGAAGCAGACATTAATATCGAGGGCCGTCTTGGCGACACTACCGCAATGGGTGCCAATCGTTCCCTTGGGCTTACCGGTTGTCCCCGATGTATAGACCAGGAAGGCCGTGTCCTCGGCTTCCATTACTTCAGTCGGTGCGTTATCAGGCTGGCCGGCAATCACGTCATGCCACCAATGATCGCGCCCTTCGGCCATCGCGCAGTCGACGCGCTCGCCGAGCCGCTGGACGACAAATACGTCCCGCACGCCCGGACAATCGCCGAGTGCCTCGTCCAGCGCCCCTTTCATCGCCACCGACGCACCGCGCCGGAGCGTGCCGTCCACGGTGACCACGGCACGGGCGCCGGCGTCATTGAGACGGACGCGGATTGGCTGTGGCCCGAAGCCCGAGAACAGCGGCAACACGATAGCGCCAATCTTGAGGATCGCGAACATCGCGGCAAATCCCTCAGGCACCATCGGCATGTAGAGCCCAATGATATCGCCTTTGCCGTAACCGCGTTGGCGAAGCGCCGAAGCGAAACGGCAAATCTCGGCATCCATTTCACGGTACGTCAATTCGCGGCGCGCACCATCTTCGCCTTCCCAAACGATCCAAGTCTGATCCCAGACCGTCGTGTCCCGATGGCGGTCGATGCAGTTCAGCACGACATTGGTCTTCCCACCCGCGCACCAAACCGGCCACTGAACACCCTTCGACATATCCAAAGCACTGTCATAGGGCTCGTAAAAGCGGACATCGAGAAATTCGAGTACCGACTGCCAGAACCACGCGGGGTCTTCATCGGCGCGCTTGTTCAAGGCATTACGGTCCGCTGTATCCGTATGATCGAAAAACGCTTGCATCAGGCTCGCCTGGCGCAGCGCTTCCGAAGGGCGCCACGCAATGTCCGTATCTTGTTCAGTCATGGTTTCCTCGCATTTTCCTGAATGCAGCATAGCGAATTGACCGGCACCATGCGCACGCTGCGACACCCTAACGCGGTTATCGCTCCAAGGTCCGCATATAGCCAATCAAGTCGGAAATCTGGTCAATCGTCAGTTCGAATGCCGGCATCGCCTTGTGGCCAACGACAATGCCCTCGGCGAGCGCTTCCTCAAGGTTCTCCAACGGCCATTTTTTATGAAGTATCCGGAACGGCGGCGCTGGTTCCAAAGGGCTTTTGCCCACGGTTCCCACCGCATGGCATTTCGCACAGATACTCTCGGCAAGACGTTCACCTGCGTCTATATCCGGCGCACCGCCAGCGTGTACGGCAGATGCCATGCCTATCACGGCAAACGTCAAAATCGAGACCGCTCTTACCAAGCCAAACATCGTCGCCGAACCCCTCTATTTTTTGCTACTTTAGCCCAACGTGCCGCATCTACGAGTACAATTCAGCACAGAACCTGGCAATTCGATGTGGACGTTATGTTCATTGCAGCGAATAACGAACTGAGGACCTGATGCACCATTTTCACGGAAGCTGCCATTGCGGCAATCTCGAAGTCGACTACAACACGTCGGTCGCCGCCGAAGAGTCAGCGGTCCGTGCCTGCCAGTGCTCTTTTTGCCGCAAGCATGATGCGCGGGCGATATCCGACCCCGATGGATCGATCTTGATCACCGCGCATGATCCAAACTTATTGGAGCGATATCGCTTCGGTCTGGCCGTGCTCGATTTTCTGTTTTGCCGGAAGTGCGGCGTCTACGTCTCCGCCTATACGCAGGAAGGCGACGCGGCCTACGCCAATGTCATGATCAACGTGCTCGACGACCGCATTCGTTTCCCCCAACCGAACGCCGTGCATTTAGATGGTGAGACGAAGGCCGACAAATGGCAGCGCCACAGCGAACGCTGGACACCCGCCAAACTGACTATCGGCATCTAAGGGACACTAAGCTGGCGGCGCGTCGGCAGCGAAGGTCGTACGATGCATCAGGCGGCGCATCGGCAGTGCGTAATCCTGAATCGCCAAGTGCTGTACCGTGCAATTATCCCACATCAACACATCGCCCGCCCGCCAGCGGTGGCGATAGATAAATTCCGGCCGGATAATATGGTCGGCCAGCGCGGCGACCATCCGTTGCGCTTCGCCTTCTTCCACGCCAGCGATGCCGGTGCAGTCGTCGCGCATCACATAGAGGCACTTGCGTCCGGTGACCGGGTGCGTGCGCACGATTGGGTGCGTCACCGGTGGAAAACGCTCGCGTTGCTCCTGCGTGATGATTTGCGCACGCTGCCGGCCGGCGAAATCGAATTCCGCCCGGCATCCCTCGAGCCGTTCTTTCATCTCGGCCGGCAAATCGTCATAGGCCGCATGGGTGGCCGCGAAACAGGTATCGCCCAAAGTCAGGCCATCTTGGTCCGGCACTTCGCGCGCGCAGAGGATCGTACCGCGCGGCGGATTGGCCGTGTAGCACATATCGCTGTGCCAGCGGGAACCCGCCGCTTTCACACCAATCTCGCGGCCACCTTCTTCGATATTGGAAATGACGACGATGCCAGGATGATCGTCTAAACCGTGGTCCTCACCGAAGACGTTAAACTGCAGATCCCCAAAATACCGTGTGAAGGCGAGCAATCCTTCCGGCGATAGGGATTGATCGCGGAAATAGATGACACCATGGTCATTGAAGGCATTATCAACTGCCGCAAGGCCGCTATTGCTCAACGGTAGCGACAAATCCACACCGCGGATTTCCGCACCGACCGGTGCGTCGGTTGGGACAATTTCAACTCCCATGGAGATATCCTCCTGATTTTTCTAATCGCCGCGCAATTGTAGTGCTCCGTGGGATGATCACAAAATTTCAAAATAGATATTGCTCGGTTCACCACAGTCGCGATGATGAAGAAATGTCCGGTTTCAAGTCAAATTTCGCGCCATCGATCCCGGCGTTGACACCACGTGGCGGCGGGCATCAGTTCGTGCTCTACGGCGACAGCTGTTCCGGGGTGTCGGGCGCACCACACGAAAAGACATTCGCAGCCGTTAACGCCGTCGTCGCAAGTCTTTCTCCGGCACCGGAATTCATCGTCTTCCCGGGCGACGAAGTTATCGGCCTGACCGCCGATATTGAAGAACTCAGGCAACAATGGCGCCATTGGCTCAATGTCGAAATGGCGTGGCTCGATCGGCAAAAAATCCCGCTCTACCATACGACAGCGAACCACACGACCTATAATGCGATGAGTGAACGGGTGTTCGTCGAGATGTTGGCGCACTTACCGCGCAACGGGCCGCAAGATCAACTGGGCTTAAGCTATTTCATCCGCCGAGGCGACCTGTTGATGATCTTCATCCACACCAGTTGGTCTGGATTGGGTGGTGAAGGACACGTCGAAACGGATTGGCTGGCCGAGACGTTTAAACAGCATAGCGACGCACGCTATAAATTCGTGGTCGGTCATCACCCGGTGTTCCCAATAAACGGATTTTCCGGTGCTTATCAGCGCGAAATCGGCCCGGAATACACCGAAACTTTTTGGTCACTTCTCGTCGAAAATGGTGTCTTTGCCTATCTGTGCAGCCATATTTTGGCCTTTGACGTACAAGTTCATGACGGCGTGCTGCAGATCACCAGCGCCGGCGCGGGAACGGCCCATCGCATGCCGGCGGATGTGGAATACCTTCATTGCGTCCAGGCGGCGCTCGACGCGAGGGGTTTGTGTTATCAGGTGCTCGATATCGAAGGCCGGGTGAGGGAAAGGCTTTCCTGGCCATTCCATCTGCTGCCTGCCTCCGATTGGATAACTATTCCCGCGGGAATGCGGGAGG
>JAJFJC010000134.1 GCA_021774385.1 Alphaproteobacteria bacterium
GCCGATCACTTTAGCGCCGTGCAGGACGTCCGCATTCGTTTCAGTCATCGGTTAGAAACCGTGCTATGCTTGAAAGAACCACGGCCCGGCACCGCGCTGGCCAAACAATCGAAAGATCAGCGGCGTCAATACCAAGGACCCCACCGAACCAATCCGGCTCACGCCCTTCCGGTCTCGGTGCCGTGTCGTCAGCAAGGAAGGGGCGGACATAAGAAATGCGGGCCACCGCAGCGGATGCGACTTTCGTGTGCGGAAAAATCTCGAAGGATTCAACCCTATCACCGTCCGGCCATGTGCCCGGACTTTGGCGCTTGTGGTCTATCAGCGCCGTGAGTGCCTCTAGTAGCGTTCTGCCATCGCCGGGCAGAGAACCATACTCCTGAATGGCCCTAGGCGCGTGCGAGGGGCGGTGTGCCATTAGAAGGCATATTAAAACCTTTGCCGCCCCCTCACTCGTAACGACGGATGCGCCCTTGCCGGCTTTCCCGCGCTCAAGGTGCCCTTGCTCGCGAAGGCGACGAATAACGTTCCCGACAAACGGGCGATCCCAATAATCGTCACCTGCAAAAAAGTCCGCAAGCTGGGGAAATGTTTTCTTGGGCATTTAAATTCTTTTATAATTATGTACGACGTACATAATTACAGCACACACACCGGGACGTCAACTCGTTAAGCTATGGCTGAATCTTGGTGATGAGGATTGAAGGTGGCGTATCCTTGCGTTGATGAAGACGCCAATTTTCCGAAGAAAAGGATACGCCATGAAAGAGGATACAGTTGTTTCGTTTCGCCAACCAGGGTCGTTTTCGGCTGATCCGTTGACGGATATTTTGCGGTTCGGCGCGCGGCGGTTGCTGGCACAGGAGGTCGAGGCGGAAGTCGATGCCCATATCACGGCCCATTCGGAATTGACCGATGGCCGGCGCCGGGTCGTCCGTCACGGTTACATGCCCGAACAGGAGGTCAGACCGGGATCGGCGCGGTTCGGGTGAAGGCGCCGCGCGCTCGAGACCGCCCTCGCCATGGCCTTCAAACTGATCTTGAGCGCAAGGCGGAAATGGCGGAAGCTGGATGGATCAGACCCGCTCGCCGAGATCATCGACGGAGTAGCGTTCAAGGACGGGATTAAACAAATTCACGATTATCCCGTTGACGTATGTGAGTTAAAAGGGTCACAATCTCACGCATGGATTGGTTCTGGGACATTTACCACGGCTTGTTGTCGCTCTGGAAAGAAGTCAGCGCCTTTACGGTGCTGCTAATGATTGAAGGAGCGGTTTATAAGTGGTGGCCGAAATACAAAGGGTTTGCGCGGTACGCAAATCGCCGTTGGTTCATACGTGCGAGTTTGGCGGCGGTTCTTTTTGTGCCATTACTTTCGATTGCGTATTTGGATGAACGTCAAAAAAATATTGAAAATAGAGCGCAATTAGGGTGGTCGCCGGGGGATGTTTTCAATGTTGAGGGAAAGAAATCAATATCAGCTTATATGTCTTTTAAAAACTATGGGAAGACTACCGCGATAGACGCCGTTTGGGAGGTAGGCGTAAATGTTCTTTCGCTGTCGGGGGATAAAAAGACCTTTAATGATTTAGGTTCCCCACAAATCCAAGAGGGTCCGCACCCGGTTAAACCCAGTCAGGTGATACAAAGGCATCCAGAGATCCCGTGGTCGTCCATTGCTATTAAGCCTGAAATTGCTGCTCAAGCATTAAAAGCGGGAAGTATGGGAATATTTGTTTTTGGCCACATCGAATACAAATCAGCCGGTAAAAAATGGGAGTCCGGAGTCTGTTATCTATTTAAGGGAGGAAATACCTATAACTACAAACCCTCAAAAGCCGTTTCGCATTTTACTGCTTACCCAAGTCAAGAATTCACACCCTGCCCGAACCCGGAGTTAAGCTATGGCCCGAGGGAAATATCTCAGCCTTGAAGAGGCCCGTAAGTCCAGCTCGCTCAAGCGGTTCGCGAAAGAGCATCCGTCTGAGGGTGACGGCGTGCTGTTCGACCGCCTATTGAACGTGATGGTTAGAAGCCAGCAAGAAGACGACCAAACATCAACTCAGGCGACTTCCGAAGATTGTACCGAAACTCAAACTCGCCGAGATACTTAGACATATGCTTGCCGGAAACATGAACATGCGTCCCGCGAATTGCTCGTTTTAACTGCGACCAGAAACCGTCCATCGTGTTCGTGTGCGCCGTTCCGCGAACGTATTCACCCGATTTATGCTTGACGACCTGGTGGCTGTATCCAGCCGCAGGAAGCGCCTTATAGGGGTGCCATTCATCCGTCGAAACCATGGAACCCTGCTCAACGTGTTTGACAACCAGGGGAATAAGGGTTGCTCGCTTCGCATCGGAAACAACGCGCGTAATGATATCTCCGTTACGCTCAACTATACCAAATACGGCAATCTTTCTATTCCGGTAATGGTTTGGCCTTTTCCTCGAAAGCGGGGTTTGCCACCGATGTAGGTTTCATCGGCTTAAACGTCACCGGACAGGGGCGGATCGCCATCAATGATCGCCATGTATTTCCGCAACTCATGACCAATTCGCCACGCGGTCTTATACGTTACGCCCAATTGGCGTTGCAGTTCTTTGGCTGGAACACCATGTCGGGAAGACGTAAAAAGGTACATCGCATAGAACCACTTTTGCAGCGGTGTCCGCGACTTCGCAAACGGAGTTCCCGCCATCGGGTGGATATGTTGACCACAATTACAAGTGTAAGCGGGGATTTTGCTAAGACGCCGGAACTTGCCAATTTCTCCACACCGGTCACACGCAACATCATCGCCGAACCGCGTCTTAAACAAGTGTTCAAGGCATGTGTCATCGTCCGGGAAATTTTGGAAAAACTCAACAATGGTGGGCATCTGCGACATGTTTGCGCTCCTTTTACATACAATATAGGGATAGCGGTTACATACGCAAAGGGGATAATCGAGAAGCAAATTAAACACGCCGCCTGATATACCCGTCACCAACTTTTGGGCATAGCTCCAACTCGTTTTCGGTTAACCGAAATAGCCCTAATTTGTCGCATTCTTGTCGCATGGAACAAGTGGTAGTGAGTGGTAATGCAAGGAATTGCGCGGCTTTCAGTGAAAGCGGCTTGCGACAAGAAAAACTCGATACCAACAAGGAACCGAGCCTGTAAAGTTCTGATATAATTGGTTATATTATGGCGACCCCGGCAGGACTCGAACCTGCAACCGCCGGATTAGAAATCCGGTGCTCTATCCGGTTGAGCTACGGGGCCTTAGACTTTTTCGAAGCCGCGCTTAGTGCGTCCAGGACTGCACACGCTTAACGGCGAAATTATCGGCATAGGCCTTCGGGCGAATTTTCCGCTCCTTGGGCGCTTGCACCGTATAGGTCCAGCCATTCTTCTCGGCGTGGGCGACGGCCTCTTCCGAAGACGCGAATTGTAACCTTACCTGCGCACGCGTATCCGCGGATCCGGACCAGCCCATCAGCGCATCCGGTTCTATTCGGGCACCGGGCTCGAATTCCATGACCCAATCTTGCATTTTACCGCGACCGGACTGCATCGCGGTTTTCGTCGGCTTAAATATACGAACTTCCATCGGCTCTTCTCACCAATTGCGCCTCGCGTTGCGCGAGGCCCTTGGTCGGGGTGGCAGGATTCGAACCTGCGGCATCTTGCTCCCAAAGCAAGCACTCTACCAGGCTGAGCTACACCCCGGACGGCGGGAAATTAGGGGAAACGGAAGTGTGACGCAAGGCTTCCGCGGAACCAAAGAGATGTGCGAGCCAGTCGGGGCCTCTATTGCACCGATTCCGTCAAATCCGCGCGTTACGCGGCATTTACCGTGATTTCATTGTTAACGACGAGTTGCGCGCCGTTGCTGTCGTTCTCGAACACGGAATAGCCATTGCCATCGATGTTAACCGTGCCCGTGTTGGACCAGCCTTCGCCCGCATCGACCGTATCCCCGGTGTCACCGTCGATAATCAAACTATGATCGGCGCCGCTAAGCGAATTTTCGCCCCGCGTCGCGGAAAACACCATGTCCGCGTCCAGGGTAAGCGTATTGTCGCCGTTTTCGGAAAGGTCGAACATCTCGATTGCGTTGATTTGATCGCCACGCACGCCGCCAAGGTCGAAACTTTGTCCCGTGCCTTCGAACCGGACCGAATCGAAACCATCACCGCCATCGATTCGGCCAAAGCCCGTACCGGATGCGACGAACACATCGTCCCCGGCGCCGCCATGCATCAAGTCCGCGCCGCCACCGCCAAGGATAAAGTCGCCGCCACCGCCGCCAACAAACACATCATCGCCCGATCCGCCAGTCAGCGTATCGCCGGCTGCCGTGCCTTCGTGCGTTACCGCCTTGCCGGTCAACGTTACACCATTCGCACTTTGCGTGGCATCAAGTACGACACCGCCGCCGACATCGAGGCCGGTAATGTCGTCGAATTCACCATTCAGCACACCGGCTTCCACGATAGAGAAACTGTCACCGGCGGAGACTTCGAATTCACCGAATTCGACGACGTTTAGTGTGCCCGAGGCTTCGAATTCACCACTGACAAGAAGCTGATCGAAGCCTTCATGGACTCCCGGTGCGAGGCCTCCAAGCTCGAACAGCATACTCGCGGTATCGCCCCATGCCAGATCGCCCACAACACGTGCGGCACCCGGCGAGTTACCGCCACTGAATGCGCCTTCGTTCAAAAATACACCGGTCCCGCTTGTCGTCACCGTACCCGAGCCGAAGTTGAAGAGCGCACCGTCCTGGATATGCAAGGTACCTGTATCAACGGTCAGCGTATTCGTGCCAGAAATATCGAAAGAGCCCTGAACCGCCCAGAGACCTTCACCACCAGCGAATTGAAGCAAGGTATCGTTTGTAACGTCGATCGATCCGGTCGTCGTGATGTTGAGGTCAGATGCGAATTCCAACGAGATGTCCCCGTCATTAAACGTATCCACCAAATTATCATCCACGGTCCAGTTACCGGCGAGCGTAATGGTATGGAAGCTCTGGTCCTGGAAAATATTGCTGGTTGAGTCCACTGTGAGGGTATTCGTATCGGACATCTGACGAATGTCCGAGGATCCCAAGATTAGATCTCCCGCCGTGTTGTCGGTACTGCCCGTTGCGATCCGCATTTCCTCTATGCTTTCAACCCGCAGATCGGCGAGGTTGGTTAGATCAAGCGTCGTGCTGGTGCCCGCGCCAACAATGAAACCGAGTTTGTCCGTTCCCGCACCGCCGTGCACGCGCTGGAATTCCGACCCGACTTGGATAAAGTCATCGCCCGCGCCGCCGCGGATCACTTCGCCACCATTTAAGCCGTTCAGGATGTCGCTGCCCGTGCCACCGACGATGACGTTGTTTCCACCGGCGGCGTTGATGGTATCGTCACCGGCCGTGCCGATATCCGTCACCGAGCCCGTAGCATCGGCCCCAAACAGGAAATAGGCCCCGCCGGCGTTGATACCGCCTTCATCATTACCTTCCGCGCCGATGAGGATGTCGTCAAAACCATCGCCATTGACGTCGCCGACAGCCGATACGGCGGTTCCCGCGCCGTCGCCCGCCGCCTCACCCGTCAACCGGATACCACCGGTCCCAAGGGCAATTGTATCTAGATTGATCGACGCCGAACTGCCGGCAACACCGAAGACTAAATAAGCCGCGCCGGCACCAGGTGCCTCTCCGTCATTCGCGAATGCGCCAACAAGGATATCGTCCAGGCCATCGCCATTGACGTCGCCCGCCGAAGATACCGATATTCCCGCATAATCGGTCACCACCTCGCCGGTAATTTTGAACCCACCGGTTCCCGCGGCTAAGGATTCCAAGTCCGCCGATGCCGCGAACCCTTGGTCGGTACCGAACACCACGTAAGCCGCACCGGCATTGGTACCACCAGCGTCGTTGCCTTTATCGCCAATAAGAAGATCGGCTATGCCATCCCCATTGACGTCCCCGGCGGCGGAAACCGAGGAACCCACGTTGTAATTATTTTCACCAAGAAGCCGGAAACCGCCGCTGCCGGCAGCCACATTGTCCAGCAAGACCTGATTGCCGAAGTTGGCGGCGCCAAAGACGACATACGCGGCGCCATAAGTCCCATCGCCTTGAAACTCCGGTGAGCCGACAACAACATCGTCGAAGCCATCGCCATTAACATCACCCGCAGCTGAAACACTGGAACCCGCGCGGCCTGACACGGAACTTTCACCATCGATGCGGAAACCGCCACTGCCCTGCGCGACATCCGATAGATTGACCGACGCGAGGGGTGTCGCCGTCCCGAAGATGACATAGGCCGCACCCTCGTTGTAGCTATTGTCGAACAACCGCGACCCGACGATGACATCATCAAGACCATCGCCGTTCACGTCTCCGGCGGCGGATACCGAGAAGCCGGCCTGATCACCCGAAACCTCACCGATTATCTTGAACCCGCCTACGCCGAGGCCAACGGTTGCGAGGCTTGTCGTCGGGCTGGCACCGCCGAACACCACATAGGCCGCACCGGCACCGCCATTCAAATAATCGCCGACAATGATGTCGTCGATACCATCGCCATTGACATCGCCGGCGTTGGAGACCGAAGCGAGGTAGTTGGATCCACTTTCAGACGTGATCTTGAAACCGCCTGTACCCGCGGCGACATCCGCCAAATCGACGCCGACATCGGTAGCGTTGCCGAATACCACGTAGGCAGCTCCCGCCCCCCCGCTTTCGCCATTACTGCCGCCGACGATAACGTCGAGAATACCGTCATTGTTAAAATCGCCAGCCCCGGACACCGTCGAGCCGACAAAGTCAGTCGCGGCTTCGCCGATCATCTTGAAACCGTCGTCTATATCATCGAATTGCGTGCTCAAGATCGGGCCGGATTCGAGCGGGTTAAGGAATTGCAGCCCGGAAACATCGATGTCGAGATCGACGAGAAGGGTCGTTTCGCCAAACTGGCTTTCGTAACCCTGGAAGGTCGTCCCACCGGAATTGACAGCACCGAAGAATTCCCAGACATCGGTCGTCGAGAGCGAGTCACCGGCATTGCCGACAACGGTTATCGTGTTGGAGTCGGACATCGCGTTCACGGCATTGACCGACAGCGTCGTGGAATTGTTGCTCGTGCCGGTAATGTCGAGAATCTCAAACCCGGAGACCTCCACTTCCGTCGTATCAGAGAAATTTATGCCGCCGCTGCCGCCAAAGGTGAAGGCAAGCGTATCGGTACCCAAACCGCCTTCCAGCCGCTGCGCGCCACCGAATTTCAATTCGACCGTGTCGTCACCGGCACCGCCCTTGATGACATCGGCACCACCATTGCCGATCAGCAGATCGTCACCGGCCCCGCCAACCAACACATCGTTGGCGATGGATCCCGTCAACGTATTGTCGCCAGCGGCACCTTCCTGGGTCACCGCTCCAGAAAAATCTCTGCCGAAGATCAAATAGCCCGCACCGGCGTCGACACCGCCCTCGTC
>JAJFJC010000135.1 GCA_021774385.1 Alphaproteobacteria bacterium
TTAACAAAAATTTCTCTCTCAGAGTCGTGGTTGGAGGAACCAAGAATAAACACATGAAAAATAAAAAAAAAAGAGAGTTGCGACCCAAACACAAAGAAAGGCCCGCAGCAGGGGATACTCGGAGCCCAATACCCTGTGGCAACATGCACTGAACGAACGCAAATCCGGACACAAAAAAAGGCCGCCACCTCGAAGGGTGACGGCTGTTGGCGCGGCCTGTTACTACCGCGTCCACCGCTTGATTGTGTTTCTGCCCGTCACGGCTAGACATAATGGTGGCTTAGGGCGACTATACTCCTCTAGCTAATAAGGAGAACTTACTAATGCCGACGATCAATGAGTTTAGGCAATTCCTCAAGGCTGAGGAGCCGGCTGGCGTAGCTTGTGGAAGGATCAGCGGTGCCACAACATGCATTTGGGATGGTGATGGGTATGTTCATGGCTCAGTCGATGGCAAGACGAGGCCAGAGGTCAGAAACGTATTGCTCGGTATGCTCGACGGGTGCGAGAGAACGCCAGGCACATTCTGGAGGGAGGACTACCTTGAGAGGGCCCAAGAGATCATTGATTCGTACGAAGTGTTGAACGACGCCTTCCGAAAGGGGGTTATTGACCCGATGATCGAGTACGCGAACCTGCAACCACCGCGACCCACCTGACCAAAACCTTGCTGGCAGATGGACGGGGCCGCGCTTGAAGTTGCGACCCCGTCGCATTCCCGTGTTGGCCTCCTCCCTCAAATGAGGCGGCAGATGGGGCCCATGCACGGTGCGGTCCATCCACAGAGTGGGCATTCGGATTTAGATCTCGGGCAAAATTTAGCCCCTGCCCTAATAGGCTCGAAAATAGCGGCTAGTTAGAATGCGGCGGTTCGCATGCCGCTCCTTAGCAGGCCCACCCTATTTCTTCAGGTGACGAAGTGGTCGGTACCGCGTATCAGTATGACGCTGACGCACCCCGGCGCCTTACCAAAGGGATGAGGATGAACACGCTACGCAAATGGACAAAGGGAGACGAGTACATTGAAATCACGCAGGGTGTCTCGACTGATTCAAACTCAGCGGTGTTGGACGTTGTTACCAATCTGCCCGGAGGGATTCCGGTTCATCTGAAAAGACAATTTCAGGTCTCCGAACAGAGCAAGTTGATTGAGATGGTGGAGAGATGGGCCAAGGAACACGGACTATCGGCTTGTGTTAGAGAGTCCCGCCTGCTGGCCGCATGGCGGCCGCTTGTGGTCGTGAGAGTTACCGCTCTCGGTTCGGAGTGTTGGCGCACCCCGGCCCCTGCCCTTTTGTACACTTTGTACAACGATGTACGATCTGTACAACTAATCCAAGATTCACCCAGAATCCGGCTTTCTGCACGGTTTTCGGGCTAATTAACAGGGAAAGCGACACGGTTTCGGGGCTTTGCTAATCCAGCGGAAATTATGCAAATCCTATGCGGAGAGGCCTTCCTGGCGGGCTTGCTCCGCCCTTGCCTCTTCCACCCGCGCTTTGAGCCCGGCCAACAGTGCGTTGGTCTCAGCCTCGATCTCCGCCCGTTGCTCCGGCGTCGGGTCCGCACCACCGAACGAGCGCAGTTTTTCAGCCAACAACTCGCCGGCGCGCTGGGCTTCCGGGACCAAGGTCATCCCGAGCAGGACGATGTCCAGGAACTTCAGGGTAATGGCAGTAGCGATTGTGGGGCTCCTTGGGCAATCTCCCGAAGGATCAGATACGACTTAACTCGGCCACAGCTACGCGGGCGGCCGCGGCTGTGAGCGCCATATCAGGCGCACCATTGATGGCAGCCCGTTTCGCTGGCTCCAGCTCCGCCACGGCTGTCGCAGCCAATTCCTCGACTTTGATGACCACCTCGGCATCAGCGCAGGCCACCTGGGAGCAGATCAGCGCGATTATCGGGCACCCCACAATAAAGATGACGAAGATGTATACTGAGCGTGCGGAACGTGGCAGCGAGGCGATACCTCTGCTGGAGCGAACACGGTAGCAACTGCGCTGTCTACCGAAAGGACGAAAGTGTCTACCCCACTTGACTACATTCCGATTCTATGAGTAATTCCAACCCCTTGGCCCGGTGGCAGAGTGGTTATGCAGAGGATTGCAAATCCTTGCACGTCGGTTCGATTCCGGCCCGGGCCTCCAGGCGCTCTCGAGGCCGTCGCCTCGTTGGCCTGCACGGATTGCCGTAACTCAGCGGATCGACATCGGATAAAGTCGGACACGGCATCGGGACCGTCACGGCGCGCTTTGGCTTAGTTCTATGACGAGGGCTCGGTCGATCCATTGCCCGGCTTCCGCTTCGCGGCCGCGCATTCGGATTACACTGGCCAGACGACGGATACTGCCGGCAACCTCGCGGTGGTCGGCGCCATACTCTGCCTCACGAAGTGCGAGGGACCGCCGATAGAGCGTTTCCGCCTCGTCCAGTCGGTCAAGGTAGAACTGCGCCTCAGCCATGGCATCTAAGGTCGCGGCCAGTTCCGCGTGACCGGGGCCGAGGCGCTCCGTTCGCAGGGCAAGAGCGCGCTCAAAATAGGGCAGTGCTTCGTGCTCCCGGCCGGCAAAATTGTAGAACCGGCCAAGACCGTCGAGGTAGGCGAGCGGGACGCCGGGATCGTTCGATTGCTCGGCGATCGTCAGGGCCCGCAGGTAAAGCGGTTCCGCTTCGTCATTGCGGTCGTTGAAGAACAGGAGATCGGCAAGGCGTTTGAGCGATTCCGCTATCGCGATCTCGCTTGGCTTTGGCGAATTTTCGCGAATGGCCAGCGCCCGCCGATAGAGGGCCTCGGCTTCGGTGTCGCGATCTTGCAGGAACCGAGCCTCTGCAAGCTTGTCGAGGCTCTCCGTCAGCCGCGGGTCGGTAGGATCGGTTGCCTCGGCGACGGCCAAGGCATCCTCAAACAACGCTTCCGCCGCGCCAATATCCTCCTGGGCGAAAGCCGCTGTGCCGGCCTCGATAAGGCGCTGCCACTCCGGCCACGATCCGGCGTGCACCGCGGTCGAACTCAAGCTCAACGACACCAGTGCCAGCGCCACCAGCACCAGATTTGCAAACGAATTCCTCACACTAGTACCGCCGCTCTATCAATGTATCGCCGCACTAGATCAGGCGGTTGAAGAAGGTGTCAAATCACACATTGGACTCCCCCGGAGAGCGTTGCAGACATCCTGGGCTCGGATCCGGTGGCCCGGGCGCTTTCTAGGTCGTCGCCTCGTGGGCCTGTACGGATTGCCGCAACTCAGCGAAGCGCGGATCGACATCGGAACCGAATAGTGGGTCGGGTATATCTATCGCGCGGCGATCCAGGTCTGCCCAGTCGTCCTGGGTCAGAGCCTTAAGTGCCGCGGGGAAGAAGGTCATTTCTTCCATACGCATGTGTCGGCGCTGATCCTCGATGAAGTCAGACACAACATCGTGGACCGTCGTCCGGGTGATAACGACGTCGGCGAGGACGTTACCGAGGACTTCAGCGAATTTTTGCAGGCGTCGTGCGAGGGCCAGATGCTCCTGCTGGACGTCGCCGATGGCTTGGGCCGCGGCGGGGTCTCGC
>JAJFJC010000136.1 GCA_021774385.1 Alphaproteobacteria bacterium
CAGATCACCAACCACAAAAGGCTCCATAACAAGATCGGCAGCGGCGAGAATATCCGTCATACGGTCGTCATTCAGGGTCGGATTTTGTGTGACCAAATCCGCTGTCGCGTAGGCGGCATTCTGAAGTTTACGATCGAGACGCAAAAGACGTGTTGCCTCCATCGCACCCGTGAACAGTAACGCCATCATCGGGACGATAAGAACGAATTCCGTCAATGCCGAACCTCTACGGCAGCGCAAGCACCGAAAGATAACGTCCATCATCCACCCAACTCATATGGTTCGTTTTGGAATGCCATGGTCGATAGGAGCAGCACGCCGTTTGTCCCATCCGAGGAAAGCGCATGCCCGACGAGCGGTGTCAGAAATTGCCATCTATAGGAAATTCGAACGACGGTAATTTGGCCGCTATCTCCCGGCGCGAATTGACCGCCCGTCATGTTCCCGTCTTCATCGGTTTGAAGGACCATTTCGACGGAACCAAAATCATCGAAAGTCCGCACATCGAAAACCACCTCGCTGCAATCGACGATTCCAAATAACGAATCACAAAGTTTGGTTCGAAAAGCGTCCAACGGGTCGTCGTTTTCTTGGACCCGGCCTGTACGGATATCGCGAGCGGCACTTTCCGCCGCACCGCTAATCGTTGCATCAACAAAAAGAGTCACGGCGACTTCCGCGGTTGCGGTCAGCAGAAGGATGACAAAAGGCGCAACGAAAGCGAACTCAATGAGCATACCGCCGCCACTCGAGGTCCAGAGACGCTTAACACCGTTAAACAGTCTAATTTTAGATATAATCATACTAATTACTATTTTTTATTCAATTTATGCAAGCACTGGGTATCATTTTTATTTTATAAAAGAAAGAATTAATTATTTATTATTAATTTATAATTTAAAATAACAGTAATAAAATATCTTTTACTTAAACATAAAATTTTAAATATAAACTACCTACTGCATTTCCAGTCATCCTCTTCCAACTTGCGCAACGCCCACTAACTATTGGATACTGCCGCCAAACGCGTGGATCGAAGGCACTTGCCGGCCATGCTTCAGAAAAATTGCACAATGGGAGGAACGGCCATGGAGCTTGGCGTCTTTATATTTGCGACCGACTACAGCATCAAAATAGACGAACTTGCGCGTGCGCTGGAGGATCGGGGCTATGCCTCGCTATTTCTTCCCGAACACACCCACATTCCGGTGAGCCGAAAGTCCCCATGGCCCGGCGGTGGCGACCTGCCCAAGGAATACGCCCATACCCACGACCCCTTCGTTGCGCTTTCCTTCGCGGCCGCGGCAACCACTAAGCTGAAACTCGGTACCGGCATCAGCCTCCTGCCGCAACGCGACCCCATCGTCACCGCGAAAGTCGTGGCTAGTTTGGACATGCTGTCCAATGGACGCTTGGTCCTTGGCATCGGTGGCGGCTGGAATGTCGACGAAATGGAAAATCACGGCGCCAAATACGAGACCCGGTTCAAGCAAATGCGCGAATGCGTGCTCGCCATGAAGGCACTATGGACCGAGGAAGAAGCTTCGTTTCATGGTGAGTTTTATAATTTCGACCCCGCCTGGTCCTACCCAAAGCCGCTCCAAAAGCCCTATCCGCCCATCATCCTAGGCGGCGAAACGAAATATACGCTGCGCCGTGTGGCCGAATATTGCGATGGGTGGCTGCCCCGGGCGACACCGGACTTCGATCCGGCCGAAAGCATGGCGCGCCTACGCGAAGCAGCCGACGAAGCAGGCCGCGACATGTCGGAACTCTCGGTTACCGTCTTCCGCGCACCAGCGGACGCACAACAACTGGAATCCTATGCGCAGGCGGGTATTGCAAGCGGTCTACTGCAACTCCCCTCGGCGGACAGAGATACGGTCTTGCGCCTCCTCGACGAATACGCACCGCTCCTCCATTAAGCCTGTATCAGAACCGCGTCGCGATAAAGCGCTCGATACGGGCGTTAATCGCGGCCGGTGCTTCCGTCATGCAAAAGTGGCCGGGACCGGGCACGGTTTCGCTTTCCGCACCGGCAATGTTCTCCAAAATCAAATCCTGAAAGGGGCTGCTTTCACCAGCTTCCAACGTCCGGCGTCTGCGATCGAGGTCCATGGTCGTACATTGAAGCACCAGCACCGGCACATTCGTCTCCGCGAGAACCGGCATGAATTTGTCCGAATCCCATCCGATCAACGCCCGGAACAAGGGGCGCCCCGTCGTCTCCGGAATCGCGAGCACTTTGTCCAAGGTTTCCGCTTTCCAGTCCGGTGGGTTGTCGAAGAACATGTTTTCGAACAGGTTCCGTACAACATTTCGATACCCATTGGCGGCAACCGTCGCATCGAAGGCTTCCTGGCCCGCCACACGCCCCACGCCGACGCGGCTGCCATCGACTAGAACCAGTCCCCCAACGCGGCTTGACGCCTGACGGCGTGCTTCCATCACCACGCGGCAGCCCATCGAATGACCCACCAAGATCGCGCCCCGAAGGTCTTCCGCCTCCAGCAAAGCCACGACATCGCCGCCCAAGGTTTCAATCGTCATTGGTGCATCTCCCCGCCGCGTTTCGCCATGGCCACGGAGATCGCAGGCGATCACCGTATGCCGCACCACAAAGTGGGAAATCTGATGTCGCCAATCCTGATGCCGGCAAAGAAAGCCATGAACGAAGACAATTGGCGGCGATCCCCTACCCTCGCGAATATGATGCAACTTGATATTAGGCATGTTGAATCCCACTTTTAATTCGGCGACAAATTTCGCCCATCATAGGCCATTGCAACAGCCGATAACGACTGAACATAAGCAGAGGTGAGAGTATGAAGGTCCGGATCGAATATTGCGTGGTTTGAAACTATGAACCGAGAGCTCTCCGTGCGAGGGACATCATCAACACAAAAATCACGGACGCGGATATTGAACTGGTCGGCGGACGCGCCGGCATCTTCGATATCGATATTGATGGAAACCTGGCCTATTCCAAGGCACGGACCGGTCAATTTCCGACGGATGAAGAAGTCCGCGCCTTACTTGATTAAAACGATGAATTCGGTTCGGTCAGAAACCGAATTTCTTCATCCGTCGAGTCGCGACCTAGTATCGCATTGCGATGCGGAAACCGGCCAAACCGTTCGATAATTTCTAAATGGCGCATCGCAAAACTGTAAGATTCCTCACCTAGGCTCTTGAACAACGCAACGGATAGTTTCTGGTCTTCCAAATCTTCGCTGTGCTGATAGGGCATGTACAGAAATTGCCGTTGCACCGCACTCAACCCCTGATCAAATCCCTTCTCAATTGCGTCTTGCGCCAGTCTTAGCGCCTCGCCATCCGTTGCGAAGGACCGTCCTTCATCGCGAAAGAGATTCCGGGGGAACTGATCGAGAATGATGATCAGCGCCAAGCATCCAAGTGGCGTATTCGCCATATCTTCCAATTTTCCCGCCGCCGCGGCAGATTGGATTTTTGCAAACCGCTGTTCTATCTCGGCGTCAAAAGCCAAATTCTTCTGAAACCAAATTGCACGTATTTCCGCCGGCCCATCCGCGAACCAAAATGTCAGAACATCCGTTTTGATTTTCGCTGAATCCATATCACTCCCTCAAACAGTTTCTGACTATGCACGCTAACCTCATGGACGCCGTGCCCTTGCCCAAACCGCGTTAACAAGCTTCACTCTGCTTTACAGCGTAACAGCCTCGCCGGAAACCCAGGAATGGAGGGCGCCATGAGCGTCGACCACGAGAAGTATATGGATATCGCGTTGGAAGAAGGCCGTAAGGGCGCCGCCGAAGGAAACTCGCCGGTTGGCTCCGTCATCGTTCGGGATGGCGAAGTCATCGGCGTCGGGCGCAACCGGGTAAATTCGGACACCGACCCAACGGCACATGCGGAAGTCGATGCCATTCGCGACGCCTGCCGCAACATCGGATCGACCGACCTGTCAGGCGCGGTTTGTTATACTTCAATGGAAACTTGCCCGATGTGCTGCTGGGCGATTGAGGCTGCGGGATGCAGCGGCGTCATACTCGGGTCCCGGCACGCCGACTTTCGCGACACCCGCGACTATGGCGACTACAGTGTGGAATCTTTGATGAAACTCACCGGCCGTTCGCTTGACGTCGTCACCAATGTCAAAATCGATGAATGCAACGCTGTGCGTCGCGAATGGAATGCGACAGGTGCTCGCTGACGATGCGATCCAGATCCGCCCATCGATATAGCCTATTGGTACTAGCGAGTCTGTTCGCCAGCATAGTCGCGTCCCATACTTATGCGGCTGAACCGGCGAGGATCGAAATTATCGATCGCGACACCTCGATAACGACAAAGACAGCGTCCGCTCAAGTCGCCACGATCGAGGTACATGATGTTTCCTCACGCGGAGAGTGGACGCGGTTGCGCGTCGAAACCGTTCCAAACCCTATTGCCATCGCCGTTTTATTCGCCGGTGGCAAAGGCGCGATGCGCATGACGGAATCGGGCGCTATTGGATGGGGAAATGGAAACTTCCTCATCCGCAGCCGTCCGCTCTTTCACAGCAACGGCCTTTCGACAGTGGTGTTCGATGCTCCCACCGACGAACCTTACGATCTGCGGCATGGATTTCGGGGATCCTCCAAACATGCCGCCGATATTAGCGCTGTAATAGTGCATCTCCGAAAAACGTTCGACTTGCCAGTATGGCTCGTCGGTACCAGCCGGGGAACAAACTCCGTCGCCAGCGCGGCGGTGAAGCTCAAGACGAACCGCCCCGACGGCATCGTCCTGACGGCATCCATGCTGGAACCAAATGAAAAAGGGGATCATCTATTCGATTTTGCGCTCGAAAAAATAACGATGCCCGTACTCATCGCGCACCATGAAGACGACGAGTGCTTCGTGACACCCCCCGGCGAAGTGGCACAGCTCGCCGCCCACCTGATCAACGCCCAACCTCTGGGCATGTTTCTCTACAGCGGTGGCATCGCATTTGGGAACCCTTGCCAGGCCGCGCATTACCATGGTTTCAACGATATCGAAGAACGAGTCGTTCGCGATATCGCCGATTGGATCAAGGCACAGTCTCCCTAAGCGCCATCCGCGTAATTGTGTCGAAACGTAAAAACAGACTCAATGCAAATGGCTTCGCCGGCTGTTTTCAGGACCAGCTATCGAGTACGCTTCGCGCCTCGCTCATGATTTGCCGCACAACGTCGCCCGCAGGCGGTATGGAATCGATCACGCCTGACCCTTGGCCGGCGGCCAAGACGCCGTTTTCGGTATCTCCGTCAATTCGCCCGAGAACCGAAGCCGGTTCGCCGACTTCGCGGAGTTGGTAGGGGAACGGCTTAATGTCCGATTCATGAGCGGCCCAAAAATCAGTGAATTTATTGCGGATAATACGCGCTGTTTTCCCGGAATGGCCGCGTGTCACCAAGGTGCCGTCTTCGTCAATATCGACGATCTTTTGCTTGTAGTTGATATGGCCGCGCGCCTCTTCGGTCGCGATGAAACGGGTCCCCATCCACACGCCTTGCGCACCCAGTGCCAGCGCCGCGACAAGGCCGCGCCCATCGGAAATTCCGCCGGCGGCCAGTACTGGAATTTTTACACTATCGACGACCTTGGCCACGAGCGGAAGGGTTCCGACCCGTCCGACATGACCTCCACCCTCGTTTCCCGATGCTATAACCGCGTCGACACCGGATGCTTCTACCTTTTGCGCCTGCCGCGAAGTACCCACCAAGGACATGACCTTCATGCCCGCCGCATGGGCGCGCGGAATAATTTGCGCCGGATTGCCAAGCCCCGAGACGATTACCGATGCGCCTTCCTCGAAGGTAACCTCGATATGTTCTTCCACTTCCTGCGTATAACCGCTCGATGTCGCGTCCTCGCCGCGCACCTCGGCAAACAAAATATCGACGCCATAGGGTTTATCGGTTTCGTTTTTGACCAGCTGGATTTCCCGGCGCAAATCCTCGGGATCCATGAAAGCCGAACCAATCACACCAAGCCCGCCCGCATTCGAAACCGCCGCCGCCAATTTACCGTAGGCAACCGAATACATACCCGCCTGGCAAATTGGGTATTGAATGCCGAGCAAACGGCATAAAGGGTTATCGTCGAGAATTTTCGTGAGCGGCATACTCCGTTCAATCACGCATTGCCGACAGCGAAGCTCGCCGCACTGGTACCGGCAAGTTTGCCAAAGACGGAACCCGCCATCAGGCCACTACCGCCAGGGTAGTTGCCGTAGAACAGACCGCCCACCAATTCGCCTGCAGCGTAAAGACCCGGAATGCTTCGCTCGCTCACATCTTGCACCGCCCCTTCGTCGTTGATGCGCAATCCACCGAAAGTAAAGGTTATGCCCGTCGTCGTGATGAAGCCGGCATAGGGTGGTTTGTCGATCGGCAACGCCCAATTCGTTTTCGCGGGCGTAATACCCTTAGTGGTTACACCATCCAGAATGGCCGGATTGTAATCACCAGGCTGGCAGGCCGCGTTATATTCCGAGACGGTCTTCGCCAACGCTTCGGGATCAATCTCAAGTTCTTCGGCCAGCCCCTCGATCGTGTCCGATTCCACCTTGGTTACCTGGTGGATACGGTACTCGTCGCGCAGCATGTCGATCGTCTTCTGATCGAAGATTTGCACGCAGGTCCGATGCGGCTGCGCCATGATCTCGCGACCGAACCGAACATAGGTCAAATTACGCAAATCCTCGCCTTCGTCGACAAACCGGTTGCCGTCCAGATTGACCATGATGCCGAGCGGATAGGAATGCTTCTGGAAATTGTCGAGCACCACGCGGTCGCCATAGGGCGGCGCGCTGATATCCCAACCGACCGAATGACAACCCGACCAGTTGCCGAACGCTTGCGCCCCGATATCCAGCGCCATCTGGATTCCCTCGCCCTTATTGTGGCGCGTGCCACGCACCCGGCAGAGATCCCAGCCCGGGCCGAGGTAGCGCACGCGCATCTCCGGGTTTGCTTCGAACCCACCGCAGGCGAGCACCACGGAACGGGCGGTAATTTCCTCGTATCCATTCGGCCCCCGTACCTGGACGCCGGTAATGTTGCAACGTTGATCCTGCAACAATTTGGTCGCGCCGGTTTCGTAACGTATTTCGATGCCAAGCTTCTCCAACCGGGCGAGTTCGAATTCAACCAGCCCCTGCCCGCCGCCGACGGCTTCGATATTCACGCCGCCATAGAACACATGCTTGCCGTCGACGAGATAGGATTGCCGTCCGAACATCGGAATGAAGCGCACCCCGTGGCCACGCAGCCAGCCCATCGTCGGCCGTGAATCGTCGATTAAGCGCCACGCCATGGTTTCATCGCATTGATGGTGGGTAACTTTCATCAGCTGTTCGTAGAAATACTGACGGTCATGTGACGGCAGCACGATCTGATCGCGTTCCGCATCGGACAAATCGACGAGAACGTCCTCACAGACATCCGCCAAGCCTTCATGGGCGAAACGAAATCCACCGGCGGTAAAGTAGGAATTGCCGCCCTTCTCGTCTTCGGATGCTTTTTCCAGCACCAACACCTTGGCACCGCCTTCATAGGCCGCAAGCGCCGCGCACAGTGCCGCGTTTCCCGCACCAACGACAACGACATCAAAATCCATTTCCGCCATGATTTCCTCACTCATCATTCACAAGCGACGGCATTGCACCGTCACAGAAAAGTCCACCGATCTGAAAATACCCTTGCGCGCAGACTCTTGCAAAAATCCATGAGCGCCATATCGCCGCATGCGGAAATTTAGGAAAGCGTCGAACGAACGCGCGCAACCGTTTCCAATAGCTTGTCATGATCGCCAACCAAACGGAGCATGAGATGACTGGCCCCCGCATCCATGTAGCCTTTCAGCCATTCGCCAAATTCAGCTTCCGGTCCCGCATAACACGCCTGCCGTTTCCGGATCACCTCGGCAGGGACACCGTAATACTGCGAAAGATAGTCATTGATGCTTGTGTCGGCGGCATCAGCATCGTCATCGATCGACACCGTCAGGTAGACCGCCCCCGTCAGGTCACTCTTGTCGCGTCCGGCCTCTTCGGCATACCCCTGCACCTCGGACCATTGCTTCTGCCAACCCGCGGCATCCGGACCAGTCGGAAACCATCCGTCGCAAAACCGTCCCGCTCTCTTCAGACTGGCTTCAACAGACCCGCCACCCCAGATTGGTGGCCCACCAGCACGATACGGCGTCGGGCCCAGCACCCCTTGCTCGACATGCCATCGGCCATCCCAATCGACA
>JAJFJC010000137.1 GCA_021774385.1 Alphaproteobacteria bacterium
CCCGGATCGACACGGCGTCGTGCATATTGCCCCGGCGGTACAACAGGAAACTAAAGAACGTCGCCAGGATAATGAGATTGACCACGGCATTCTTGGCCGGCATCAGCCCTAGGAATTTGAGCACGGGATGATATTGACTGCCGCCCATTTCACCGACTTCTAGGCTGCTTAAGGGCAAGTTGTGCGGCGTCAGCCAGATGGCAAAGGATACGATCAAGGCCAACAAAATATATTTAATGAACTTGTAGTACCGCTGGGCCCCCGGAATACGGGTCATGCCGCTCCACAAATAATAATTCGAGATCAGGAACAGCGATCCGACCAGCATCGCCTGGATGATGAAGGTCCAGGAAAAGTCGCCACCCATCATGTTGTTGCCCATGACGGCGCTGGTCGAATAGACCTCGCGGCCCAGGTAGTAGCCGGCGAACGGCAATGGAATCAGCGCCGCGATAGCAACGAAGTTAGAGATGTACCCCATCCAGTCGTAATGCGCTTTTTCCTCGGGCGTTTTGGCGCTGATGAATTTAACGGCGGCATAGGAACCAGCCACCAATCCGCCGAACGCCAGGTTCCCCAACATGCGGTGGATGGCGATGGGCGTCGCAAGGATGTTCTCGAATGCCTGCCAGACAGTGCCGACGAAGGCCCCTTCCGAATCCACACCGGTCGGGCTCATCATGAACCCGGCCCAACTGTTGGCCAGTTGCATGATGGCGGTACCAAAGACGTTCAGCAGGATGCCAATGAAGATGTGGGAGGACTTCAAGTCCTTGATAATCAGCAAACCGACCGCGGTCGGCGTGATGTAGAGCAATAGAATAAACCACCGCGTATCGACCCGCATGTCCGGGCCGATAAGTCCGAAGGCAAAGGCCAACCCGAACGCGGCAACGACCAGTCCCAACGCCTTGAACAGCCGCTGCATGTTTGGCGTAAACGGCTTGTCGCTCTTTAACCAATTCCAGCCGTAGTAATAGAGGTAAAGCGCAAAGGTCTCGCCAAAGAACAACAGCGCATACATGAACATGACATCTTTGAAGATACCCGCCATGTAACCCATGAAGGTCGGATAGAGCGTGAACAACGCAAAAGCCAACAAGCCGCCCAGCGCCGCCGTGGTCGCATAGGCGACACTTAAAAGACTGGTGAACTCATAAGCGAGCTTATCGAACTTAGAATCTTTGTTGTTCCACCCGATAACCTCGATGATGACCGCGAACAACGGCACGCCGAGAACAAACGCGCCAAAAAACAGGTGCATCTGCGCGAGGAACCAAATTAGCCGTCGCGAATCAATGCCAAGGAATTGCCGGTAAACGTTTTCTTCCAGGGCAAAAGCCGGAGTTGCGGTGATGGCAAGTCCAAGCACCGTCAACACGGCGAGGCACGATTTCATGCTAAAGGCCTTGCCCATGCCGGTGGGGCCGTTTCCGAGCTTTCGCGCCATCATCCGCACCCCAATCCCTATTAGCCCTGTTCCGACGCCGCTACTTGGCGTCAGTAAAGGCAAAGTCGGCGCTCAACGCACCCTTGGCGGCTACCGTGATTTTCGTTTTCTTGACGCCGTACCGGGGATGCCACGCCTTCAACGTATATTTTCCGGGCGGAATATTATCGATGGAAAAGGAGCCATCATCACCGACAACAACGGCGTAGGGATGTATCGGTGCCAACATGAAGCCGAACATGAAATTATGGGCCTCGCAATTGATGCCGATATAGTGCGACCGGCGTGGCTTGATCTTATCCTTGATGTCGCCAGGATCCGGTTGCCCAAAGTTGAACAACGTCTTTTTGACGACGCGTCCTTTTTCAACGCCGATCAATTCACGGGCGTTGATATTGTGGAGAACACCTGCATCACTGTTGCGGATTATGAAGGCACCAGGCCGGACTACCTGGGCCCAAGGCCGGAACCGGCATCCCTTCTGATTAACTAAATAGGTTCCGAGTTCAGGCTTTGCCCACTTCTTGCCTTCCTTGACCTTATCAAGGAAAACGAAAACGCCCCGCAGCGCACCATCCTTGACATCGACCCAAGCGACTTCACGTTCTCCCTTACCGCAAACATCGGCATTTTTGGTGATCAATATTTTCTCAATGGCGTCGGCGGGGACCGCGCCGGTGAAACTTATCTTGCCCTTGACCGAACCGCCATTGGCGACGTCGACTTCCTTATAGGTCTTTTTCCTTGCCGCGTCGGCGGGCGCCGCGATCGCGACCAGAAGCAAAGCGCTAAATGCAAAGTTGACGACTGATTTTCCAGATATCATGGAAAGTTCCCTACTCTATTGTTATATCGAGCTAGCCACTGCCGACGCAGCCGCGCCTTGTGGTGATTGATTGAGTTCCGCCAAGGCTTCTATGGCGACGGACCATGTCCGTTTTAGCTTCGGGTCCTGAAGGACATTCATGAAGTGCCCGCTAGCCTCCGCAACATCCAAGTCGCGCAACAGGCGCGCGGCCTGCCCCCCGTGATAGCCTTCGTAAGAAAAGGCGAAATCGACAACCTTCTGAACGGCATCGCACCCGCCGGCATCCGCGATCGCTTTAGCGGCACTCAATCGCACGGAGGGGTCTGGGTCGTGCAGTAGTGCTTCAATTTCGGAACCGGCCTGCCCTCGCTTGCGCAAGGCATGAACCGCTTCGGTACGAACGAAACTGTCCTCGTCCCCTAAATGCACCCGCAGTATGTCATTGGCACCTTCCTCGCCACTGGCGGCCAAGGCACGTATCAGGAGAAGTTTCAACGATGGTTTTGCCGTTTCCAGTGCTGCTATCAGCGCCGCGTCAACGTCAGCGGGAAGCGGTGTCACGAATTCACCAAGACGCGCCAACGAGTCGGCGGCGGCCAGGCGCATCTCCTCGTCCCTATCGGTAATAACGGCGGCAAGCGCGGTGGCGACTTCGGGTCGGTGAATGTCACCCAGAATACGAGCCGCGAATCGCCGCACGTCGTCATGCCGTTTCACATTTTGCGCCAACACCATGCGCTTCTTGCCCTTGATATTCCGCGCTATGGCAAGACGCTCCATATCAACCGGCGTCAGCTCTATGCCCTCACCGGGCATCTGAAGCGCGCCCACCTTCACGGCATCCGGTTCATGATCCATGATCGCGGCGACAGTGGAGGTCGGAAATGCTTGGTCATCCTCTTCCACGACCGCTTCGGGCTCATCAACCTTTTCATCTTCCGCCTTCACCGGTGGTTCAATCACCTCTTCCGCACTGGAATTGGTAGACAGAGCCGCCAACAAAGCGGTTCCAGCAACGTTGGGCCAAACCGAACCCGCTTGGGCAATTCGCGCCAACGCAGTCATCGCTTCCAAGCGAAGGGGTCGGGACTCGTCACCGATGACATCAACGAATGTTGGAATGGCGGCCTCGCATCCCGACGCGGTCAATCCCTGTAGCGCGCCAAGCCGTATCTCAACGGGCCGTTTTTCGTCCGCCAGCAATGCCACAAGATCATCCAGCGTTTGATCGCCCCCCTTCGCACCCAACGCCTTGGCGGCGGCAGCGGCGACGGCAGGTTTCCCGTCAGTGATTTTATCGCGTAAGTCGGTCAACAAAGCCTGGTCGTTTGGACCGAACTCCAGGGTCGCCAGCGCGGCAATTTGCACCGGCGTCGCCTCGTCCGCGAGCAGCGCCGGAATGCGGTCCGAGTAGTGGTTGCCAAATAAATTTATGGCTTCCGCCCGAACCTCGGCGTCGGGATCATCAAGCAGCACCGCCAAACGCGCGTCGGTGGGCATACGCACCGCCAAGCTTCGCATGGCGGCCATTCTGACACTCGCAGACGGGTCGACTAATGCCCGCGACAACGGTTCCGAAGCATACCGGTCATTGCTCGCGCCCAAGATGCTTGCGGCGCGTCGACGAAGGCGAACGGAATCTTCATCCAAGACGGCAGCGAGCGCATCGATGCCCGGCTTCCCCATCCGCGCCAAGGCTCTAAAAACCACCTCGGTCATGTCCTGGGCGTCCTCGTCACGCATCGCATCGACGATATCGGAGACGGCTTCACTGACGTTCAGCGTCGCCAGCGCTTCGACCGCCTTTACTTGTACATCAACCCAGTCGTCCCATCCGCTATCGTAAAACTCATCCTCATCCCACGCGATTTCCTCGTCGCGTCCCTTAACGATTTTACGGAGCCAAGGAATCACGGCCTTGTCCTGGAGTTTCGCTAAGGTTTCAATCGCCGCGAGCTTAACTTCGGTACAAGGGTCACCAAGCAGGTTTTCAAGTAACTGCCGACCAGCCCCGGCATCGGCATCGGCATCGGCAATTTTTGAAAGCGCCTCCGCCGCATCGGTACGGACGTCGCTGTCTTCGTCCAACAATGCTTTGACTAAAGGTTCCATCGCCGAGAATTCGCCGATACGCCCAAGAGCCTGAGCCGCCAAACAACGATGAACGTCGACGCCCCCGCCGAGAATTTTACCCATCATTCGGCACACGTCTTCCGGAGTCGCATTGGGTCCCGGCTCATTGCTCGAATGCGGTGGAATTTTTCGTTGGATGTTCATTAAGGGTAATCCCAATCGGGCAGCTATTAATTTTGAATTTCAGGGAAAAAACACGCCTGCGGACCCGGATGTTTCGGTTGCCCAGGTCCGGGTCCGCGACGCATTCAGATGATGTCTCTGGGTGCGAAGGACATCGAGCGGAAGGTGTTCTTGTAGGGTGACTCGCCAATCTTTTTCACTTTGGCGACCCCCATCTTGTAATTGTAGTTCCCGCTGATCCAATCGACGATGCGACCTTCCAGCGAGTTCGCCGGCTGCGAGGTATGCAAGAAGTCCATGAAGATGATGCCCTTCTTAATATGCCGGGTGACCATGGCGACACCAGTGACGGCGGCGCGGGTCAATTCGACATTTCCGGCTTTCATCTGGCCACTGAAGGAATAATCACTGCCCTCAACGCCCAATGTCGTTTCCTTGAGCGAAGGCACGCGATCGGAATAGACCATCAGCATGTCGCCGTTTTCGATACCCCTCGCCGCGGCGTCATCGGGATGCATCTCGACGTAGTTGTCGGGCCACCGTTGAACGACATAGGGCCGCCGCCGATCATCAAACCCGGACTGCCAACGCTCATTGGTACGTCCCGAGGTACACCACAACTCATTGCCTTTCGGCGTCATCCATTCCCAATAATCGGAGAACAGCGACCAAGGCGATTTCTGAAGATTGCAGCGTCCGGTTTGGCTGTTGAAATGGGTCAGCTTCTTGTTGAAGACGTTGCCTGCGGCCGGCCCCGTTTCCGGTAGCTTACGGGTCGTATCATGGAGCCGCTTCGTGCCGACCAGCGTTCCATCGTCCTCCATATACACCGGACCCTGGATACCGTTGGTGCCGAACTCACCCAACTTCTGATGCAAGGTCTTGCCCTCGCGATGAGCGGCGACCTTGATCATGTTGAAGTCCTTGCGGCTGCCGCGCGAGAACCGCGCGGACTCCTCGGCAACGTCGTTGGAATTTTTCCAATCGAAGCCATCAAATCCCATGCGCTTGGCGAGCTCCGCGATGATCCACCAATCCGGTTTGGCTTCGCCCGGCGCATCGTAGAACTTGTTGTAGAGCCGCAGGCGCCGTTCACCATTTGCCCGCATGAAAGTATCCTCGCCCCAAGTGGCGGCGGGGAAGATGATGTCGGCGTAGCGGTTACCTATCGGATCGACCAAATAGATATCCTGGTTGACGACCACCATGCCGCCGGAATCGGCACGCTTCTTCAACGTGTCGATGATATCCTGCTTATCGTAGGACCGGACCTGATGAGGGTTTGCGACGGTGAGTTCCTCGAAACGTTTCGCCAATTGCTGCGAACCGCACATCGATTGAATCCAGGTCGTACCGATGACGTGCGCGAAACGGGTATGCCCCGACATGGTCCAGGTATCGGTGTCCAGAGCGCGGCGTCTGCGTCCCGGCACTTTCATGGGCGACTTGTTGCGCGGATACTTGCCACCGCGTTGACCGCCGCGCTGATGCCCACCGGCACGACCGACGACTTGCCCCGGCCGACCGCCAGCGCCGACGATGATCGCCAAGGCGCTGATCGCCTGAGTGTTGCCGGTGTTGTTGGACCAGTAGAACCCTTTCTCGATCATGATCGAGGTTTTTGGACGTTTACCGTTATTTGGCTTCGCCATCCATTCGGCCGCCGTCCTGATTTTCTGAACGTCTATCCCCGCGATCTTGGCGGCATTCTCCGGCTTGAATTCATCTTGCGACAGAAGCCATTTCTTCCAATCCTCGTAACCCTTGGTTTGGAATTTTCCCCATGTCGTGCGCCACTGCCACGGCGTGTTACGCGTGCCTTGGCCAAAGCCGGAACTCGAACCCCACTTATTATTGACCCAATCCTTGATCCACTCGGCATCCTGCCAACCGTTTTCCGCGATAATTCGGGCAATCGCGTTAACGACCAGCAGATCGGTACCGAGATTGATGTCGAGCCAAAGCCCTCCATTCTTTTCGGCATAGGCCACGCCAGCGGTGCGGCGTGGATTCATCATGATGCATTTCTGACCGTTTTGAATGCCCTTCATGATCCATTGGGTCCAGAGGATCGTTTTGGTTTCATAAGGGTCCGTACCGCAGACCAACAAAGTCTCGGCGTTCATCCAATCTTCGTAGGCAGGACCGAAATTATCGAAACCGGCGTCCCGGAATCCTGGCGTCGACGAGACATCTGACGGCGTATCATGGAACGTGAAGTTCGCCGTATTGACGTGACGAAGCGCGTATTTGGTGATGGCGTAGGTGTTTTCGATATACTGGTAGGAAAACGTCTTCACGCCGAATGCATTGGCGCCATGCGCCGAGCGGACGTAATTGCCAACTTCCGCCGCCACATCCAAGGCGAAGTCCCAAGGCACGGGCTGCAGGATTCCGTATATGCGCATCATCGGCGATTTCAGCCGATCGCGCGTCGGTGTTTGCGGATTGTAACATTTCTGCGCGATGCAGCCCCCGCGCAAACTGGAATCGCCATCCGTATTGACGAACTTCGTATCCTTATCGGGAATGATCACCACATGGTGCGGTTTCCCATCATGCAACACGATATTGTGTTGATTGGGCGCGACCCAGGGGCCTAACGGATCCACAGGGAAATCGGCCTTGAAGGCGTTATCACCCGCCTTCGGGCCGCCATTGCGTCCCCCCGCCACCGGCCAGCGGTAGACTTTGTAACCACAGGCGACAATACAATAGTCGCAGGCCGTGGTGATCACATCGGCACCCTTGGGAGGGAGAGGAACATCGGTTTCTGGAATATAATACGGCGTAGACATTATTCTTGTCCCTTATCCTTGAAGGTTGTCGTAGCGGCCGAAGATCAATCCGAACACGCCGACCGCGTAGATATCGTCGCCTTGCAGTTCGAGCAGAACTTGCGGAAGGCTTTGATAGGCTTGACCGGAAATGAGGATTCCGTGCCGCGTCAGATCGTAGGTGGAAAGATGCAACGGGCACGCGCCCAGCGACTTCGTATCCGCCTTGTAGGTACCCGACAGATCGCCGCCTTGATGGGTGCAGAAGTAGTTGAAGGCGACAACGTCCTTCTGCTGACCAATGCCGCCGCCGGCCTCGGTACCGAGCTTTACCAACATCGATTGCGCGTAAGCGCCTTCGTCCGGATATTCGAAGCTCACCGGTTTGTCGGTCTTTAGCGCGCTTAGCTTGCCGATCTTTTTGCGGGGATAGGTGGATATGGTCGCGGGGATCTTCGCCGCGGCCGCGCCGGTATTCATGGAGACCATGACCGTCGACGTCGCAATTCCCGATGACAACAGGAATTTCCGGCGAGACATCAGGCATTTGCCGGCCGGATGATCCGCTTTCGATGGCATTTGAGGCGCGCCAGTTTCTGGCATGCGTGTTTGGTTAGACATATTTCTAATTCCCTCAGTTCACGTTCGTCGCGGCGGGAAGCGGCGCGTAAGGTGGAAGTTTTGGCGTCGTCATCTTGATTTCATCGCCACTTAACGATTCGAGGAATGCGACCAAGTCCACCTTCTCCTCATCGGTCAGGCCGAGTTTTTTCAAGAGTTTCGTCTTGGTCTTCGCCATGACACCGTCGGTGAAATCGTTCGTACCGCCGCCGTCATTATAAAAATCGACAATTTCGTCGAAATCGAAGAACGAGCCGTTATGCATGAATGGCGCCGTGTAAGCGGTATAGCGCAACGGGGGGGTACGGAATTTGCCCATATCGGATTTTTGCTTCGTCCGGTAATACAAGCCCGCATCGTCTTTAATCTTGCGATACAGTTTTTCCGTCACACCCTTCGCGTACTGCTCATAACGGAATGTGATTTGTGCGAGCCCGCTCTCCGACCAATCCTCGGCTCTGGGAACGCCAAGATTGTAGTATTTCTGGTCGGTTAGAAGCGGCCCGTTATGGCATTCAATGCAGTTGGCCTTGCCTTGAAAAAGCTTAAGGCCACGCACCTGCTCCTCGCTGAGAGCACTTTTATCACCACGCATATACCGATCGAACGGCGTATTGTCGTGGATCAAGGTCCGTTCGTAGGCGGCCATCGCCTTCCAGACATTGTTCACCTTTGGCCAATCGTCGCCAAAGACCTTGTTGAAGCGTTTCACGTATTCGGGAATGAACGCCAGCCGGGCCTCGACCATATCGCGTTCGCCGTTACCCGACACCGCGCCAAGCGCCGCACCGGGCGCTTGCGCTTCCAGGGACTTCGCCGAACCGACCCAGAACAATTTTCCAAGATAGGCGGCGTTAATTACCGTTTGGCTGTTCCGCCAGTGAATGACACCCGGATAACCGCGGGAAATGGGATCGTTGAAACCCCACCCTTGTTTCGGCACATGGCAGTCCGCGCAAGAAACGGACGCATCGCCGCCAATGCGCGAATCAAAGAACAGTAATTTGCCGAGTTCAATCTTCTCGGGGGTTTGCGGGTTATCCTTAGGCACCGGCGGCGGCCCAAGGGCGGCCAGCGGTGGATTTACGTCAGCCGCGGCGGAAAGTCCAAACCCAAGGCTTGCGATTCCCAAGGAGACCGCGACGATTGCGTGGGATAGTGTTTTGCCTTTTTTCATAGCCCTAATCCTAGTTCCGCTGCTTAAGCCAATCTTTGATCACCGCGTAATTCACGTTGATCGGGTCTTTCCAAACATGTTCCGGCCCCGTCAGAGGAGCGCCGGACAATGATTTTAGAAAAGCCACAAGAATGGCGCGTTCTTCCTTGCTCAAGCCGAGCGGCTTGATGCGTGAATCCTTATTCGGGTCATCGCCGCCGCCGCGATTGTAGAAAGCGACGACATCTTCCAGCGTTTTCATGACACCGTTGTGCATATACGGACCCGTATGCGTTAGTTCACGAAGCGTCGGCGTCATGAACTTGCCAATGTCCGACCCGTCCGATTTATGCGTGCGGATATGCGCCCCAACGTCGCGCCGAATATTCATGTAGTTTTCAATCCCCATGAACATGCCGAAGGCGACATATGTCATGTGCCGCGCCGGGTTCGACCAGATTTCAGGATTTTCCGGTACACCAATATTATGCGGCGTATCGTCGGAGAAACGGGCCCCGGAATGGCACTGAGAACAGCCGGCCTTACCTTTGAACAACTCAAAACCGCGCTGCGCGCTGTCCGACATTTTCCCGCTATCGAAGGCCGCACCTCTTGACGTCAGCGTTTTAAGATATTCAGGAATAGCTTTTCGAACGGACCCATTGGACGGTTCGCCATAACCGGCATCCTTGAACATCTTTACATAGACCGGATCCTGTTTGAGGCGCTCCTGCATCAACCGCATATCCATATTCATGGAATAGGTTTCGGTAATCGATTCCCGGGTCACGTCATTGAGGTTGGTGCCGATGCGGCCATCATGGAACCAAGCCGCCTTATGCGCGGCGTTGATTAAGGTCGGAGTATTCCGAAACCCTTCGGAACCAGGATAGGCCTTTGCTAACGCCAATCCGTCGGCGAACCCCTTTTTTGGATTGTGACAAGTCGAACAACTCACCCCCGCATCGCCCGATAGACGGGGATCAAAAAACAACCGTTTCCCGAGCGCCGCTTTCTTGGCATCGACCTTCATCGCCGGAACCGGTCCGAACTCGGCCGCTAAAGTCGGCGATACAACAACGACAATGCCGACCGCCAACGCGGCCAGCCATGAAATTCTTGATGAAACCATTCTCTTCATCGTTAAGACCTTCTAAGTGATGGCTCAGGAGCCATTCGATTTCGCCTGCTCACCCCCAGGGAGAGAAACACCGCTGATAAGTTCGAGAAACTCGCGCAACTCGGATAAGTCCTGGAAATAGCTCTCTTCCTCTCCTTGAACGTGTTGAACATGACCACGCCATGTCGGG
>JAJFJC010000138.1 GCA_021774385.1 Alphaproteobacteria bacterium
GCCGATCACGTTCATTGCCGGCTCGTTCGGCGGCTGGCGCGAGGTGCGCCGGCTTTGGCCGCATCTGGCGATCTCCGGTATCTTGATCAACGGCGCGTATTTGTCCGCCGCCTATTGGGCCATGCTCGATATCTCGGCGGCGACCATGGCGCTGATCGGATCATTGCAGCCGCTTTTGACGGCATTTCTATCCGGCCCGCTACTAGGCGACCGATTCCGTCCGGTCCAATGGATTGGCTTCAGTCTCGGTACGGCCGGCGTCGCCATCGTTGCCGGCCTCAATATCCTCGACCTCGGCAATACCGAAGGCGTGCTGTGGGGTATCGGATCCTCGGTTTGCTTCGTCGCCGGCACGCTCTATTTCGCGCGGTACTGCAAAGCCTCGGCGCTGCTCACCTCGAACTGCGTACAATTGGCCGCCGCCGCCGGGTTCTGCTGGCTTATCGTAATCGGTTTCGAGGACATCCATGTCTCGGTCACGCCCGCTTCCCTGTGGAGCTTCCTGTACCTGACCTTCGGCGTCTCGCTTGGCGGGATGGGTTTGTATTTGTTCATGCTGAAATCCGACACCGCCGGAAAGGTCACGGCGAATTTTTATGTCACGCCCGGCCTAACCGCGATCCTCGGCTGGTTGATCCTGGGGGAAACCCTGTCACCCAATGCCTTGATCGGATTTGCGCTCGCGATGGCTGGGCTTTGGCTGGTGCAAGGACGACGCGACCGGATCAAGTAAGTATCGTATCAATCCATATTAGCCGTCGAGTAAAGAACTTATATTTCGCGCGGCATGCGCGACGCGGACAATTTGTATGCCGTTGCCGAGAATCCGATAGATAATTAAATACCGGTCTACCGAAAAAGCGCGCACGCCTTTTATTAGATCAGGTCTGTCACGCCCCATGTAGGGCATGTCAGCGATCGTGCGACAGGTTTCCGTGATCTTTTCTATGAAGTCGCCCGCGGCAACGGGGTTATCTTGCGCGATGTATTCCCAAATTTCGTTGAGATCCCGGCGTGCCGGTGTCGTAAAGCGAAGTTCAGACACGCCACCGGCGCACGCCGAATTCGTCATCGTGCCGGCGCTTTAAATCCGCAAACACGTCCTCGCCATCGATCAAGTCACCCTGATCCGCCGCTTCAACGCCTTCCCTAACTTTTTGGCGGAGTTCCGCGAATGCGCGCTCCTCTTCTTCGAGAAGTTTAACAGCCGTGGCAAGGGCATCGACTTCCGATGCATATCGGCCACTCTTCATCAAGCGTCCGACAGCCGCCTTAATTTCCGGGGTTAAGGTCAATTCCATCAACCAATTGTTCACTATTTGTTTCAATTTTGCAAGATTTCAATTTGCTACCCCACGACTCCAGCGTCCTTCATTCTATGCACATCGTTCGCCTCCATCCCCAACCAGTCCGCCAGCACCGCCGCTGTATGTTCCCCCACTTCTGGTTCCGGCTGGAGCGCCGGCGGTTCGCTGCCGGCGAAGCGGAGCGGGCTCGAGGGCAGCACGATCTTGCCCATTTCCGGATGATCGACGTCGTGCAGCATACCGCGCGCATGCATATGGGGGTCGGCGGTGACTTCGGTGAGGTCGCGCACAGGCGCGGCCGGGATGCGGTTGGCCTTGAAGATCTCCGCGACCTCGTATTTCGAACGCGCGCGAATCCAGGGCGCGACGATGGCGTCGACATCGTCCTCGTTCTGTCCGCGTAAGGCCTGGGTCGCGAAACGCGGGTCACCGGCGGCATCGGCACGGCCAATAACGTCGAGCAAACTGGTCCAGTGCGCCTCGCGCACGCAAATGACGGCGACGTGTCCGTCCGTGCATTCGTAGACATTGTAAGGCGCGGAACCGCCCGTCGGGTGGCGGTTGCCGCGCCGCTCCGGCTGTTTCCAACCCTGATTGTGCATCCCTGCGACGTTGCTGGCGAGCGCGGGGTAAAGCGCTTCCTGCATCGCCACTTCGACCAACCGCCCCTGTCCCGTGACCGATCGTTCGTAAAGCGCCGTCGCGATAGCGGCGTAGAGATGCACGCCACCGAGAAAATCACAGACCGCGAGACCGGTCTTAAGTGGCGGCCCATCCGCCGGGCCATTGATGCCCATCACGCCGCCAACCGCCTGCACCGTCAAATCCATCGCCAGATTGTCTTTGTCGGGGCCGCTCAAACCATATCCGGTACCGGAGGCATAAATCAGACGCGGGTTGGCTTCCATCAGCACATCCGCGCCAACACCAAGCCGCTCCATCGCGCCGGGCGCGAAATTCTCCAGCAACACATCGGCCTCTTTGGCAAGATCGATCAGCAGCTTCTTGCCACCATCGGCCTTGAGATTGATCGCGATGCCGCGCTTGTTTGTGTTGAGCGCCGCGAAGGACAGCGGCACGCCGAGACCACCCCGCTTGCGCAGCGCTTCGCCGTCCAGCGGCTCGACCTTGACCACATCGGCCCCGCCATGGGCCAGCAGGAAGCCGGCATAGGGGCCGTTATAGATCTGACCCAGGTCGAGAACTTTCACGCCCTGAAGCGGCGGCGTGGTGGGTGCTTCCGCCATGCCTATCGGAGACCAGAGCCGATAATATCGCGGGCGATGACGTGCTTTTGCACCTCGCTCGGCCCTTCGCCGACGCGGCGGATTCGCATTTCACGGAACCACCGTTCCAGCGGCAGATCCTTCGCGACGCCGAGCCCGCCATGAATCTGCATCGAGCGGTCGACGACACGAAAACCATTCTCGCTGGCAACCAGCTTGGCGATCGCGGATTCGGTACGGAAAGGCTCGCCCCGATCGGCTTTCGCGGCAGCATCAAGGACCAAAAGCCGCGCAGCTCGGATGTCGATCTCATTCTCGACCAACATCCACTGGATACCCTGGCGATGCGACAAGGGCGCGCCGAAGGTTTCGCGGATCTTGGAATATTCGACCGCCATTTCATGCGCCTTGATCGCAATGCCAAGACATTCCGCCGCGTAGGGCACACGTTGCCGCGACAGACGGTCATTGGCGATGGCGAAACCGCAGCCTTCCTCGCCCAGAATATTCTCATGCGGCACGCGGAGATCTTCGAGCTGTATTTCGGTGGCGTATTTGGCCGAGCGCAAGGTATGCACGACGCGCCGGACATTGAAGCCCGGCCATTCGGTCTCGACGATGAACGCGGTTACGCCGGTGCGGCCAGGACCGCCAGTACGCGCGAACAACAACCCGTAATCAGCGCGGTCGGCGCCACTGATCCACAGTTTCGTACCGTTCAGCACCCAATCGTCTCCATCGCGCACCGCACGGGTCTGGATCGCCCGGCCCGGGTCGCTGCCGCCAGACGGTTCGGAAAGGCCAAAGAAAACGCGTTTCTCGCCATTCAACATCGGGTAAAGGTATTTTTCCTTCTGCGCCTCGGTTGCTTCGAACAGCTGTGCCTGACGGGCCCCGCCGAAAGCATAATAGCAGGGCGCATAAAGGCCGGCGCGGTGCTGACTGCATTCAATCGCGATTAGACAGCGGGTCACCAGATCAATCTCCGGCCCACCATATTCCGGCGGCGTATCGAGACCATACAGCCCCATTTCCTTGACCTTATCGACCAGCTTCGCCAGTTGTTCCGGTGGCAATTCGTCGGCGTCCGGGTCGAGGTCCGCTTCCAGCGGCACGATTTCCTCGCGCACGAAACGCCGCACCATGTCAACGATCAGTCTTTGTTCATCCGTGAGGGCGAAATCCATCGCCGTTTCCTTCCGTTCGTTCCCATAAGTCGTTCAAATGCCGGTCGCGCGGGTCAGCCCGGGCGTAACCGGCCCAGGCTCCGTTTATCGACATCGGTATTGGCGACCGGCAGCGCGTCGTGGTCGTTCCAATAGGCCTGCAGCATTTCGAAATGCCTTGTCCGATAGGCCATATTCACCTCGACGCGGAATTGCGTCGCCCCGGCGGGCGGTTCTTCAAGCACCTTCAGCAATTCACCCTTGAGACCAAACAGGCTACGGCCATCTGCGACGCCAATATAGACGATATCGCCAGCGTCATTGCCGAGCTGATAGACGCCAAGATGCCCCGCGATCCCGCCGATACTGTCAGCGGTCAGCGGTATCCACGGCTTATCAAGACGAACCGCCATGGCTATTCACCCGTAAAATTCGGCGGGCGTTTCTCAAGCATGGC
>JAJFJC010000139.1 GCA_021774385.1 Alphaproteobacteria bacterium
AGCGTGCCCATATAACCAGAGGACACAAATGTGCGCGGCTTGTACACGGGATAGGCCAAACGGCTCACATAACCGGGCTGTGTCAGCTCATCGATATAGATTCCGTCTTCACCAAGGGCTGAGCGAATGGCCTGCAACCACTCCACTTGCGGCGTAAGAGTGCGTACATCTTCCGCGAACGTATCGGCGGTCTCGGTAATTTTTTGCCATCGTGTACGCTGCACGTTCCGCGATTTGAGTAGCGATAGGAGGCTTCCGGTTTCCGCAGCGGCATCACCGATAACGGCAACGTCCGCCGGCGCAATTCGTGCGACTTCTTCCGGATCAATATCGATGCGCAGAATTTTGAGCTTATCGTCGACGCCCCACCCCTGCAGTTGCGCACTCAACCGGGTACCGATGCCGATAACAAGATCGACTTCGGGCCACAGGCGATGACCAACAGGACCACTCTGGCTCAGCGGATGCCGGCCATCCATGACACCCTGCCCATTGCGATAACAGATAACCGGCGCTTCGAGTAATTCCGCCAACTCACGCACTTCCGAACTGGCATTCTGGGCGCCGCCACCGACAACGATCATGATTTTTTCGGATTCCTCAATGAGGTCCGCCGCATCGTCCACGTCCGTCTGGCCGGCTTTGGGAGGTGTCTCGGGCACCGCAGCCGCGACAGCCCCGATATCGGCGCTGTCATTCCAAACGTCCATCGGCACTTCGATACCCACTGGCCGCGGACGCCCGGATTGCATTTCCGCGAAGGCCTTATTCATTTGGACACCCGCGTCCTTTGCGGAGGTCACACGACCGGACCATTTGGTCAATCGCGACATGATGCCCATTTGGTCCGGCAATTCGTGCAAATGTCCGTATCCCTTGCCGATCGCCCCCGTTGCCACTTCTCCCGCCAGACAAAGAACCGGTGCACCAACCGCGTATGCGGTTGCCAGCGCCGATGTCGTATTTAGAAACCCCGGTCCCGGGACGACGGCGTAGGCGGAGGGTTTACCCGCCGCCAAGGCCGCACCGAGCGCCATATAGGCCACGCCCTGCTCGTGCCGCGCGTTAATTGTCCGTATGTCCGCGCGCGCATCATACAGCGCCGCAAAGAGAGGGTCGTTCTGGATACCGGGAAGACAAAAGAGCGTCTCAATACCATTTGCGATAAGCGATTCGACCACGACTTCCGCCGCTGATTTATTTGCCATCGCCCAATCTCCCAATAGTTCATTCCCTGTTTCTGGGAGTAGTTATACGCTCTGATCCGGTCTCTGCACCATGATCACACAGAAAGTCATTGCCGAAGGCCGAGCCGAAGAGGATCATGGCGACGGCACTCACAAAGGAAAGCGCGATGTTGGAATTGACGAACGGCGATTGGTCCCTGGGCGGCAGGCCGAGCATGCGCGGCAAGGCCGGCATGGTCGCGGCGGCGCACCCCTTGGCCGCGAATGCGGGTGCGGAAATGCTCCGCCGGGGCGGCAATGCGTTTGACGCCGTGGCGGCGACGGCGGCGGCGTTGAATGTCGTTGAGCCGTTCATGTCCGGATTAGCCGGCGCGGGTGCCGCGACGTTCCTACGAGCCGAGACCGGCGAGGTTTCGTGCATTGATTTCATTCCACCGGCGCCCTCTGAGCTAAGGCCCGCGGAAATGGACGGTGCGATTGCGATGACCGGGCCGCTCGCGCCCTGCACCCCAGGGAACCTTGCTGGCTGGCACGGATTACAAAGCCGATATGGCAAGCTCAGCTTCGCCGACGTTTTACAGCCGGCAATTCGACTGGCGACCGACGGCTTTCCGATTTCGCCCTTCTTCATTGTCGAAACCAGCACCAGTATCGACCGAATCAAGGACCCGGATTGGCGGCGTATTTTCAGGCCCGAGCATGACTGGAAACCAGGCGAAGTCTTGAAACTACCCGACCTCGCCGCAACCTTGGAGGCCATCGCAGAGACCGGTATCGAACACCTCTATGGTGGCGAACTGGGCCAGAAACTGGCTGACCACCTCGCCCGCGAAGGCGGTGCAATCACACTCAAGGATTTAGAGGCGGTATCGCCGACCATCGAAACACCGACCATGGCAACATATCGCGATCGTCTAATTCACGTGCCGCCACCGCCAGCCGAATCCTTTCAGATGTTGCTGGCACTGCGCATCCTCGACTCTTTCGACATCGCGGCATTGGGACTTTTGAGCGCCGGCCATCTCGACCTCGTTTTCCGTGCAATTCGGATCGCGGCGGGACTGAGGATCAAGCACAACCGCTGTAGCCCAAAAGATGCCGCGGCGCTTCTTGCGAATGTGGAAGAATTTGTTGCCCGGGCGGGCGACGGTAAACCGGTGATCGGACCGACCGAAAAATGGTCTGGCGACGCCGGTTTTGTGAACGATGCGCCGAAGGAAAACACGACCTCCATGTCCGTCGCCGATGCGGAAGGCAATATGGTTTGTCTGACACAGAGCTTGGGGTCGGCATATGGATCTGGTGTTATGATTCCCGGCACCGGCGTTTTGCTGAACAATTTCCTAAACTGGACCGATCTAAACCCAGCCTCGCCGAACGCCCTGCAACCGGGGCAACGCATGGCCATGTGCCTCGCGCCTTCCATTTCGACCAAAGACGGCAAAGGCGTTCTTGCGCTGGGAACACCGGGCAGCTACGGCATCCTGCAAACTCAGGTCCAAGCCATGGTAGGCCATGTCGATTTCGGTCTCGATTTGCAGGCCGCCATCGACATGCCGCGCGCCCGGCTCTGGGACGGCGCCCAAATCTATCTGGAGCGGCGTGTTCCACATACCGTTTGCCGTGAGCTGTCTGCTCGAGGCCACGATGTCACGCTTTTGCCCGACTTCTCATGGCGCGCCGGCGGCATGCAGGCCGTTTCACGCGACCCGGACAGCGGCGCCCTGACCGGTGCGGCCGACAGCCGGCGCGACGGCGCCGCGATACCCGCCTAAAGGATTTTTGTATGAAGCCTGACGATTACTTCTCGGCCACCTATGCCGAGGCCCGTCAAAAGTTTCTCGATGCCGTCGAGCGCACCGGGTTGCCCCTATGGCAATTCCCCCATCCGCTTAAAGGGCCAAATGGCGAGAATCTTGCGACCGATATTGTGTGGCTCGGTGCGAAGGATGCCGAACGCATCGTCGTCGCGGGCTCCGCAACACATGGCGTTGAGGGATTTTGTGGTTCAGGGTGCCAAACGGGGTTCCTGATCGAAGATTGGCTTGCACGGCTGAACGCGAACACAGCGCTTGTTCTGGTTCATGCCAACAATCCGCACGGCTTCGCGCATGAGCGGCGGGTGAATGAAGACAATATCGATCTCAATCGCAACTTTATCGAATTCGACGACGGCCTACCGGACAATCCCGGCTATGCGGAGCTTCATCCGATTCTGGTTCCCGATGCCTGGGATGGCCCGGCCCGGGCGGAAGCCGATACTGCGTTGGAGAACTTCAAACAGACGAAAGGGCTCCGCGAGTTTCAGCAGATTACCTCGCGCGGTCAATACAGCTTCCCCGATGGGCTGTTCTATGGCGGTACCGGCCCTAGCTGGTCACGCCGGACAATTGAAGGATTTGCCCGAGACCACATGGCAGATGCCACGCGTATCGCTGTCGTCGATTTTCACACGGGCTTAGGGCCACGGGGTTACGGGGAAGTTATCGGCCGAGGCGGAGTCGGCGACCCGCAATATGAACGCACGCGCACCTGGTATGGCGACGACGTTAAAAGTGCGGCGCTCGGCAATTCAGCATCGGTGCGGCTTAACGGGACAATCGATTTCGGCTATCGCCGTGCCTGTCCCGACGCAGAACAAACCGCAATTACGTTGGAATTCGGTACCTTGCCCCTCGAAGAGGTGCATGAAGCAATCCGCGCCGACAACTGGCTCTATGCCATAGGCGGTGGCAAAACTTCGCCGCATTGCAAAGCGATCAAACAACAAACCCGCGCGGCGTTTTACGGTGAGGACAGCCAGTGGAAAGCCGATATTTGGACGCGCGGACAGGAAATCATCGAGCAAGCGCTCACGGGAATAAACAACGAGTAGGTTCAGCCTGAGCTTGCGACTTAGTCAGCGCTACGCAACAATTTCATAATTTTAGGAGGCCGATATGGAAAATGTTTGGGATTATGTTCACAACATCGCGTCCGAGGCGGATTGGACGCCGGGTCTGCGCGAAATATTCGAATACCGGGATCTTGGTGTTAAGGATGGCACGAAAGGCGATTACGTCGCCCATATCGTCAAAGCCAATGGCAAGAAAAGCAAAGACGAAGTCCAGCACTGGCATGTGCATGATTGCACCTTCCAGCTCGTCTATGTCCTGAATGGCTGGGCCGAGTTCGAATATGAAGGTCAAGGCGTCCGCAAGATTCAGAAGGGTGATTGCATCCTACAGATACCCCTACTCAAGCACCGCGAACTCGATTGTTCGGAAGATTTCGAGGTCTTGGAAATCGTCGCCCCTGCGGATTTCGAAACGCGGATTGTCGACGCGCCGAGTGAAGAAGCCGCCGACTGATATTCTCGTCTATCGTTCCGAAAACGCCTGCACAAGGGCGACATAGACTGGTGTCGTGAGATAGCGCAGCAGGCTTTGCGAGCCGGTCGTGATATCGGCTTGCACGATCATACCGGGAACGACCTTGTGCCTCGCCTCGCCCGTTTCGATGTAGTCTTGCGCCAATCGAATACGGCCCTTGAAATAGCTGCGCCCTTTTTCATCCGTAAATGTCGTCGGTGATACGTTCGTTAATATGCCTTTGACATTTCCATAGCGGCGCGTATCGAATCCGCTAACCGTTACGTTGGCTTCCTGCCCGACCACGATATGGCCGATATCGCGCGGCTCAATTTCGGTTTCGACGACAACCTGTTCATCCAACGGAACAATGGTCATCAGGACCTGTGCGGGCTCGACGACGGCGCCCGGCGTATTTACCTTCATACCATGTACGACACCCGACACCGGTGCCATCACCGCCAATCGGTTGACGCGATCTTCCAATCGCGCCAGGTTTTCACGGACCTCGGCACGCTTGGCCATTACATTGCTTAAATCCTCCAGGGCCTTACCACGCTCGGTCACTTCGAGCTCCAGGCGCTCATTTTCCGCTTCCTGAATAGAGGCCCGCGCCTGATCCATCGACACGCGGGATTCCGCCAACGCCCCCTGGACGCGGGAAAGTTCAAGCTGTGTATTGATTAAATTAATTCGCGAACCGTGCCCGGCCTTAAAAAGTTTTTTACGCATCGACACCGACTCGTCGACCAATTTATGTTGATCCTTCAGGCTCGACATTTGCTGCTTAAAAATTTCGACTGATTTCTGCCGCTGACGAATTCGGCTGCCGAGGACCGCGTTTTGACCCGCAATACGTTCTCTCGTCGCACGAAGAATGAACTCGCCCTCGGCAACCTGGTCCTTGAATTTCTCGGCCAGCTCACCGAAATCCGGTTCAGTTCCATCGATAAAGGCACGCAGGCGCAACTCCTTGATACGCAGGGACGCATCTCGCGCGCGTATTTGATCCAGCTCAGCCAACCGAAGCGTTTCGTCGAATTGGAGAATTACATCGCCCGCCTTAACCAAGTCGCCGTCTCTCACATCGATTTTACGCACGATGCCGCCTTCGAGATGCTGAACGACCCGCTCATAGCCGGTCGGTGTCACCTTACCCACGGTTTTTGCAACCGAAGTAATTTCGACCATGTTCGACCAATAGATCGCCACCGCGACCAGCCCGATAAAGATCAAACCCGCAACGACGGCAAAGCGCGACGGGCCGACTTCCTCGAGAATGGCCTCCCGCGAAAGATGTTTCATCTGGGCCCGCGAAATTTTTCTCGATACCCTCGGTTCCGCCGCCGCCACCGCAGTGTTCGAATTTTCATCGACCATGGGTTACCCTTTGATTGTTCGCTCTCCGCACGCTCAGCGATACCATATCCATGCGCTCCAAAACTTCCGCCGCGGGTCCAAAGTCAGTAACTTGCCCCTCTTCAAGGACAAGCAATCGGTCACAGATACGCATATGGCTTGGACGTTGGGTAATCATGAGGGTTGTCGTCCGCCCACGGAGTAGTTCCAATGCCCGCATCAAGGCGCGTTCGTCGTCTTCATCCAAGGCACTTGCCGGCTCGTCCAAAACGACCACGGGCGCTTCGCGTAGAAATGCTCTCGCCAGCGCCAATTGCCGCAAAAAACCCTGTGGAACATGGGCTTCTAGCCCGTCACGAAATCGAGTATCGAACCCATAGGGCAATGCTTCGATCTTGTGCAGCATGCCCGCAAGACGGCAGGCAGCTTTAACTTCGTCGATCGATGCGGTCGGATTGGATAGAATGATATTCTCATAAAGCGTTCCGGGAAACGCATGATTGCTTTGCGGTACATAGGCCAAGGTTTGACGCAAGGTAATGGGTTGCAACTGCCTGATATCGATCCCATCCAGCATCACGCCGCCAGCTTGCGGATGATAGAAACCCAACGCAAGCTTACCTAAAGTCGACTTACCCGAACCGCTTCTGCCAACAATGCCGACAATTTCACCTGGTTCGGCGACAAAACTGACGCCGAGTAACGCTGGATCCGCATCCGCAGCGTAGCGCATGCTGACCCGGTTGAACGCCAAACGGCCTTCGAACTCGATCGAAGCTGTCGGCGCATCGTCAGGTTCCTGTTCACGGTTATAACTCAACAGTGTGTCAAGTTGCCGAATGCTTTGACGTAACTGCTCGATCCTCGAGGAAGAGCCGAACAAGGCCTGCATCGGCTGCAATACGCGCCAAACAAGCATCATGGCGGCGATAAGCGCGCCCATCGTCATAGCGCCATCAATCGCCAGGAAGACCCCGAATGCTAACGTACCCGCACCGGCCACGGTCACCAATGTCTGCGAAATGTTCTGCGAGTGCTGGAAAAGACGGGAAACGTTATAGTTCGACCAAGCGGCATCGGCGGAAAGCTTGCGAAAACGATTCGACCAAATATCTTCCGCCCCTTGCTGCTTAACGGAGCGCATCCACCACATCGTTTCGACTAGAAAGCCAAACCGGTCGGAACGCGCACGGCCGGCCGCAGACGTTAAGACGCCGGATTCACCGAATATGATGCGGCCCAACAAGAGATAGGCGAGAGCGAGAACCACCGGGACCATAACAATCCATCCGCCCAGCGCGACGATGACAGCGAACGAGATGAAGACGAACGGTAGGTCCATGAACAATGTCGGCAAACCACCGGTTACGGCATCTCGAAACGCTTCGAATTCACGAATGCGCGCAACCTGACCGCCGACAGGCGCGCGCTCGGTGAACCCGGGCGCCAGGTGCAAGATTTGTTCGAGCACGCTATTTGCGACAACATAGTCGATCCGAGCCCCCATATAGGCCTGAGTGCGCGCGCGGAGCCCACGAAGCAGCAACTCGAAGACGGCAGCCGCACCAACGCCAAAAACTAAGTATGGTAGCGTGTCGAGCGAACTTTTTCCGATGATCTGATCATAGATCACCATGATCGAAAGCGGCACGACAAGGGAAAGAATATTTATCAGGAAGCTGACGAAAAACAGCGTCGCCAACGTCCCCGAAAACTGTCGAACCGTATCGCGCAACCAAGTGGACGCACGGTTTTGCCGCTCTTTCGATTTTGGTAACGGTTCGATGACATAGAAGATGCCGTCCGGTAACCCATTGCGCCGTTCCAAATGCGAAAGGTCCGAGCCGTCGCAAGTAATGAGCTTATCGTCCTCGCGACCGAGAACCGTCCACGGGCGCCCTATCCGTGAAATGAAAAGGCACGGGCAAAGGCGGGCCGCCAAGGTTCGCGCCTTCGCTTTCATGGGTACGGCCTTAAGGCCTAACCGCACCAGGATATCGCGGATATCCTCAATCGTTATATCCTGCGTTTCTTCCGGAAATGCTTCAATCACTTGGCGCGGACTGCCTTGCCAGCCCAACGCGGTAAGCAACCGCAAAAGACAAACCACGATCTGGCTCGGGTGGTTTCCAAACCGGTTAATTACGGCATCAAGCCATTGCTGTTGGAGATCGTCGGGTGAGGCCTGTACAAGATTTATTCCACTCATCCGGCAACCTCGGAGGCGCCGGCCGACACCGAGTTGGCCGTAGCATGGTCGGCCCTGTTGATCGCCGCCACTCGCCCTTGATCCATCACTATTTCCATATCGGCGAGCCTGATTAAGGAAGGCCGGCTGGTCACCAGAACAATCGTGGTATCGCCACGCAGATTTTCGAATAATTCCCGAAGTTTCCGGTCGACATTCATATCAAGGGCGCTATTCGCCTCGTCGAAAAGCAACAATCGGGGTGCGGCGCCAAACGCTCGGACGAGTGATATCAGCTGTTTTATGCTCCCCGCGAGGCTGTCCGAGGCAGTATCGCCGACGGTCGTCTGCAACCCGTCAGGCATACGGGCAATTACCTTATCAAGGCCCAACTCATGCGCGACACGAAGCGCCGAAGGAAGTGCCGAGCGGCCCTGAAAGTTCGTGAGGTTATCCAGCACCGTACCCCGGAATAGGACCGTGCCTTGACGTGCAAACCCTATTTTCTTTCTAAACGCGCGCATATCAATTTCATCACTGTCGACGCCATCTATTAAGAGGCGACCGGATGTCGGCCGCGACACGCCAGCAAGCAGATCCAAAAATATCGATTGTCCGCTTCCCGCGGCGCCAGTGACCGCGACAAGGGACCCTGACGGAATATCCAATGACACGTCCGCCATGACCGGTGCCCCAGTTTGCCCGCGATCAATCGTGACATTATCCAGAACAATGTTCGTATCCAAATTTGGCACGACCGCGGAAGCCGAGTCAGGACGGTATTCCCGTGGAAGCGTCATCAAGGCGTCCAGTCGTTCTTCGGATAGTTTAAGATTTCGAGCTTGTATCCACACGCCAATCATTCGGATAAGCGGCTGAACCGCGCGGCCAGCGAGAAGCGTTGACGCAATCAGCGTACCGCCTGTCATACTTCCTTGGACAACAAACACGCTTCCGGCGGCAGCGACGGCGAACATGGCTAAATTACCGAATGTCGCGCCCAAGGCGTTTCCCATGGCCGAATATCGGGCCACATCGAGTACGGCAACCGATAACGGCTTCAGATAGGCTTGGTAACGTCGCAAAATTTGCGCTTCGAGCCCCAGCCCTTTGACGGAATGAATGCCGGAAAGTATTTGAAAAATGAAATTGTAACGCTGATCATCAAGCGATGCGCGTCGTCGCACCGCGCTATCAAGCGACGAACCCACAAATAGCGCGAGAAATCCCGCCAGCACCACAACGGCGATCGGCGCAAATACGATCGGCCCCCCGATGATTGCGATGAGACCCAAGAATATGAAAACAAAAGGTAAATCCGAAATTGCGAGCAGGCCATTGCCGGAATGAAAGTCCCGCAATGGTTCGATCGCCGAGATTCGATCGAGATGCGTACCGGCGGGTATGCTTTCGAATGCCTCTACTTCGGTTGCAAGCAGCCGGTCTACCGCGCGACGGGATGTCGCATGCTCGAATCGCGCTGCCGCCCATGCGATGATATAGCCGCGCACGGCCCGTAATATGGCTTCGAGAATGATTACCACCGCTAGCCCGAATACCAGAAACGCGAACGTATCCGTGGCGTTCCCTGGAACGATACGATCGTAGACTTGAAGGATAACCAGCGGCAACGCGAGGGTGAGAACGTTCAGCGCAATAGAGGTCAGAAGAACGTCCGACCTATTGAAGGTAACCCTAAAAAGTGATCTTAAGAAACTGTGTCGTTTCGACATTACAGTTGATTGCCTAACTCACTTTAACCATGGCTCTAACAGATACGATTGATTGAACTAGGAGATGTGTCGAACGTCACTGCCCAAATATGACTCAATGCGTATACTCCCTCTACAATTACCTTAACCGCAACAATTAGGTTTAGCATCACCCAAACAGGTAACGCATTTTTATAAAATATATATATAATTTTATCTTTCTTTTATAAAAATATAATATTCTTATATTTAGACCTAATTGAGGACGTTAAAGGGGTTAACCATGGCGGCGGAAAATAGCGGTATTCCCAGTGCGCCGGAGACCGGACTTATCGAGCTGTTCGATTTCAGCGATATCGAAAGCTTGCGCCTTGCCGGCCAGACGCCACGCCTAACGCCACAAGCGCAAATCGTTCAAAGGACAGATGTCGTCCATCCTAACATTCAGATGGGCAATACGACCGATACACCCACGGAACAGAACCGCGAAATCGAATTTTCGGAAATTGCCTCCGACAACATTGTCGGTCCCCGTGAATTTGAAATTCGCCTACCACCAGAAATTATAAGTGACGTACAAGCGAGTGGAACGAGCGTATTCGTTCCAGTTCGACTTGACACTATTTTGGAAGCCGAGGACGGTAGCCGCCCGGTTCGCCTTGAAGGTGTAAGCGAAAAAACCGACTTGGGTATCAATGCGGAAGGGTTCAATGCCAGCACGGTGACCGATGGGGAAAGCCCCGGTACGTTTTTTATCCTTGTCACGCCGGAAACGGCCACCGAATTGCTCGCAACGATCACGATACCCGAAGCTCCCGATTCCACCGACCTTAGCGATGACGACGGCGAAGATGATGTCGGCGATGGTGCCTTGACACTTATTTTCGCACCGCCCGATTTGGATGCATCCGCTCCGGAATTGGCCACGGAGGCGGCCCTCGGTCGCGAAGACAACGCCATTTCGTTGGACATCACGGCGGCCCTGGTCGACACGGATGGCTCGGAAGTGCTGTCGATACAGGTTCACGGCTTGCCAGATGGCGCGACCTTGTCCGCGGGCACCGTAAATTCGGACGGCAGCGTTACCTTGACCGTAGATCAGTTGGATGGCCTGACAGTCACGCCGGCAACGAACAGCGATGCCGATTTCACGTTACAAATTTCCGCGATCGCGACGGAATCCGCATCCGACGCCTCGACGACCACGCAAGCCTCCTTGCCGGTCTCTGTGACAGGTGCCGCCGACGCACCGGCCCTCACCGCTAAAGCCGCGAGCGGTGCAGAAGACAGCGCGATTGTCCTCGATATTGCCTCGGCGCTCGTTGATACGGACGGGTCGGAGACACTGTCGATCACTATTACCAACATTCCCGCCGGCGCAACACTCTCCGCCGGCACGATCAATCCAGACGGCAGCGTTACCCTGACACCGGCTCAACTTGACGGCCTCACCCTTACACCGCCAACCGATAGTGACGCCGACTTCGCACTTTCGATCACGGCAACCTCGTCCGAGGACGGCACCACGGCCTCGACAACGACTTCGCTGCCCGTGTCCGTTTCCGGTGTCGCCGACGCGCCAACGCTTACAACTCAAGCCACGAGCGGTGCGGAAGACAGCGCCATAACTCTGGATATTGCATCCGCGCTCACCGATACGGATGGATCCGAAACCTTATCGGTTACAATTACCGACATTCCGAGCGGCGCGACGCTTTCCGCTGGCACGATCAATCCAGACGGCAGTGTCACACTGACGCCGGCTCAACTTGACGGCCTCACCCTTACACCGCCAACCGATAGTGACGCCGACTTCGCACTTTCGATCACGGCAACCTCGTCCGAGGACGGCACCACGGCCTCGACAACGACCTCGCTGCCTGTGTCCGTTTCCGGTGCCGCCGACGCACCAACCCTCACCACCCAAGCCGCGAGCGGTTCAGAAGACAGCGCCATAACTCTGGATATCGCCTCGGCGTTGACCGACACGGACGGCTCGGAAGTCCTATCCATCACGATTACCGATATCCCGGATGGCGCGGTACTCTCCGCGGGAACGGTCAATCCAGACCGCAGCGCCACACTAACGTCAGATCAGCTCGACGGCCTGACCATCACGCCACCCGCCGATAGCGACGCCGACTTCGCGCTCTCGATTACGGCTACGTCGTCCGAGGACGGCACAACGGCAGTAACAACCACCTCGCTTCCCGTGTCAGTTTCCGGCGTTGCCGACGCGCCAATCATCGCGGCTCAAGCCGCGAGCGGGGCGGAAGACAGTGCGATTGCGCTCGAAATTACCTCGGCACTCACCGACACAGACAGCTCAGAGACCCTTTCGATTACCATTACCGATATTCCCGAAGGCGCGACACTCTCCGCCGGCACGATAAACCCGGATGGCAGTGTCATGCTAACACCGGCACAGCTCGATGGTCTAACGATCACGCCACCCGCCGATAGCGACGTGGACTTCGCACTCTCGATCACAGCGACTTCGACCGAAGACCCTACAACGGCGACGACATCAACAACTCTCCCCGTGTCCGTGTCCGGCGTCGCCGATGCGCCAACGCTTACAGAACAAGCCGCGAGCGGCGCCGAAGATAGCGCAATTACGCTCGATATTACGTCGAACTTAACAGACACGGATGGTTCGGAAGTTCTTTCGGTAACGGTCGCTGATATCCCCGCCGGCGCGACGCTCTCAGCGGGCACAGTCAACCCGGACGGAAGTGTTACCTTGACGCCTGATCAGCTCGATGGGCTGACAATCACGCCGCCCACGGACAGTGACGCCGATTTCGCGCTTTCCGTCACCGCGACATCATCCGAGGACGGCACAACCGCAACGACGACAACCTCGCTACCGGTGTCCATTTCCGGCGTTGCCGACGCACCTACTCTCGCCGCTCAGGCTGCGAGCGGTGCGGAGGACAGTGCGATCGCACTCGATATCACCTCGACGCTCACCGACACGGACGGCTCAGAGACCCTTTCGATCTCCATCGCCGGCATTCCCGATGGGGCAACGCTTTCCGCCGGAACCGTCAACCCGGACGGCAGCGTCACACTAGCACCGGAACAACTCGATGGCCTCACCATCACGCCGCCAGCCGATAACGACACCGAC
>JAJFJC010000140.1 GCA_021774385.1 Alphaproteobacteria bacterium
GGCGAATGCGGTCTTTCAATGACGGCATTTCATAGCCTAGATCATGTGTCAAACGGGCGCCGCTCAGTTGGCTAATTTGCACAAAGCCAGCGGCGTCGGGTGCGAAGGAAATATCGGCGCCAGGCATGAATGCGCTTGTGATATCGGCGATGTTCTGGAGCGAGGCGGTATGCGCGCTTACGCAATAGACATCGTATTGTAGGTTTTCCGACAGCGCGGTGCGGATCATGAATGCCGCGACATCGTCGGCATAAACATATGGCGAGGTCTGGCTCGCCGCCACCGGACAGGTATAGGGTTCACCAACGGCGGCTTTGGAAATCATCACCGATGCCGCGGCGCTTCTTCCCGTCTGCCGGCCATGGCCGAAAACGGAGCCGATGCGCAATCCCCGACAATCGAGACCGGTGTTTTTGGTGTAGGCGCGCGCGGCGAATTCGTTTGCGAGTTTCGTCACGCCGTAGAGTGAGAAGGGCCGTTGAGCCGAGTCCTCGTCGAGGACCGCGTCGCCATAATCGGACTGATCGTTGTAGGTGGAGATCGAGCTTGGGTAGACGACCCGTTTGACGTGGTTTTTATGCGCCGCTTCGAAAATATTGTTGGTTCCGCCAATATTGACGTCATAGCAAAGGCGAGGGTTTTCCTCAGACGTCGGCGGCAGGATAGCCGCGGTATGGATGATACGCTCGACGTCGTGTTCGGCGATTAGGGCGTCGACGGCGCTTAAGTTTGTTACATTGCACTCGACCGCGGTAATCGCGTCGACGGCCCTTAACGTGTCGAGACGGCCAGTTTGCAGAGTGCGGTCGAGCGCGATGACGGTTTCGCCTTGTTCGACAAGAATGTGCACGATGCGTGCGCCGATTAATCCCGCCGCGCCTGTCACCAAAATCGACATCCTATTGTCCCTCCTCTTCGTCGATCGCCGCCCCTTCCGCGACAAGCCGCGCAATGGTATCGGCGTCATATCCGTGTTCAGCGAGAATGGCGCGGGTATGTTCGCCAAAACGGGGTGGGTCGCGTCGGATCGTGGCGGGCGATTTGCTTAAACTGTAAGGCGGTTTCATCAAACGGATACGGCCCTCCGATGAATGATCGGATTCGCGCCAGAAACCGACATCCGCGAGATGGTCGTCGGTGACGACATCGTCGAGCGTTGAAATGGGCATGCAAGGTACACCGGCCTTCGACAAAACGCTGACCCACTCGGCGGTCGTACGTTCGATCATGATTTCACTCAGTATCGCGATCACGTTTCTCATGTTATCGCGCCGGGCGTTTCGGTCTTTCAAGATCGGGTTGTCGTGCAGATCCTCGCGTCCGATCGCGCTCAGCAAGCCCCGCCAATGCTTGTCGCTGCCGGGCATCGCGCAGATATGGCCATCCTTGGTCGCATAGGGCCAGCGCAGGGGCGTGGCGTGGCGTAGGGAGCCCGGCGCTCCCTTCGATGGGACGAAACTTTCTCCGCAAAGATGCTCAAGGAAATTGAATGACACCATGCTTTCGAACATCGGGACTTCGATTTCCTGACCTTCGCCCGTCGCAAGACGGTGATAGAGCGCCGCCGCCATGGCGTAGGCCGCGAACAATCCCGTGGTCTTGTCGGCGACGAGGGCGGGCACGTAGCGCGCTTCTTGTCCGCCGAACCCTTCCAGGGCTACAAGGCCCGAAGCGCCCTGGATGACATCGTCGTAGGCGGCCTGACCGGCATAGCGCCCCTCGCGGCCAAAACCCCAGATGTTGCAATAGATCATGCCGGGGTTTAGCTCGCGCACGTTTTCGTAATCGAACCCCAATCGGGCCAAGGGCTCGGGGCGCATGTTATGGACGAACAGATCAGTTTCGCGCAGCAATGTCCGCAGCGCTTCGGCCCCATTCTTGGTTTTAAGGTTCAAACCGATGGCGCGTTTGTTGCGGTTGATTTGCAAAAAATTCGCCCCCATCCCGGGGTTCACCCAGGGGCCGCCGCCGCGGGTCAGATCGCCGTCCGGCGCTTCTACCTTGATAACGTCCGCCCCCATATCGCCCAGCATCTGGGTTGCGTAAGGGCCCACGACCACCGTTGTCATATCCAGTACCCGCACCCCGTCGAACGGTCCCGTCATTGTGTCCTTTTCCTTTACTCGAAGCCTTGCTCACTCGGTACAGCAGCGGACATGATGGCGCACTCCCTCAAGGGCCGCTAGTGAGCGGCGCTCGCCGGTGACCGAACTTTGTTTTATCCGGTGTTGCGCTTCGTCGTTTTACGGTTTTTGTTGTTGCCGATGGGCTGCCCACGCCGCCAGCTTGTCGGAGTAGGCGTCGATGCTGTGATCCGACAGTAGTTTAAATTCGCCTTGCCATAAGTTGGCCCACTGCTTCACCCACCAGAAAAATCTGTCGAAGGGGCTTACGGAATACCGCAGACGCGTGCTGGTCCCGTCACCGACGAGATAGCTACCATAGCCGGACTGCCGATATTTCTGAGCATCGGTGAGGAAGCTTGAAAACTTTTTGTGCCACGCGCTTTCTCGAATCGTCTTGGACAGTCCGCCGAGCATGTCCAATCCCATTCCTATGAGCACAGCCAGATAACGGATTACGAAAACCAATGTCGGATTGGGAAGGCGGGGCACGATATCCACGTGATTGATAATCCTGTAGATCGGCGTCGTGATGTCGATATCGAAATCCGCCGTGCCAACGGGCGGGGAGCCGAAGGTATAGCAGGCCCCAGTTGTATCGCTTGCCAGGAAACGGGTCGCCGTTATGGCCAGGGCTCCGCCAAGGGAATGACCGGTAATAAACAATTGGTAATTCTTTAATTTGGTGTCCTTGAGGGTCTTCTCAATTTCATCTTGAATGGATTCGAACTGGTTCAGATACCCGCTATGCATTTCGAATTTTTTCGTGCCGACCTGGGTCTCGACCAGATTGGCTTTGATATCGGCCTTGATGTCCTTGAGGTTGGGCTCCGTCCCGCGGAAGGCGAGGACCGCGAATTTCTCGGCCGTGTTCCGGCAGATAAAGGCCTGGGCGTCGGTTTCCGGATCATTGAAGGTTTCTATGAGTTCATAGTTCTGCGGTTTCAAAATGCTGCCGAGGAGTTCCTTGCCGGTTTCCTCGCTATCGGGAACCAGTGACGATTTGAGAATAGCTTCGATACCAGCGATGTTGACGCCGCCGGAAGTGACTTTCTTGATACTGTCCAATATCTCCCCAATGTTTCGGCCACCCTCGAAACGGAAATAGGCGAGCCGGGACATTTCGGCCATCATATAGGCGGTACGGTCGCTATAGGCGGCGCGTTTTCCAGGCGTTTTTAGCAGTTTGGCGTTCGCGAAATAAGTTTTCATGGCTCACCCTCCATTTACAGATTGCCGTAAGGTTGTGCGGGTTCCCTGAATTCTACCTTATTGCCCCCAAACCGTTAACCGGCATTTGCATACTTGGCTGCGTTGGGGGTGGAATTGTTCCCGGCCGGTTGGGATCATAGTGAAATTATTTGGAAGTCCTTGGGAGAGTAGGATGAAACGGTTCGAGGGAAAGAACGCGGTAATCGTGGGCGCCGGCTCTGGTGTAGGCCGCGCCGCAAGTCTGCTGTTTGGACGCGAGGGAGCCGCGGTCGCTTGCGCTGACGGCGATAGGGTGAACGGCGAAGAGACCGCGGAAATGGTCCGCGCGGAGGGTGGCGACGCAATCTTTGTTGAAACAGACCTGACCGACCCAATCGCGATCGAGGCAATGGCACGGGCTTGTATCGAATGGCGCCCTGTCTTCCACGTGCTGTTCAATAACACTGTCCTAACCGCGCCCGCGGAATTCGAGGATATCACGCTGGAAGACTGGAACGTGCAGCTCGCCGTGAACCTAACGGCGCCGTTTCTATGTAGCCAGAAGCTGCTGCCGGCGCTCAAGGCGGCGAATGGTGCGGCCATTGTTCATCATGGTTCCATTGATGGCGTACTCGGTAATCCGACGCTCACGGCGTATTCCGCCGCCAAGGGTGGGCTTATTCCTCTAACCCATGTCATGGGACATTGGCTGGCGCGCTACGGTATCCGGGTAAACTGCATCAATTCCGGCCTATTGCGAGGAAGCAAGGAGGGCATTCCCCTGCGTGCCGCGCCCGTACTTTCGCGCCAACCGGGCGATGAAGAGCGTAAGCGCCGCGCCACACCGCTCGCGCGCCCTGGCTTTATCGAGGAAGCCGCCGATGCTGTTCTTTATCTAGCCAGCGACGACGCATCCTATGTAAATGGCAGTGCAATCACTCTTGATGGCGGGCGTACGGGGCTGACGCCAGGAACGTTTTAGGCCTTATGCACAGCAGACTATCCTTGTTTCTTTGCGAAGAAATTGTCGATAAAGGCCTGTGGCTCACCCTTGGCAAAAGCCTCTTGCTGGCCAAGCACGCCGGCGCGGAAGGCCTCTTCGAACCCTTCCAATGCCACCTCGCGGAACCGTTTTTTCGTACGCGCCCAGGCCGTCGGCAGCTTGCCGGCCAGCTGCTCCGCAAGCTCGCAAGCGGTTGGGACGACCTGTTCCGGCTCGACAACGCGGTTTAACAAGCCATGATGCTTAGCTTCCGCCGCGTCCATCATGCGCCCGGTCATTGAAAGTTCCTGGTTCATCGACCAGCCGAGATGAAGACTGATCCAGTAGGAACCCATGACGCTGGGGATGCCGGCATTGATTTCCGGTTGACCAAGACGACTGCCTGAATGTCCCACCCGCAAGTCGGACACGAGGCACATTTGAAAGCCGCCGCCCGTGGCGATTCCGTTGATCGCGGCGATGACCGGTTTTTCGGTCAGCAAGATTTGTTTGTAGCAGTTACAGACCAGACCGAACCATTCCTCGACCTCATGCACTTTCGTGCCGCGCGCTTCTTGTAAGTCGACGCCGGCGCAGAACGCGCGATCGCCAGCCCCGGTGAGTACGATACCCTTAACGTTCGGATCGCTATCGAGAGCGATCAAGGTTTCGGCGACACCGCGTGCGAGATCCCGCGTGATCGCATTTAGCGCTTCCGGCCGGTTCAGGATCAACAGCGCGATGTCGCCGCGCATTTCCGTTAGGACAACATTACTCATGATTTTCGTTAGCTCCTCTTTCAGAGTCCGGTGGAAAAGGTCAAATTTGATTCAAGACCCGTGCTGTCTCGATAGCAAGTTTGCTGTTAGGCTTGATACCTTGCGGCGCGCAATGACGGGATTTTTGGGGATAGGAAATGGATACGCGAAACATTGGCGGGGCAGGCGGATTGGACGTGTCGTTGGTCGGCCTGGGTTGCAATGCGTTTGGGCGGCGGATTGACGAGAAGGCGACTCATGACGTTCTGGATGCGGCCATCGATGCGGGAATCGATTTTATTGATACCGCGGAATCCTACGGCGATGGGGACTCCGAACGGTTTATCGGTAGTGGCCTGAAAGGGAAACGCGACAAGGTATTTTTGGCGACGAAGTTTGGCTTTGGTTCCTCACATGTCGAAGGCAAAAGCAAGGGATCACCCGAAAATGTTCGCGCCGCCGCGGAGGAGAGCCTCAAGAAACTGCAAACCGACCGGATCGACTTGTACCAGCAACACAGGCCCGATCCGGATGTACCTGTCGCGGAGACGATGGGCGCGCTTGAGGGTCTTATGACAGAAGGTAAGATTCGATTTTACGGCTGTTCTTTCTATACGGGCGCGCAAATGCAAGAAGCGGTCGATGAGGCCAAAAAGGCGGGGTTGAAAGGCTTTGTTACCGCTCAGAATGCGTGGAATATGTTGGAACGGGAAATAGAACCGGACCTGATCCCCGTATGCGAGGCAAATGGCATCACGCTATTGCCGTATTATCCCATCGCGAAGGGGTTGCTCACCGGAAAATACACAAAAGATGGCGCCGCTCCGGCGGGCAGTAGACTCGCCGGCGACGCCTACCTGGCCAATGCGGACTTTGGTCTCTTGGAGCGGCTGGAAGCTTATGCGGGCGATCACGGTTTCGATTTGCTGACCCTGGCGATGTCCTGGCTTGCCGCGCAACCGTCAATCGCCAGCATCATTTCCGGCGCCTCCCGGCCCGAGCAAATGGCCGCCAACGCCGCCGCCATCCGATGGAAACTGACGACGCAAAATCTTAAGGAAATCGACGGCCTGTTGGCAAGGTAAGGGGGGCTGGCAAATTAAGTCCTACTCTGTCTTTCGGTAAAACTTATCCCGCTCGCGGACTTGATCGAGGAGGGACCAGTCTCCCTGTTCGACGGTGAAGCCCAAAGGGTGCGGTGGACGCGGTTCCATGCCGAGCGAAATCATGACCCGGTCGTCCCGGTAATAACACTGTGTCGTTAGGTTTGCGATCAGATTCGCGGTGCCGGGATGGGTCTCTCGAAACGTGTCGACGATGTCGGCACCTTGCGCGGAATCGAGGTCGGCGAAATCGATGCCATGGCGTTCCCGCGCCAGCGTCTCGAGTGTGGCCAAACCGATGCTCAAATGCGCATGGTGTCGTTCGGCATCTGAAAGAATTTCCGAAACAATCGCATCGTCGCCCGCGCTGGGCGCGTGGTATTCGGCACTCGCGGGGATGACCATATCGGCAAGGATCGCAAGTGTGCGTTTTTCAGCGTCGGTGAATGAATTTGGCATGGTTCCTGTCCTCAATCGAACAAATTGGCCAGTCGGCTTTTTATCTGGTCGGCAATGTATAGCGCCAGCGCTTGAATGGTACTGGTCGGGTTTACGCCGGCGCTGGTCACGAAAATACTGCCGTCGACGATGAATAGGTTCCGGACGTCGTGGCTGCGGCCCCATTCGTTGACGACCGAGCGTTCGGGATCAGTGCCCATGCGCGCCGTCCCCATGAGATGCCATCCGCCCCAACTAATCGGTGATTCGGTCATGATGTCGTTCGCGCCCGCTGTCTGCAGGATGTCCGTGGCGCGGGCGACGGCGTGATCCAGCATCGCCCGGCTGTTGTCGCTCAGTGTGTAATTGATTTTTGGCGCGGGTATGCCATCACCATCCTTGAGGGTCGGGTCCAACGTGACCTGATTATGCTCTTCCGGTAAATCCTCGCAAACCGCCACCATGCCGGTAATGCGGTTATACATACGGCGGAAGGCGGCATGATGGTCCGCACCCCAGGGAATTTTGCCGTGCCGCATGCCGGCCTGCACCGTGCGCACGGGACCCATGCCACGCGATATTTCGAACGTATAGCCGCGTACATAGCCGCGCGCCGCGTCGGTTTCGTAGAATTGCTGGCTGCGGATGACCTTGGTCGGCCCGGCGTAACCCTCCATTTCATCGTCGAACACACCTTGAATCCAGGCGTAGGGATGGAACATCAGGTTCTTGCCAACCAATCCGCTGCTGTTTGCCAGACCATCGGGGTGTTGCTCGGACTTGGAATTCAAAAGCAGGCGAGGGGTGCCGATACCGTTGCAGGCCATGACGACGACGTGTGCCTTCACTTCTTGCTCGTCGCCATTCGCATCGTAATAGATCGCACCGGTTGCCATGCCGTCTTCGCCGACGGTGATTTCACGCACCCGGCAACGCGTTCGAAGCTCCACGCCGGCACGCAACGCGTGCGGCCAATAGGTAACATCGGCGCTGCTCTTGGCACCCTGCGCGCAGCCGCTGCCACAGGCGCCGAGGTTGATGCATTTCGCGCGTCCGTCGTAATCCTCGGTGATGATGGCGGTATCCGAGGGCCACCAATGCCAATCCAGCTTATTGAAGCCCTTGGCCAGAAGCTGCCCTGACTTGCCGAGCGGGAGCGGCGGTAACTTATGCGCGTTGTCGTGTGGATAGGCGGGGTCGCCCGCCAGCCCCGCGACGCCGGTCATGCGATCGTTCTCGCCGTAATAGGGCGCCAAGTCGTCATAGTCGATCGGCCAATCGTCGCCGACTCCGTCGAGGCTCTTGACCCGGAAGTCGGAGGGATGAAAGCGCGGATAGTGCCCCGCATAGAGAACCGTGCCGCCGCCGACGCCGTTGAAGTTGGCGACCATGATCGGCGAGGCGTCCTCATTGATCGGATAGTCCGATGGGAGGCCTCGCTGGTTGGGGTTGATGGCCATATCGCTTTGACCGCGCGCCTCCCAATCGCGCCCGGTGCTCGGATACTCCAACGGGTTCATCAATCCGCCCTGTTCGAGGCAGACGATATGCATCTTGGTGTCCGCCAGGCTCCACGCCACCGCCGCGCCGGATGCGCCAGCACCAATGATTAGGACATCCACAACGGGTTCTTCGGGCATCAGCTTAGCTCGCTCAGGAATGTTTGCAGGACCTTGTTGACGGCATCCGGCTGTTCGAAGTTCGGGAAATGTCCGGCGCCGGGGAGTAGTTCCATTCGCGCGCCTGCGATCCCGTCCTTGTACATTTGCATGCGCGCAGGCGTGGTGGAGGTGTCGTCCGCACCGGCCAGGATCAGTGTCGGGGTGCTTATTTCGTCGAGCCGATTGTCATAATTCATCGCCAGGATCGCTTCATAGGCGCGGGCCTGCCCAAGTAAGGTCGTGGTTCCTAGAATCTGGCGCAGCAGCGAGAACCGCGCGGGGTGCGCGGCCTCGTCAGGCTCGTGTACCAAACGCTGTATTAGTGCGTCGGCTTGCGCCGCCATCGTCGTATCGGCCGTCGCACCGGAGGCACGCATCGCCGCTATGCTTTCACGCGCGGGGGCGATGCGTTCGGGCGGCAATGCCCCTTGGGACGCCATGAAGGTGAGACTGGACAACCGGTCCGCATGATCGAACGCGAGCGCGAATCCCACCATGGCGCCAAGCGAACTGCCCACGAAATGCGTTTTTTCGACACCGAAATGATCGAGTAGGCCAACCACATCGTCGACCAAATCCTCGATGGTAAAGGCCCCGCCACCTTGGTCGGTGCCACCATGTCCGCGAAGGTCGAGCCGTATGACCCGGTAGTGGTTCCGAAGGGCTGGAACCTGAGGGTCGAAACTTCTCAAGTCGAGCGACAAGGCGTGGGCGAAGGTCAGAACGGGCGCATCTTCTGGGCCGTCCACGGTGAATTGAACCTGGACACCATTGATGTTCCGCGTTTCGTTATTGGATTTCATGGCAAATCTGCTCGTTCATGTTTTTTCAACCACCATGTTAGCGCGTCGGTACCGCAGTCGGAATAGCTGTCGCCATGGACGAGGAGAGTACTTTAGCAGGTGTAGCCTGAGCGTCGCTGCGCTATCGAAGGGGAAGGGGGCGCCGGGCTATGATTCTTGGGGGCTATGATTTCTGTGCGTTCGCCGCCAATATCGATAGCTGAAGTTTCCCCATCGGCGTCTTCGCACCCGGTTGGTTCGAATCAATCCACGTCTTCACGGGAACCGCCGTTGCCTCGGAAATGGCATTGAGCTTCTGCAAGGCACTCAGGGCATCCCAGTTTTTTGGAGCGACCCCGGGAATGCTTTTGATCTGGACATGGGAAGCCCGCCCCATTTCAATAATGGCGGGGTACAAGTTGCTTATCACGGCGTTGTAGAGCGCATCGTTTTCATGCGATCCGGCATCGGCGCCAACGGCGGCGTCGTGCTTTGCCTGAAACTGGTTTTCCAACACCAACGTGGATGCCGCGAAATCCACCTCGCAGCCGTTTGACTGCTCAAGATAGACGGTGTCACCGTCTGTTTCGACAACAACGCCGACGACATTAGCAGTGATATTTCGAACCGTATCTCCAACCTTGAACATTCGTTTTCCCGACCTCCATTGCGCTACCTGTTGCACTATAGCCAGTTCCATCGCCGGGTCATCCGTTCAGCCAAAAAAATAGAAATTGGCCCCTGGGAGGGCCTTAAGCGCGCAAGCACGATTCTGCCATTCGCGGTGGCTTGTCCCCATCGCATTTGCGTCCTTGATGCTTGTCGGAGACAATTCCGTACCGGCCAGGCACCCTGCTGGTGAGACGATGTCTTGAAGAGGATTGGAACATGTCACTCTCGTTAAGTTCGAAAACCGCCCCACAACCGCTGCGGCCCAATGTCATGGCCATGAAACACGTCGTCGCATCCGGTCACCACCTGTCCGCACAAGCCGGATTTCAAATACTCGAAGCCGGTGGCAATGCCATCGACGCCGGCGTGGCGACCGGCCTCGCAACCTGTGTTTTGGAAAGCGAATTCGTGGGCTTCGGCGGTGTCGCGCCGACGCTGATCTATCTCGCCGATACGCAACAGGTCGTCACGGTCAGCGGTGTCGGCCCGTGGCCGCGCGCCGCGAGTTGCGATTATTTCCACGAACATCATGGCGGACGGGTGCCGGCGGGTCTGTTGCACACCGTGGTGCCCGCCGCACCCGATATCTGGCTCACCGTATTGGAACGCCACGGCACGATGTCATTCGGCGAGGTCGCGGCGGCGGCGATCCGTTTCGCGCGGGACGGGTTCCCGATGTATCCGATGATGCGCGAATGCATCGCCAACAAGCGCGAGAGTTTCAGCGTCTGGCCCGGTACCGCGGCGATCTTCACCCCCAATGGCCAGGTTCCCGATGTCGGCGCGACTTTCGTGCAAAGCGATCTTGCGAGGACACTGGAATATTTGGTCGATGAGGAAGCGGCTCATGCCGGCAAGGGACGCGCCGCGGGCCTACAAGCGGCACGGGATGCATTTTATAAAGGCGACATCGCCGCCGCTCTCGTCCGTCACCAGCAGGAGGAAGGGGGCTTGATGACGATGGAAGATCTGGCCGATTTCCGCGCCGAATTCGAGGCGCCCTGCCGGACGCAATTCCGCGGCGCCGATATCTATTCAACGGGCCCCTGGTGTCAGGGCCCGATGATCCTCGAGGCGCTGAACTTTCTCGAAGGGATCGACCTGGCCGCCATGGGGCACAACTCGCCGGAATATATTCACGCCGTTGCCGAGGCGTTGAAGCTGGCCGCCGCCGATCGTGAATTTTATTACGGCGACCCTAAATTCATCGATGTTCCGCTGGAGACCTTGCTGTCCAAACCCTACGCGGAAGAGCGCCGCGGCCTGATTCGGCCCGACCGGGCCTGGCCCGAGATGCCGCCCGCCGGAACGGTCGACGGACGCGTCCCGCCACCCTGGATGCCCGATCCATCAAGTAGCCCACCGGGCACGGGCGACGCGGCGCAACCTTTGGAAACGTCCTATCTCTGCGTCGTCGATGGAACGGGCAATATATTTTCCGCCACCCCCAGTGACCCGGTGATCAGCGGACCGGTGACACCGGGAACCGGAATCACCGTTTCCATGTGGGGATCGCGGGCGCACACCAACCCCAACCACGCCGCCTGTGTCGGGCCGGGCCGGCGGCCGCGCATGTCCGCCAGCCCCATGTTGGCGCGGCGCGAGGGCGACTTCGTCATGCCCTTCGGTTCACCGGGGAGCGAAGTTGTCGGTCAGGCGCAACTTCAAGCGTTTCTTAACGTGAATGTATTTGGCATGACCCCGCAGGCCGCCGTCGAGGCACCGCGCTTCGCCAGCTACAGCTGGCCGGGATCGGCGTTGCCGCATGCCTATCAACCCGGGCGCATCAATCTGGAAGGCCGGATCGAGAAAAGCACCGGTGAGACGCTCTCCGGCCTCGGTCACGATGTGGAATGGTGGCCGGACTTCAAATGGCTGGCCGGTTCGGTGTGCACCGTCCGCGTCGACGCCGAAACCGGTATCCGCCATGCCGGCGCAGACCCCCGGCGCTCGGCCTATGCCGTGGGCTGGTAGAACGGGCCGCGATATGAGCTCTATCCAACCCTTCCATCTGAATATTCCCGACGATACGCTCGACCAAGTCCGGGCGCGCGTCGCCAACTATCCTTGGCACGAGATGCCGGTGGATGGCGGCTGGGCCTATGGCGCCAATCTCGATTACATGAAGGAACTCTGCGCCTATTGGGTCGAGGAATTCGATTGGCGGAAACAGGAAGCCGCCATCAACCGGTATAACCATTTCACCGCACCGGTCGACGGCCTTGACATTCATTTTATTCATGAAAAAGGCAGCGGTCAGTCGCCGATGCCATTGATTCTCAGTCATGGTTGGCCGGGCACCGTGGTGGAGTTCCTCGATTTCATTGAGCCCTTGGCGCATCCGGAACGCTTCGGCGGCAAGGTCGAGGACGCCTTCGATGTCGTCGCCCCGTCCCTGCCGGGTTTCGGGTTTTCGGGAAAGCCGCCGCGCCCCTACGGTCCCCGAAAGATCGCTGGGGTGTTTGCCTCCCTGATGACAGACGTCTTGGGATATGACGGCTATCTGGCACAAGGCGGCGACTGGGGCGCGGCGATTTCAAGCTGGCTTGGCTTCGAACACGTTCCGTCCTGCAAGGCGATCCATATCAATATGATGTCGATGCATCACCCGGATGGCCCGCAAACCTCTGAGGAGGTGGAATGGGCCGAACGCTTCGACCGCGAGCAGATAGTTGAAGACGGCTACCGGACGCAACAAGCGACGAAACCACAGACCCTAAGCTACGCCATGATGGACAG
>JAJFJC010000015.1 GCA_021774385.1 Alphaproteobacteria bacterium
CACGTTGTGTAAACACGCCCTCATCCACTTGGCCGCGACCATAAACGACCGTGCCAGATCGCGTCACGATTTCGGGAAGAAGGACCGGTAAAAACAGTCGATCCTCGAGATCGACGATCAAGCCCGTATACCGCGTCGCCGGGCGGACCTCTTTCGCTTTGTTCGCTGAGCGCGCGGTGATGTTTCCTTCCCGCAGCGCATTGATCAACGAAGACGGACGATGTCGGCATAGTACATGCGACCGCGTCATGCAAAGGCGCAATTTGACTGTCGCGAGCGGAACTTCGCCTCGATCGGCAGCCGGGTCAGTCCGCCATTCCAAGGAGTCAGCCAGCGTTATCGCACCTTTAACAAATCCCTCGAAGCGCGCGCTGAGGCGCTGATCAGCAACGACGAAGTTCTCGACCGTCGTTTTTCCAGTCACGCGGATACCGCGGAGGATTTCCACCAGGCGCGCTTGCGCGATAAGGCGGGCAGCAGCTTTCGCCATCAGCTCTTCCTGCAAGCGGTTCCCTGTGAACCGGGCTGTCGCGCTTCCCGTGACATCGACAAAGCCTTGCTCCCAATCCGTAACCGTCACGGTGTCGGTGGTTTCAACCTCCCGGCGCAATTCTTGCGCGGAGGTGCAAGCCGTGTATCCGGAAATCGTCAGAATTCCTATCCAGGCGAAGACCCTCTCGATTGTCAGCTCGATTGTCTGGCGTGTCGAAGTCAATCTCTGGTCTCAATTCGTTGTTTGGCCATTGACCGGTCTAAAACCTACACAAATGAAACGGATGTGGGAGTGAACCCGATACGGTGATTTGAAAGCCTCCCGACAAAAAATTCAAAGCGGTTCGCATTTCCCAACTACTTACTCAATGGACGAGAATATTGCGCAGTTGGCGTTCGCCAATCGGCATTGTGGCGCCGGATTTGAACGCGGTCCAAAGATATTCCTTCACAGTGCCCGCAAATTCGCAAGGCGGTTGTTCGCGATCCTTGTCGAACCGCCAGCTGGATGCCGCGTAGCGGATCGCCATGGAATGAATTGTCTTTGCCGTCGCGGCCGCCGTCATTTCAGGAAAAAATTCGCTTGCCAATCGGCGTAGCGCGCCGTCGCGCTCTCTGATTGCCTCTTCGAGCCACCAGGGAACGCCGCCGCGCGGATACTTCAACCCAAGCGCTTCTTCCATTGATGCGGTATGGCGGTCCAGGAACCGCCGCAACGATAGCCCGAACCAGAACGCGAGTTCGGTCTCGACGGGTTGGCCCGATAGACAGTCTTCTGCGATCTGCCGAAGCCTGCCGGCCGGAGTCTGCAAACAGGTCATAAAGGTTTCCCCCGTTACTGCGTTCGTAGGGGGGCTATGTCAGGGTTCGAAGCTTTTTCTGCGGATCTCTCGGTTCGGCAGAAACTACCGCATTCGTTATTCGTTTCCTGAGCCGGCCCCGCTTTCCTTGTTCGGTTTCTGGCTGATCGGAACTGGTTTGCTCCAGCGTCGTTCTTCCTCCTCGTGCACGACCGTCCTACTTTCCGCTTCTTCTCGACCCGATTTGCCCGGTTGCCCTCGGCGCCAACGATGATACCGCGTTCGTTGTCGATCAGATAATTGGCATGATAGGCAAAGAAAGAGCGCCGACGCCGATACGCCGCCCACGTCGCCTGCGGGTCCAGACTGTGTGAAAACGTGATGTCTGATAGAATCTCGCCATGTGATTGGCGGAGGTTCTGATGAAGCGTTTCGTTGAGGGTATCGACCGTCGCCAGAGCACGATGTTTCCCGAGCAGTTGGAGGACTGGGTTCGCGATGACAATCCCGTGCGTGTTGTCGATGTATTCGTGGATGCGCTCGATCTTGGCGGCTTGGGGTTTGTCCGAGTTGCACCGCGCGCGACCGGTCGGCCGGGGTACCATCCGTCGGCTTTGCTGAAGCTCTATATCTACGGCTACCTCAACCGTGTTCAATCGAGCCGGCGGCTTGAACGGGAGGCCGGGCGCAACGTTGAAGTGATGTGGCTGACCGGCCGTTTGGTTCCCGATCACAAGACGATTGCCGATTTCCGCAAGGATTATGGCAAAGCGATCCGCAAGGTGTGTGCCCAGTTCGTTGCGCTGTGCCGCCAGCTTGAACTGTTCGCCGACGCCAGCGTGGCGATCGACGGCTCCAAGTTCAAGGCGGTCAACGCCCGGGACCGGAACTTCACGCGGGCGAAGATGAAGCGCCGCAAGGAACAGGTCGAGGAGAGCGTCGAGCGCTATCTGCACCAGATGGACAGCGCCGACCGGCAGGAACCGTCGCTGGCGCGCACGACCAAGACCGCGCGCCTGAAAGAGAAGATCGTCATCTTGAAGGAGGAGATGCGTCGCCTGGAAAAGCTAGAGGTCGAGATGCTGGCCGCGCCGGACAAGCAACTTTCCCTGACCGATCCCGACGCCCGCTCGATGGCCACCAGCGGCCGGGGCAGTGGCATGGTCGGCTACAATGTTCAGACCGCGGTGGACATCAAACATCATCTGATCGTCGCCCACGAAGTGACCAATATGGGAACCGACCACGCGCAACTCTCCGCCATGGCCGAGCAGACAAAGGCTGTTCTGGAGACCGATGCGCTGGAGGTCGTCGCCGATCGCGGTTACTACGACGGCGATGAGATCCTGGCCTGTGATGATGCCGGTATCACGGTCACCCTTCCCAAACCGCTGACCTCCGGCGTCAAGGCGAAGGGGCGGTTTGGAAAGCAGGACTTCGTCTATCTTGCCGCGGACGATGTCTATCGTTGCCCAGCGGGTGAGCACTTGGTCTACCACTTTACGAATGTGGAAAAGGGGCGGACCTTGCACCGCTACTGGACCAATGTCTGCCAGGACTGCGCCATCAAGGACCAATGCACCACGGGCAAGGAGCATCGGATCACGCGCTGGGAACATGAAGAAGTTCTTGAGGCCGTCCAGCAACGGCTCGACGAACATCCGGAGAAGATGCGTCAGCGGCGAGAAACTGTTGAGCATCCGTTCGGCACCATCAAATCCTGGATGGGCTATACGCACTTCCAAATGAAGACGCTGAAACGGGTCCGGACCGAAATGGCGCTGCACGTGTTGGCCTACAATCTCAAGCGCGTCATCAACATCATGGGCATCGACCCGCTGATCGCGGCCATGAAGGCGGCATAGGTGCGCGTCGGCTTTATTTGCACCTGCATCCGAGCAAATAGCCGCTCAGAGGCGCAATTCTCGATCCGTAGGACCGCGCCAGCCGAAATTGTCCCCAAAATCGGTAAAACGACCAAGCAAACCTCGATGATCCGTCACACGAGTGATTCCCCAAGCGTTCTCACACGGTCTGGGTC
>JAJFJC010000141.1 GCA_021774385.1 Alphaproteobacteria bacterium
TTCGGTGACGGTGCCGGGTGCCATCGACGCCTGGTCGACGCTGCTCAAGGATTACGGGACGATGGGGCTCGACCGGGTGTTGCGGCCGGCCATCACCTTTGCGCGTGAGGGCTACCCGATCCACAGCCGCGTGTCGGTTGATTTCGCGACCGGGGCGGAGGCGACCTTGCGGCACGATCCGAACGCCGAACGAGTCATGCTGCCCGGTGGCAAGCCGCCCAGGGTTGGCACCATGCATCGCCAACCGGCGCTTGCCGACACGATGGAACTAATTGCCGAGAAAGGCCGCGACGCCTTTTATTTCGGCCGCGTCGCCGAGGATATCGTCGGTCATTTACGGGACCTCGGCGGCCTGCACACGATGGAGGATTTCGCCGAAGCCAAGGGCGAATATGTGACGCCGGTGCGGACCAGCTACCGCGGTTACGATGTCTATGAATGTCCGCCGAACGGGCAGGGGATCATCGCCCTGGAGATGTTGAATATTCTCTCCGGTTATGATTTCTCAGGGATGGACCCGCTTTCCGCCGAACGGCTGCACCTGCTGGTCGAGGCGACGCGCGTGGCCTATCGCGACCGCGACGACGCGGTGGCCGACCCGGCGCAGGCGCAGGTGCCGATTGATTGGATGCTGTCACTTGAGCGCGCGGACGAACTGCGGGATACGATCGTGGCCGACCGCGCCATGACACCGCCGCTGCCGACTGATATGCCGGCGCATGCCGACACTGTCTATCTTTGCGTCGTCGATAAGGACCGCAACGCGGTCAGCTTCATCAATTCGCTGTTCGCCGGATTCGGCAGCGGCATCATGGCGCCCGAAAGCGGCGTCATGCTGCATAATCGCGGTAACGGTTTCGTCGTCGAGCCGGGACATCCGAATTGCATCGCGCCGCGTAAACGCCCGCTGCATACGATCATCCCCGGCATGCTGGCTCGCGACGGTAAGGCGGTGATGCCGTTCGGAGTCATGGGCGGGCATTATCAAGCCGTCGGGCATAGTCATTTCCTCGGTAACTTTATCGATTTCGGTCTCGATGTGCAGGAGTCCATCGACCTCGCCCGCATCTTCGCGCCGCCGGGCGGTGACGTGGAAGTCGAGGCCGGCATACCGGAAGAGACCGTTGAAAAGCTCAAGGCGCTTGGCCACAAGGTAACCGCACCCGAGAAGCCGGTCGGCGGCGGCCAGGCGATCCTGATCGATTGGGAGAACGGCATCCTCACCGGTGGTTCCGACCCACGCAAGGATGGCTGTGCGCTGGGCTATTAATTCATTTGGACTTCTGAATTTTCTGGATTTCACCACGCGGATCAGGGACTGTGGCCGCCACGCTTGATTGAGGAGCAGAGGGTATGAGTACCGGTATCGATCGCATCAATATGCAGATCATGTGGAACCGCTTGATCGCCGTGGTGGAGGAGCAGGCGCAGACGCTGATCCGTACCGCGTTCAGCTCTCTGGTGCGGGAATGCGGTGACCTGTCCGCCGGCGTGTTCGACCTTGAAGGAAAGATGCTGGCGCAGGCGGTTACCGGCACGCCCGGCCATGTCAATTCGATGGCGGAGTCGGTGAAGCATTTCATCGACCGCTTCCCCGTTGCGGAAATGAAAGAAGGCGATATCTACATCACCAACGATCCGTGGATGGGCACAGGGCATCTCAACGATTTCGTGCTGACCACGCCGGCCTTCCATCACGGCAAGTTGGTCGCGTTGTTTTCCTGCACCAGTCATCTGATCGATATCGGCGGTATCGGCTTCGGCCCCGACGCCACCGATGTGCATATGGAAGGGATCTATATTCCGTTTCTGAAACTCGCCGACCGCGGCGTGATGAATGAAACTCTGATGGCCATGGTACGGGCGAATACGCGCCAGCCGGTCGAGTCGGAGGGCGATGTCTATTCGCTGGCCGCTTGTAACGATATCGGCTGCGAGCGTTTGTCGGAGATGATGGATGAATTCGCGCTCGACGATTTGGATATGCTGGGCGGCTATATCATCGAACGCTCGCGCGAGGCGGTTTTGGCGGAAATCGCGAAACTGCCAAAGGGCGTCTACAAGAACACCATGGCGGTCGATGGTTATGACGCCCCGCTTGATCTGGTCGCGACCTTGACGATTTCGGACAAGGGCATCCATGTCGATTATGACGGCACTTCGCCGATGTCGAACCGGGGTATCAATGTGCCGCATGCCTATACGACGGCCTATACCTGTTTTGGGGTCGCGTGCGCGGTGTCGCCCGGGGTACCGAACAATGCCGGTTCGCTGGGCCCCTTTACGGTATCGGCGCCACCGGGCTGCATTCTGAATGCGCCCAAGCCGGCGGCGGTGTCCTCGCGCCACATTACCGGTCAGATGTTGCCCGACGTTGTGTTCGGCTGTCTGCGCCAGGCGATTCCCGAGCGGGTGCCGGCGGAAGGGACGTCGTGTTTATGGAACCTCAATATGCGCGGGCGTAATCTGGGTGCGAACGAAGCCGGCGCCGGTTATGTCGTCACGGTTGTCACGAATGGCGGTACCGGCGCGCGTCCCGTGAAGGATGGCCTTTCGGCCACCGCGTTTCCCAGCGGTGTCCGCGCGAACCCGATTGAAATTATGGAATCGATCGCGCCCTTGGTCTTCTGGAAAAAGGAATTGCGCCCGAATTCAGGCGGGGAGGGGAAATATAGCGGTGGGCATGGTCAGTCGATCGAGGTTGAGAACCGGCACGGCCAACCCTTCGATATTCTTGCCTCGTTTGATCGTATCGACCATGCGCCACGCGGGCGCGATGGCGGCTCTGATGGCGCGAACGGCTATGTTGGGCTCGCTTCGGGCCGAAAATTGAAGGGTAAGGGCTTTCAGGAAATTCCGCCTGGCGACCGGCTGATCGTGGAAACTCCCGGTGGCGCGGGGTTGGGCAATCCCACGCAGCGTGCGGAGACCGCCCTCGCGGAAGATAGACGTAATGGCTTAATCGCTAGTGTCGCCGCGGAATAATATTGTCGTTTTGCGGTTGTTTCGTAGCGCACCTCTACTTACGGCGCGCTTCCTGAAGCGCCCTAATCGCGCGGCTCTTTTCGCAAATCGCGCAACTCGAACGGATCGATAAAAATATCGGGCAAGGTGGCCCCGGCAAGGAAGGCGCGGCGTTGCGCGTCGCGGACCATTGGCGGATAACCGCAAAGATAGACCCGCCAACCACTTAAATCCGCATGATCGGCGAGGGCGACATCCTCGGCCCGGCCATGCTGCGTCTCAGGCGTTTCCTCTCGCGACAGGCATGCCGAATAGGTGAAATTATCGCACTCGTGGTCGAGCTTCCGAAGTGCGGCATCCATGTACAGGCCGCCGCTCGACCGGGTTCCGTGATAGAGATGAATATGCCCGATATGCCCGTCGTAAAGCGCATCCCTGGCAATACCCAACAAGGGCGAAAGGCCGGAACCGTTTCCAATAAGGAGTAACGGTTGATCGCGTTTGTCCGGAATATAATAACAAGAGCCGTTGGGTCCTTGAATGTCGAGCGATTCACCCGGCTTCAAATCACTGTAGATCCAGTTGCTCATCCCGCCGCGCGGCAGCCGTTTTACGTGGATTTCAAGATGACGGTCGAGGCTCGGTACGCTTGTCAGCGAGTATGCCCGGGTCATGCCGTCCGACCGACGCAGGTTGATGAACTGGCCGGCACGATAGTAAAGGGGCATTGCCGGCATCAATTGGACGCGGCAAACGTTTTCGGATAGATGATCGACGTTGGTGACAATGGCGCGGCCGAATAGAGCAGCGTCTTCCGGCTGGGAAATTACTAGGTCTTCGGTCGGTTCGCACACGCATGGCAGAAAATAGCCTTGTGCGTGTAGGGTATCCTTGATGCCAATTTGGGATTCCGCCGGTACGGTTCCCTGTTCGACCTTCGCGATACAGGTCAGGCACAATCCGTTGCCGCAGGAATAGGGTGTTTCGATGCCACCTCGTAACAGCGCATTCAACACCGTTTCGCCAGGCAGGCATTCGACGACCGCCTCACCATAGGTAATACTGAATGTTTTAGAGTCGGACAAAACGCTGCTAACGGTTAAGCACGTCGTCGCGTGTGCTTTCCGCGATCGCCATAACTTCGGTGATTGCACCGTCATCGACACCAAGCTCTTCCAAAGTCCCTTTTAAATGGCCGGCGACGGCGTCGAAATGCGTTTCATTCAGCCCATCGCGAACCAGGTCTGCGTGGGCGGTGCGCATGTCCTTTCCGGTGTAATCGTTGGGTCCGCCGAAGGCCATGGTTAGAAAGGATTTCTGTTTCGCGCGTTGTGCGTCCATATCGGTATGCAGAAAAAACGCGGCGATCGACAAATCATTCAGCACCTTGCGATAGAAGATATCAACGGCGGTTTCTACTGCTGCTTCGCCACCAATTCGGTCAAATAGGCTTTCAGTCATCAGTTTCCCCAATTTTAAATTCGAATTCGTATTTTAGTAAGGCTTGTTGCGGTCGCCTTGATCCATGACAATGCACTGTGAATGCGGCCTAAAAACTGGGCCGGCGTGGCGCGGTGAAGATATGATTTAGCGGCGTAACCCCGTCTTGTGGGATAAGCGTAACGCATCATGACATCGAACGCCTAGCATTAGCCGCCCTCCAAGACACTTTTCAGATTTTGCAATCCGCGCTCATAGTCCGCCCCAATCCAAGCCTCGAACATAAGGCCCATATATCGTTTCACCGGGTTCCATCCCAACATACTGTCGAAGCCCCAGGTTACCGAGGTGCCATCATTTTCCGGTTTGAGTTTATAATAACTCGTCGCATCGCCATGGCCTTCGAACGATAAAGCGACGCGGACTAGTTCATTCGGCTTGCTTTCGATGATCTCGAGGGTGCCGGCGCCGACGTCTGGCACGTCGCTGCGCCATGCCAGCTTCGCCCCTTTGCCGGCCGCGGCTCCGCTATAGGTTAATGTCGCATTTCGGTCTCGTTCGAGCCACGGAGACCATTTTTCGGTGTTTCTTGGGTTGTTGACGAATGGAAATACCGCCGCTGGGACAGCCTTAATCGTTATTCGTCGCTCCACATGAGCATGATCGGGCAGAAAAATGCTGAGGACTGCGGCAAGGAGGATTATGCCGAAGAACCAAAGTACAATTCGCTTAACCATCTTTGATCCTTTCCGCGTTACAGCCGACCCAAACCATCGGAAATTCACATATTCCGGGCTTCCGGGTACTTCTCGAATAGCTGGATTGTTTAATCAAGCCATATCAAGGTAGTATCGTACACAATTGATACTATGCCCGATTCTCTGCGTTGTGCTGGCGGTGTTGAACACGATCGTAACGTCGTTCGATGTGGTCGCCATCACAGCTGGAGGACATAAGTTGATACTATACTCCATTCATAGGAACGGCGTGGGGGAGAAACGACGTTTGGCAGGAAATGCAAATGCGACCGACGAAATTCGAGTGTTGGGAGCCAACGTGGAGTTATTAGCTATGAAACGTTTATCGAAATTTTGCGGTACGGTTGGTATCTTCGCGTTAACGGCATTCACACTAAGTCCAAATACGGCATTGGCTCAGTTCACCACCGGTAATTTTATTGGGTCGATTACTTCCGGCGTGGTGGCTGGTGCTATCAGTGAAGCAATCAACCAAAATATCACGGAAATTTTGAACGCACGCCCGGTCGTCGACATGGACAAGGTGTCGAAGGTTCATGCGGTCGCCGTTGCGGCGAAGTCGGACCGGATGGTGACGGCGCTTGAAGATGGAACGATACGGCTTTGGAGTCTGAACGAGGGACGCGAACTTGCGCGCCTCGAAGGCCATGACGGCAAAGCAATCAAAATCGCGATCTCCGAGGCGGCCGGACTCTTCGTGTCTCTCGGTGAGGACGGAGAGGCGCAGGTTTGGCGCTTGGACAGCGGCAAGAAGGTCTCTCGCTATAGTGCCGGCACGCAGGCACTTTCGGTTGCGCTTTCGGCCTCCGGTGAAATAGCCGTAACCGGGCACGCGGACGGGTCGGTTCGGGTTTGGTCCGCTGCTACGGGCGAGGACCGAACGAGCGTCACGACCGAAGGGGAAGCGGTTCGGAGCGTTGCCATTGAGGAGAGCGGGCAAACGCTCGTGGCGGGAACGGCGGATGGCCGGCTATCGGCTTGGAATTTCAATACCGGTGAACCGCTTTACACCGTTTCCGCTCACGATGGTGAGGTCTTGGCGGCTGTGTTCTCCCAAGATGGTGGGAAGGTATTTACAGCGGGGGAAAATGGTCGTGTGCGCATCGCGGATGCGACGACGGGCGAGGAATTGGTTGCAATCGAGGCAAGCGGCGATGCTATTCGATCCATTGCGGTGACCGAGGGCGGCGATCGACTGGCGGCTGCGGGAGACGATGGCGTCTTGCGGGTTTTCGATGCCGAGTCCGGGGAGCGGACTGCTTCCTTCGAAGGCCATGGTGACGCAATTACCGGTATAGCGTTCGGTGCGGACGAAAAAGTAGTTCACACCGCGAGCCTCGACGGGACGACACGTGTATTCGAGCGTGATAACGGTGCGGAGTTGGCGCAGGCGATTTCGACGACCGACGGTTGGGCGGTTTACAATTCGGAAGGTGAGTTCGATGGCGCGGGTGATGCGCTGGAAGCCGTTGCCTGGACCGCGGAGGACAATGCCTTCGACCTCGATCGTTTCGCGGAAAGCCACTATGAACCAGGTCTTCTGTCGCGGGCGTCCGCCGGCGAGGAACAGGTGGAAAAGGAAGAGCGGCCGAATCTTTCGGTACAGTTCGCGACACCACCGGTCGTTGCCATTTCGTCTCCGGACGAAGACACCGAATCCGACAGCGAGATGCTCGAGTTAGCCGTGCAAGCGGGTGATCTCGGGGGCGGTATTGTTGAATTGCGGCTCTTTCAGAACGGCCGATTGGTCCGTACCAAGGATGTCAGCGGCGAGGATGAAAAGGAAATTAGTGCGGATTTCGAGGTAAAACTTCTAACGGGGCGCAACCGCTTCCGTTTGGTCGGCTTGAGCCGGGACAGAATTGAAAGTAAGCCCGCTAAGGTGACGGTCGAATATACCGGCGAGGAACTGAAGAGTAATTTGCATGTCGTTACGATCGGGATCAATGAGTATCGCAATCCAGCCTTGAACCTCAATTATGGTGTTCCCGACGCCACTGGAATTCGCGAATTCTTCGAAGCGCAGCCGCGTAAACTGTTCGACGAGGTACAATTTCACTCGCTGGAAAACCGCGAGGCGACTAGGGCCAATATCAAGGAGATGATAACTTCCTTGACCGAAACCAAGCCGGATGATGTCGTTATTATTTATTACGCAGGCCATGGCGAAACGGTCGATAAGGATTGGTATCTCATCCCCGCGGATTTGGTTTATCCCGAGCGCGAGGATGAAATCCGTGAAAAAGGCATTAAATCCGACGAATTGCAGAAATGGGTTGGCGATATCACCGCGAATAAAGTTGTGATGTTCATGGATGCATGCAAGTCGGGCGCGGCGCTGAAGGCGTTCCGAGGATTCGGTGAACGTAAGGCCTTGGCGCGCCTCGCACGTTCTTCCGGCGTGCATATTGTCGCCGCGGCGGCGAAGGACCAGTTCGCGACGGAGCTTAAACAATTGGGCCATGGGGCTTTTACCTATGCCTTGCTCGATGGCTTGAAAGGCGAAGCGGATTACGCCAAGGACAATGTCGTCAACATCCGCGAACTCACCACCTATATCGAAAATAGGCTGCCAGATCTCAGTGAGGAAGTGGCCGGCCGACCACAATTCCCGGTCATCAATTCGCGCGGCGGCGACTTTCCGCTAGCCGTGAACTAAGGAAATTGGAGATTACGCTGGCAGTGACTGAATGGATCAACTGAGCGGATGGCAAGGCTGGCTCGTTAAGGGGGGACTTGTTCTCGTAACCGTGTTTTTCGCGTTGGCGTCGCCGCGCTACGTTCCCTTTATCAAGGCATCTGAAAATTGGGCATCCGATTACCGGATGTCGATTTTTAATCCGGCGCGGGAGAAACATTCGCAGATCGTCATCTTGGCGATTACCGAAGATACGCTGGCGACGCTGCCGTATCGGTCTCCCGTGGATCGCGGCTTTCTCGCCGATATCATCGATAAGCTTGTGACGGCCAAGGCCAGGGTGGTTGGGCTCGATATTTTGTTCGACCAGCCGACCGAAACCGGCAAGGACACGCGTTTGCGCAAGGCAATGTTGGACAGTCCCATTCCCATCGTGGCGGGCTGGACCGACCGGAAAACAGGTCTGACCGAACGGCAGCATGACTATCAGAAACAATACCTTTCCGATGTTCACCACGGATTCTCGAACCTTTACAAGGATCCAGGAGATGGCACGGTGCGCTTTCTATTGCCTGGTTTCAAAAGCGAAGGCCGATTAGAGAAAAGCTTTACCGGAGAGCTTGCCACGGTAATAGGCGTGAAGCCGCCCACGAAGCAAATCAGGATTGCCTATCGCGGCCGGCTGGACGACGGAACGCCGGCTTTCCCAAAATATCCGGCACATATCGTGAAGAACTATCCGAATTCCTGGTTCGAGGGAAAGATCGTTCTGGTTGGCGCTGACCTGCCTTTTGGCGACCGGCATAGAACGCCTTTCGCGACGGAGCTTGGTATCGCGCGGGGGACGATTCCCGGTGTGGAAATTCAGGCGCATATGCTGTCGCAGATCCTCGACGGAAAGATCGAAAATCAGGCGAACCTCGTTTATGAGATCTTGTTTGCGTTTCTTATTGCCGTTGTCGCCGTTCGTCTCACCTTCAATAATCAGAAGGCCTGGGTGAAAGCGCTCGAGGGCGTATCCGCCATGGGCGTGTTCTGGGTCGGCGCGGTTCTGTTGTTCGAATATCAGGGTGTTGCGGTACCATTGGTCTCGCCAACGCTTTCGTTCGTGACCGTGTTGGGAATGGGCGGCGGACTGCTCGCCTATCTGAATGGCCAGCAGGCGCGTTTTATCCGTGGTGCGTTTTCGCAATATTTGTCGCCTGATATGGTCGCGAGACTGGCAAACGAACCCGACGAGTTGCGTCTTGGGGGAGAACGCCGCGATATGACGCTTTTGTTTTGCGACGTGCGGGGGTTCACCAGTCTTTCGGAACGATTGACCGCGCTGGAACTAACCCGGCTATTGAACCGAATGTTAACGCCTTTGACCGATATCATCCTGGCGCACAAGGGAACCATCGACAAATACATGGGCGATTGCATCATGGCATTTTGGAACGCGCCGCTCGACAATAGTGCGCATGCCCGTGATGCCTGTGTGTCCGCGTTATTGATGCTGCAGGAGATGGATAGTTTCAATGCGATGCTGGCGGATGAAGAGCGGGAAACCGGCGTTAAACATGTGCCGTTACAAATTGGGTTTGGTCTCAATTCCGGCGAATGCGTCGTCGGTAATATGGGGTCGGAGCAACGTTTCGATTATTCGGTGCTTGGCGATACGGTAAACACCGCCGCTCGCCTCGAAGGACAGTCGAAGGCCTATGGCGTCGATATCGTGATTGGCGAAATGACCGAGCGCGAGGTACCCGAGCTCGCGACGTTGGAATTGGATCTCATACAGGTCAAGGGCAAGGCCAGAGGCATTACGATATACGCTTTGCTGGGCGATGAAGCGTTGGCCAAAAGCGAGAATTTCCGCGCATTGGTCGCGCTGCAAAATGATATGCTTGCCGCCTATCGCAGCCAAGAATGGGGGCGTGCGCGAGAGTTAATAGCGACGGCGCGCGAACTGGGACGTCCGATGAAACTTGGTGAGTTGTACGATATGTATATCGAGCGGGTCAGTGCCTATGAAAGCAATCCGCCATCACCCGTGTGGGACGGTGTATTTGTCGCGGAGACGAAATAACGCGCGCAACCGGCGCGCTGAACCGAAAGGATGCCGGCTGATGCGAAAGTGGGTTTTGATCGTTTTATCGATAGTGGTTTTTGGCGCCCATCCCGCCGTGGCGGAATTCGTCGTCCTGTCATCGACACAGGCCTCTGTCGCGGTTGGTTCCGTGGTTGGCGATAATCAGAAAATCGCGTTAGCAGCAAACAAAACGGTTCTCCTTATCGACAAAGCAGGCCGGACGATCACGCTGAACGGCCCGTTCGAGGGCGTGGTCAAGGGCAAGGGCGGCACCGGTGGCAAAAGCAAACTTGTCAGGGCGCTATCGGGTCTTATCCGCGACAATGAGGAAGACGCGCACAGCGTTGGAGCGATCCGTGCGGTCGCGAAGCGCAAGATCGAGGAAACCGTGACGTCAAAAACGGCGGCCCTGGTGATCAATATTTCGGAGACCGGCGACTACTGCATGCTTCCCGGCATTGACCGGGAACTAATTCGTTACCACACCGAAACCGCGGCCAAGGTCACGATCACCGCGATCGCGAACAGCGCGTCGCAGGTCGTGAAATGGCCGGGAAAAGCGCTCAAGACCGCGTGGCCATCCGCGCTGCCGGTTAAGGATGGCGACCGGTTTTTGGTGAGCCAGGCGGGTAAGGATACGCGCACCTTGATCACCCTGCATGAAATAGCCGGGGAGGGCCCAAGCGATGCTCATCTGGCGGTGTCGCTCGTGGCCAAGGATTGTATTGAACAAGCGCGGTTGATGCTGGTCCACATCAGACGCGCGGCAAAATAGACGCTTGGCGAAGGCACGCGCGAATAAATTTGGAATGGGTCGGAGATAAATGGTGCCGCCGCACAGAATTGAACAGTAGTAATTCAGAGTCGATCTGACAGTTACCGATTTTGAGGCGGCGTCTGTCAGGTCATGTTCAGCCTGCGAACCTTTCCTTCCAGATACGTTTACCGTCCACCAGGGTCTGCATGGGCGTTCTGCCTTTACAGACTTTGCCCTGATGTGTGCGGCCATTGTTGAAGTAATCGATCCATTGGTCGTGGTCGATTTGCAATTGCTCGACGGTCTCATAGATCTTTTTGCGGAACGTGACCTGATAGAACTCCTGCAGAATGGTCTTGTGGAGCCGCTCGCAGAAGCCGTTGGTCTGCGGTGATTTGACCTTTGTCTTGGTGTGTTCGATGTCGTTGATAGCAAGGAACAGCAGGTAACCGTGACGGTCGGCGCGGCCGCAAAATTCAGTGCCCCGATCGGTCAGGATGCGCAGCACCGGCAGTTCGTGTTCTTCGTGGAAGGGCAGGACCTTGTCATTGAGCATGTCGGCCGCCGTGATCGGGGTCTTGGTGGTGTAGAGCTTGGCCTGGGCAGTCTTGGCGTAGGTGTCGATGTAGGCCTGCTGATAAACCCGGCCAACGCCTTTCAGGGTGCCGACATAGAAGTGTCCTGACTGCCAAGATACAGCCATTGCGATGTGCCGTCATCGGTCAAATTGTAATCTCCCAATTTTCTGCCAGGATAGGGATCAACACTCGATCATGGTATATTCTTCTATAGCATAGCTATAGGAGGCCGAGTTGCGTGTAATTTTCATTCTGTCAATTCTCTTGCTTACCTCCTGCGATTTGTCGGAAAGAGTCGCTAAAGTCTTGGACGGCTGGGTGGGATATCATGTTGATGTTCTGGTGAAGGACTGGGGACCGCCAACGTCGTCATTCACGTTTTCGAATGGTGGTCGAATAATTGAATACAGGAAGTCCCGTGTCGTCACACGTGGTGGTGGCTCATACCAGCAGCCATTAACCGTGGAGGCTTGCACAAGTGACTATGCTGCTGATTGCGCTCGCGGGACAGGCTATGTGACCCGGACAAGGCCAACCTACACGTCAACAGTAGGCTGTAATACGCGGTTTAGAATATCACCGTCGAATATCATTCAGGCCTGGTCATCTGAGGGGGAGCCTTGCTTTTCATCCCATCCCGATTATTAATTGGCGGCAAGCGCGCTTGTCTTATCATCCATTCTCATACCACCGAAGCTTCACCAGCTCCATTGCATACGGGGCGCCTTTCCCCGCTACCTCGTCGACAGCCCGGACGGCAAAGCCTGTCTGTTTGGTATAGTCGATCGATTTGCGCCGGGCTTCGGCAATCGTCTCTGCGATCAACTTGCCATATCCGTGGTAGGGGTCATGCGGGGATTATAATAATGCCTCCAACCTCTCAATTGGGATTGGCATCGTCTCAGTCCTCCTTATGTGTTGGCCGATCAGACTTCTCCATAGGTTAATGATGCCGCCACCATTGGCAGCGCGCCCGGGTAAGAAATGCGAGTTAGAAAAGCTTCGGAATTCCGCGAAAGGTACTGGCCTCTCACGCCGGAAGCAGGGGTGCGAACGAATCGTGGATACCTTCCCCCAGTTTCTCCCCTAGCTTTGCGCGCGTGTTCTTGCGGTGTTCTGCGTGAAGTTGCGGGACGCCCAAAATGGGAGTTCGCTAAACACCTATGAAATATAAGGAAAAATGGTGCCGCCGCACAGAATTGAACTGTGGACCTCGCCCTTACCAAGGGCGCGCTCTACCCCTGAGCTACGGCGGCATCGGGCAGCCTTATGCCATAGGTGTGCGGAACGGGCAAGGCGTCAGCGTTCCGGTTTCTAAAGTCAGCAATTGTCCAGTGAGGCACCTTCGAACGCCTGTATAAGGGTACGAAAGTCCTCCGGTAGTAGAATCGAACGATGGGTCTCCGGGTCGGCGTTCACCTAAATGGCTTCGCCGAAAGTCAGCATCGTATTGCGGTTCTTGCGGTAAATCTCGTTCACCAATGTGACGCTGCTGCGGCCGAGGCGGGAAGTGTGGACAAAGACGTCGATCTGGTCATCGAAACCGATTTGCGCCTTGTATGCGACCAGATTGCGCACCGTGTGGAAGTAAGTGCCGGCAAGCGAATCTTGTCCGTCTTGGAGCGTGCGGACCGCGCGAACATATTCCGCCGTCGCGGTGTCGAAATTGGTCAGGTAGTGGGCATTGAATAGGATGCCTTGCCTGTCGATTTCGGCGTAACGGACGCGGAAGGGAAAGGAGAAACTGAAGTTGGTTTTTGCTATGTTTCGGTCGTGCCCATCGGTGCAGGGGAATAGGGCGAAGCTGTCTTGGGAGCCGGCGGCGATGCTTGCCGCGCGGTGGAGGAATATGCAGGATGGCGGTATCAAACGAAAGAACCGCGACTCGGGTTGCGATATGGCACAAAAGTTATCGGAAAAATCCGGCACGTCCACCGTGTCGACACGTGAAAAGGCAAGCGCACGTAAAGCGCGCCTAGCTGCCGAACTACGTCGTAATTTGTTGAAAAGAAAAGAGCAAACGCGGGCACGGGAAGTTGATGAAGGACCCGACGACGACGCCGTATCGTAAACGCCCGGCGGAGACCCGCCACGCCTTGTGATCGCCATATTCCTGCAGTAGAACGGTTTTAAGCCGCTCAAGCGACGGTCTGCCGTCCTGCTTCGGGGGTTGGGGGATGAGATAAATGGCGCCACACGATTTGCCGGAGGATCTACGGGCTGCAACCCGCGCCCGGACCCCGTCCGTGACCGCGGCCATCGGGAGAGGCGGTATGGATCAAATCCGTATTCGCGGCGGCAATCCGCTGCAAGGGGAAATCCGCATCAGCGGCGCAAAAAATGCGGCTCTTCCGTTGATGGCGGCGTGCCTGCTAACCGATGAACCCTTGACACTTACCGGCGTGCCGCATTTGGCGGACATTGCAACGCTCGCCAATCTTCTTGTTCAGCATGGTGTCGAGATCGGTATGAATGGCGAGGGGGCGGCCTGCGACGGACGGGAACTCACATTGTCGGCCTCGTATATTGTCAATACGACGGCGCCTTACGATCTGGTTCGCAAGATGCGCGCCAGCGCTCTGGTCCTCGGGCCGCTGGTCGCCCGGTGTGGCGCGGCGCGGGTCTCGCTGCCTGGCGGATGCGCGATTGGAACGCGCCCTCTTGATCTTCATATCAAGGGATTGCAGCAGCTGGGTGCGGAGATCGGATTGGAGAATGGCTATATCGACGCCCGCGCGCCGAACGGTCTCGTCGGTGCGGAGATTGCGTTTCCGTTCGTTTCCGTTGGAGCGACGGAAAATTTGATGATGGCCGCCTGTCTCGCACAAGGTGAGACACGCCTGGTCAATGCGGCACGGGAGCCGGAAGTCGCCGATTTGGCTAAATGTCTTGTCGCGATGGGGGCGGATATAGGTGGCGTCGGCACGGATACCATTGTCGTTCGTGGCGTGGACCGGCTGCATGGCGCGCATCACCATATTATTGCGGACCGTATCGAGACCGGCACCTATGCCATGGCGGTCGGTGCGGCCGGCGGCGCGGTGGAGCTTATCGGCGCGTCCTTGGAATTGATCGGGGTCGTTGCCGATACGCTGCGCGCCTCCGGCCTGACGCTCGACCCGACCGACCGTGGCTTGCGGGTGACGTGCGAACCGGGTCAGTTGGTTGGTACCGACGTGATGACCGAACC